>JAJUHJ010000028.1 GCA_029279965.1 Phyllobacteriaceae bacterium
CGACCGTTTTGAATTCACGAATCACTTCGTTCGTTATCCACTCGCTGTCGAGCATCAACTCAAAATGGTTTCGTCCGTTTCGTTGAACGTAACGTGCGTTTGAGAATCTATCAACGAGACGCGCTGTAGCCTCCCGAAAGAAGCAGTCTTCACCGGCATAGAGCAGGACGGGCGCCGCAATCTTTGCTGGCGCTGCGCTTAAGGACGGCCAGTCACTTTCCGCTGTTCGCAACGCGTGCAGGGCGCGCGTGTTGGCACGCGCCAGCCGTTTCCGCATGCCTTCGGGTACGTTGAACATTTGGCTCCAAAGCGCAAGCCAGGCTTGCGGCCCGCTCGCGAACGCACCGGCGACGATGTCACCGTCCAAGGCAGCGTCTGAATGAAGCTCGAAACCTCCAAGGACCAGCCCCGCATAAGCTGCGGGATTTCGGTCGCTGGCTGCGAGCGCGATCTTTGCTCCGAGAGAGTATCCCCACAGGATCGGGCGTTCCAACCTCAATGAGGAGATTGCCGCCTCGATGTCCGATGCCATGGCGGATAAGGAATAATCATGCGGTTCAACCGGACATGCGCTTTGGCCATGGCCGCGGGGCTCGACGCAGACCACATGAAAGTCATCGGCAAGTCGCGCCACATAGCCAAGTTCAGACCAGTCCTCGCACGTCATGCTGATCCCGAAGATCAGAACGAGCGGCTGTTTCGCCTTGTCGCCGGCTGTTTCATATCGAACGACGACATCATTGTTCTTAACCGAAGGCATGGGGCTGTTTAGTTGGAGGCAGAGTTTGCAGCAATGTCTCGCGTCCCGCTCATTCAAAGGGGCACCTGCGCATCATGCCTACCCGATGCGATAGCCAATCGGGTGGAGAGCGATATGTGATCCGCTCTCCCGCGATCCTCAAACCCCGAATGTCACCAGACCACGCTCATCGATCGTCCATGCCGGGTTCCAGGCGATTTCCCAGGCATGGTCGTCGGGATCGGCGACATAGCCGCGAAAGCCACCATGTGCTGGAGCGTCAGCGGCACGGAGTATGGCGCCACCCGCCTCGGCAAGCCGGTCCATCAAAGGTTCGACCTCGTCCTTTCCGGTCACATTGTGAGCAAGAGAGAACGCGCCGGGCTGCAACAGGCCGTGGCGGTTCATATCGCTCTCCAGAGCCGTCTTCAGGAAAGTTCCGAGAACAAATCCGTTCATCTGATAGAAAATGATGTGGTCGTTCTCGAAAACGGGCGCCCACCCGAAGCCGTTTACGTAGAAGCGGCGTGAGCGATTCAAGTCAGCGATCCCGAGGGTAATCACCGAAATTTGCTGTTGCATACCAAGACCTCTCTATTCACCGGCGCACCATTGCACCGGCGTTGAAGGTCATGGGACTCATCGCAACAACGAAGGCCAGGACCCGCACTTGCGGGGATCGGGCTAACCGCACCGATCTCTCCTTTTTAGACGACCCAGAGCTAGCAGAAATCGCTACTTTGTTCCAGGGGTACCCAGTCGTGGCTGGTTATGCCTATGGCGTTCGCCGAGCAAGATCTTCCAGGTTCTGTGCTTCTTCGATGATCGAGGGAACCGTGAGGCTGTCCTTCTCGCCCCAACCGACTGCTGCTGAGGCGGAGTACACTGTCCTGCCATTTTCCATTCTTGCCTTGCCGGAAGCAACAAGAGCAAGGGCGAGGGGATAGAGGCGATGTTCGACTTTCAGCACGCGATCTTCAAGGCGTTGCGGGGTGTCGTCCGGCATGACGGGTACCGCCGCCTGGGCAATGATGGGGCCGGAATCCATTTCGGCAGTTGCGAAATGGACGGTGCAGCCATGAACCCGCACGCCTGATTCCAGTGCGCGGACATGGGTATTGAGACCTGGAAAGAGCGGCAGGAGGGAAGGGTGGATGTTGATCAGGCGTCCCTGCCGTCGCGCCACGAAATCCGCGCTCAGCATACGCATGAAGCCGGCGAGGCAAACGACCTCAACGCTGTGACGGAGAATCTCCTCCTCAATGGCCGCTTCATGGGCTGGCTTATCAGCATAATCGGCGCGCGGGATCGCCTTGGCGGGAATGCCGGCTGCCCTTGTCACCTGTAGCCCGGCGGCCTCGGCATTGTCGCTGATGACAACCGCGATTTCAGCGGGATAGGCAGGTTCCTCAGCCGCGCGGATGAGCGCGCTCATATTGGAGCCGCGTCCGGAAATGAGGACTGCCGTCTTCTTCTTGACCATTATAGCGCTAGGCTTTCTCGATAGATGACGCCGTTTTCCCTGCGCGGCACGACGCGACCAAGGATTTCTGCATGCTCGCCCGCCTGCTGCAGCACTGCCGCCACTTGCGCGGCCTGGGCTGCGGAGGCAATCACGACCATCCCGATCCCGCAATTGAACGTCCGAAGCATCTCGGCCGCGCTTATCTCTCCCTCGGCCGCAAGCCAGGAGAAAACCGGAGGCACTTCCACGCGGTCAAGATCAATTTCTGCGGCAAAACCTTCAGGCAGAACGCGCGGAATGTTTTCGGGAAACCCGCCCCCGGTAATGTGCGCCAGCCCCTTGATGCCGTGGGTGCCGGAGATGGCTTTGAGGATCGGCTTCACATAGATGCGAGTCGGCTCCAGAAGCGCCTCGGCAAGGCCGCGATGAGGGTCGAACGGCGCCGGATCACCCCAGGAAACCCCGCTCTGCGCCACGATCTTGCGCACTAGCGAGAATCCATTGGAGTGCAGCCCCGACGAGGCAAGGCCCAGAATCACATCACCTTCGCCAATGTCGGTCGTCGGCAGAAGGTTTCCGCGCTCGGCCGCGCCCACGGCGAAGCCGGCAAGATCATAGTCGCCTTCGGAATACATGCCGGGCATTTCCGCCGTTTCCCCGCCGATGAGCGCGCAGCCCGCTTGCCGGCAGCCCTCGGCGATCCCCGCGACAATGGCCGCGCCCTGGTCGACATCGAGCCTGCCGGTTGCAAAATAGTCGAGGAAAAAGAGCGGTTCGGCTCCCTGAACGACAAGGTCGTTCACACACATGGCCACGAGGTCGATGCCCACTGTCTCATGCCGGCCTGCCTCGATGGCGACCTTGAGCTTGGTGCCGACGCCATCATTGGCCGCCACCAGAATGGGGTCGGAAAACCCCGCCGCCTTGAGATCGAACAGTCCGCCAAAGCCACCGATTTTGCCGTCTGCGCCCGGTCGGCGGGTGGAGTTCACCAGCGGTTTGATCCGCTCCACGAGCGCATTGCCAGCGTCAATATCGACACCGGCATCGGCATAAGAGAGGCCTTTTTTTCTCTCGCTCATCGCTGTCTCGTGGGTTGCGCCCTGGTTCTCTCCGCTATTGGCATGAAGGAGGGCTCCCCGCAAGCCGTGTCGGGAGGTGCCTCCACATCAAGACCCGTCAGCCCGGTTTCGCGCTTGCCACTTGCAGAGGAGGGCTATGCCCGTCATCAATGCGAAACCAAGGTGGCGGCGCATCGGCCTGAAGAATCAGCATCGGTTTTCAGGAAGTACGCGGCTTAGCTTCAGGAAGATTGCGCTTTGTGCGTCTGAAATGACGCCCGGCGTGCCAAGACCGGTCGTGGAGAGAGGCTCGTTGACCATTCCCAATATCATCACGCTGTTTCGCTTTCTGCTCGTGCCGGCAGTGGTGTTTGCGCTTTTGGCGGGCGATCTGGACTGGGCATTTGCCGGCTTTCTGGCGGCGGCCGTGTCTGACGGTGTGGACGGCTTCATAGCCCGGCAGTTCGATCAGCGCAGCGAGCTGGGCGCCTATCTCGACCCCGTTGCTGACAAGCTGCTGCTTGTCAGCGTCTTCGTTGTGCTGGGCTACATGGGGCATTTGCCGCTCTGGCTCGTGGTGGCGGCCGTATCGCGCGACGCGTTGATCATCGGCGGCGTCATGTTGTCCACGGTTATGGAGAACCCCGTGGCGATGAAGCCGCTTTTGGTTTCCAAGGCAAACACGCTGACGCAATTCCTGCTCGCGGCGCTCGTCCTGGCCAGCCTTTCCTTCTCTTTTTCCCTTGGAGGCTTCTATAACGGGCTGGTCTATCTTTCTGCACTCTTGACCGTGGCTTCCGGCGCGGCCTATCTCGTCGGCTGGATCAAGCACATGGGCGGTTATGTCGACACCGGCACCCCAAAAGGATAAGGCTGAACGGGCGCCGCAGGGCCGCCTGGTCCGCCAGGCAGTCTTCTGGGCGCTGGCGGCGGCCGGCCTTGTCTTTTTCCTGTATGTTTTCAGCTCGATCCTGCTGCCCTTTCTGGCAGGCATGGTGCTTGCCTATTTCCTCGATCCCGTCGCAGACCGGCTGCAGAGGCTTGGCTTATCGCGGACGGTGGCCACGATTGTCATTCTCGTGGCATTTCTCATCGTGCTTGCTCTTGTGCTGATGGTGGTCATTCCGGTTCTCGGCAACCAGATGACCGAGTTTGCCGCGCGTCTGCCCGAATATATCTCCCGGCTTCAGGACCTGATCGCCCGGCTCGATCCGGGCTGGTTCGACGAGATGGGCGGCGTAAGCGACCAGACCCTGCAGGAGGGATTGACCACGCTTTTGACGCAGGGCACCGGCTTCCTCGCCACATTGTTCCGGTCGATCTGGAGCTCCGGCCTGACCCTGCTCAATCTGGTCAGTCTCTTTGTCGTCACCCCGGTCGTCGCATTCTATATGCTGCTGGATTGGGACCGTATGGTCGACAAGGTGGATAGCTGGGTGCCCCGCGATCATCTTGAGACGGTCCGACAGATCGCCCGGGACATCGACGCAGCCATTGCCGGTTTTGTGCGCGGGCAGGGCACGTTGTGTCTGATCCTCGGGGCCTTTTACGCGGTGGGCCTCACTCTCCTTGGCCTCAATTTCGGTCTGCTGATCGGGTTTTTCGCTGGCCTCATCAGCTTTATTCCGTTTGTTGGCTCATTTGTCGGGCTCGCGCTCTCGCTGGGGGTCGCGTTTGTGCAATTCTGGCCCGAATGGTACTGGGTGGCCGCCGTCGCGGCCGTCTTTTTCAGTGGCCAGTTTATCGAAGGCAATATCCTGCAGCCTTGGCTGATGGGTCGCAGCGTCGGGCTGCATCCGGTGTGGCTCATGTTCTCGCTGTTCGCCTTCGGCTTCCTGTTCGGCTTCGTTGGTCTCCTGATCGCGGTCCCGACGGCGGCTGCCATCGCCGTGCTCGTGCGTTTTGCACTGTCGCGTTATCTCGCTTCGCCGCTCTATAGTGGTTCCGGACAGGCGGGCAGCGGCGAAAGAGACGGGCGGGCGTGATGTCGAGGGGCGGCCGGCCACAGCAATTGCCGTTGGAACTGGCGCATGGCGAGGCGCGCACGCGCGACGATCTCGTTGTCACACCTGCCAATGAACGGGCGGTGACCCTCGTGGAAAACTGGCCGGATTGGCCGGCGCCGCTCCTCATCCTTGCAGGGCCGCACGGTTCGGGCAAATCGCACATGGCCGAGATCTGGTGTTCCAGGTCTGGCGCGTTCCGGGCGAGCGCCGACGCAATCGGGGCAGAGGTGCTTGCAGCCGCCGAGTATCGCCCGGTCCTGATCGACGATGCGGATACGGCCCGGCGCGATGAGACCGGACTTTTCCATCTCATCAATGTGATCCGGGCGGCGAACACGCATCTGCTCATGACGGCGCGCAGCTTCCCGGCTGTCTGGGGCGTGCAGCTTCCTGATCTCCTCTCCCGTCTGAAAGCTGCCACCATGGTGGAGATCAACGAGCCCGACGACATGCTGCTCGCCGGAGTGATCGTGAAGCTGTTTGCCGACCGGCAGGTCGCCATAGAACCGCACGTGGTGCGCTTTCTGACAAGGCGCATCGAGCGTTCTCTCTCCAGCGTACGGGATATGGTCGAGAAGCTCGACCGGCTTGCCTTGGAGCGCAAATCCCGCATCACGCGTGCACTCGCGGCGCAGGTTGTTGGCGAAGCGGATCTCAGCCTCGACGAGCCGCTGCACCAGCGGACCTGAAGCAGCAACAGTCCAATCAGAAAACCGATTCAGGGAACACGCAGCCACCTTCGTCGTTCGGCGTGTGTGCAATACCCAACACAGTTAACATCGGGAGATTGGAAACATGAAAAGTCTTCTCAAGGCCTCGGTAGGTACTCTTGCGCTGATAACCGGCGCTGGCGTGGCGATGGCGCAATCGGACACGAGCAGCGCGTCGGCAGCCGGGTCGATGGCCTCCGATATCACATGCGCTCAGCTTGCCGAGCTTGATAGCGATCAGCAGGAGCTCAGGCTTTATTACATCGCCGGTTATCAGTCCGCGCAGGCTTCCTCCGGCATGGGAATGGGCACGGACACGACGGCTGGTGCCGACACGGGCATGGACTCTGGTAGCGGTGCTGACGTGACGGCCGGCGCTGACACGGGTTCGGACTTGGACGCTGGCGCCGATGTGACCGCTGATGCTGACGCCGCCGCACCATCGGATGCTGACGTGACCGCAGGTGCGGATACCGGTGCGTCGGGTGCGCAGACCGATACGACCGCATCGGCCGACACCGGCACCGCGGACGTTGAGACCGATACAACCGCATCCGCCGATACAGGCATGGGGACGGGCGCAGATTCCAGCACGGATCTCGGCACCGATTCGACCACCACAGCCGGTACCTCCACCAGCGGCTCAGCCGCCGGTAGCCTGGGTGGTTTCCCGGACATTCCGGTTGATACGGTCATGAGCGCTTGTCAGGACAATCCTGATTCCGCCGTTTTGGACATCCTGCGCCAGGAAGGCATTTCCGCTCGGTAATGTGGGAGAGGCCAAACGGTGCCGGCACCCTCCGTTCGCGGTGGGTGCCGGCTGATTCTATGGCCTTAAAGGTCGGTGCGGGTCACTCGCCCTCGACCTGCTGGCCGTCCGGTGAAACGAGATACCACTCGCCGCCAAAGCCCTCGATATTTTGTCCGGCGGTGTCGCCTGATCCTTCGTCCCTGACGAAATAATAAAGTGGCCATCCATTATAGGTGACCATCGTTTGTCCCTCGTGCTCGGTCGTGCCGAGCAGCGAGGAATCAACTCCTTCGCCTGCTTGCGGATCGCCTTGCGTGTAGAGAGGTGGCCAGGCGTCAAGGCACTCTCCCTCGCAAGAGACCTCGGCGCCGCTACCGCCTTGTCCTTGAGTATCGGTGGTAAAGAGATACACGGCACGTCCGTTACCATCGGTAAGATAGGGCCCGTACTCCTCGCTTTCGGACACCATCAGGCTCACCGCCTCCTGTGCACCCGCGGGGACAGCAGGCAAAACGAGCGCTGTGAGCGCGGCGGATGCAACGGCATACTTGATCATGATAACCTCCCTTATGATCACGATCGCCAAACGCCATGACGCCCGGAGTGTTCCTCGACGCCTGATATGAAGCGGGCCGGAACAGGTAAAACTTTCCTGCTGCTGGCCGGGCGCCCCTTTGTCGCAACCTTCCGATGCCTCTATATAGTGGCTTGAGTGGTTTTCAGGCTTGCACTGTAACCCTTGAGAATATAGGGACTTCAACACCTCGGAGCGTAGCGCAGCCTGGTAGCGCATCTGGTTTGGGACCAGAGGGTCGCAGGTTCGAATCCTGCCGCTCCGACCACGGATCAGGCTGCTGGGCGGTCATGTTTCTCGTATATCCGGGCTCTACGGTCCGGGGACCCGGAGAAGGAAGAAGAGGGTTCGTCACCTTGTCTGCGCGCATCTACAGTCCTGCGAGAACTGCAATGCAGTCCGGTACGGCGAAAACCGGCCACTGGGTGCTGGAGTTCGTGCCGGAAACACCGCTCAAGATCGATCCATTGATGGGATACACCAGCTCTTCCGACACGCGACGGCAGGTGCAGCTTAACTTTCCCACGAAGGAGGAGGCAATCGCCTACGCCGAGCGGAACGGCATTCCCTTCCGAGTGGAAGAAGCCAAGGTGCCGAAGCGGCGGCAGGTTTCTTACGCGGAGAATTTCCGCTATGACCGCAAAATTCCATGGACGCACTGAGCGCAGATCGGTTGCGCCCGGCCCCGTAGCTCAGCTGGATAGAGCACCGGCCTTCTAAGCCGATGGTCGCAGGTTCGAATCCTGCCGGGGTCGCCAGTGTTCATGGGTGTACGGCCCGGAGACATGGTTTACATTTCATACCGGAGAGATGGTTTACACCTTTTCCGGGACGAATGGCTTGGACAACGACCCGTCAATCCTGGGAAGGCCAGATGCCTGGACGGGCGCTACTCAGCTACTGCAACGGTATCGGCGAAGCATGACGCGATGGTCTTGTTCGTACCAAGATCTCTCGCCCACTTTGCAATCTCTGCGGCTTCACTCGTTTCGGCAATGCCACCCCAGACATCCTTGAATTCGGCTTTGCCGGACGAGAAATCGAAGAAGAAATAGCCAGGGTCAGCCACCGGGACTTCAGCATATACAACCGCCCACGTCCCCGATTGCATGAAATCCATAACGCTGACCTTCGACGGCATGATGTCCTGGTCAAGAGCGGCGGCTATCAGCGCGGCATAGTCCGATTTGCGTTGCTCGGTCAGCGTTGTGTCCACGCCCTTGCAGGGTGATGCCGCGAGTGCCTGTGGCAATGGAAGCAGCAGGGCATTCAAAAGAAGGCCGGCCGTGATGATCCGCAATTGAAAAGTAGCCATCCATCCCTCCGTTGGCGCAGCCAACGCTTGCCAATTCTTGCAGATAAACCACACGTGTTGCTCCGCGACAAGCACGCCCGCTTCGTATCTGACGAGACATGCGTGTCGAATGGCTTGGATAGCGCTCGGGAAAGCAGTTCGTCTCAATAAAAGAGGGATGGACCGCAGGCACGGTGCATGGCTGCAGTGAAAGGCGTTTGAAAATAATCACATACTCAACTGTTTTCACTGTCTCCACACAGGGTTCGAATGTCGCATCTGTCTTAAGATATTCGCACCGGTTTGCAGGTCTGGAGCGACCATCGAATGTCGAAACAGTGAAACAGTTGATGTTTTGCTTCAGCAGTCCTCTTGCGCTGCAGCAGCGGCCGTCTGTTCGCCCTCCTGCTGCGCCTCGATGTCTTGCTGCGAGGTTGCAAGCTCGTTTCCGTCTTCAGCTTCGCTTGAAGCCAGCGGCATCGTGCCTCCATCCTTCTGAGTTGGACCGGATTCGCTTTCTCCGGCTGTCTCGGCGCGTGCTTCGGTCTCCAGCGGAGCCCGGCTTCCGTCTTTCTCGATGCCCTGCGTTTCGGTGGCCTCGCCTGTGGCGGCAGTCGTGCTGTCGTCTACGCATTGGGCAAAGGCCATCGATCCAGAGAACAGAACGATGATCCCAGCTGATGTCAGCTTCCTGATTGTGGACATTTCGATGTTCCTTTCGCGATTTCTAGGATCATCCAACCAGCCGACGCGCCGGAGGTTCCGTCGTGTCCGCAGCGGGCCGATTTTTTTCGCCGAGATCAAAGGGGAATGGCGCTCAGATCGGAACAACCATCTCCGCTCGTCTTCCTATACGAAAAGGGCCGCCTGCTTCGCGGCCCTCCATCTGATCAACGTTTGAGGCGATCACGGATCTTGTCTTCGGCCTCTCCGAGCCCGTGCTTCGTGTTTTCATCGAGGCCGCCCGAGGTTCCACCCTCTTTCATGTTCTTTTCGTCTTTGGTTTTGCCGCTCCGCTCCTTGGCAGTGTCGTGGATATCGTCGCGCTTCTTCATGTGATCATTGTTGGGCATCGTTTTCTCCATCGCTAGCAATAGCGAACCTGTGCACGGACGGAATGTTCCGGAGAGTGCGGGAGAATAAGACGGCTGGCGATGAAGATGCGCGAACGCTTACGGCCGCGGAAAAGAAGCCCAGACTGCCAGGCTATACCGTCGCGGCCGCCCTCAGTCCCCGTTCAATATCGTTCTTAAGATCGTCGACGTCCTCCAGCCCGATCTGCAGCCGGATGATGGGGCCTGCGTCGGGACCTTTGGCGATCGTGCGATCGCCAAGTGAGACATGGAGTGCGAGGCTCTCGAAACCGCCCCAGGAATAGCCCAGCCCGAAAATACGCAGGGCATCCAGGAAGGCATGCGCCTCGCGCTGGCTGCCGCCTTTCAGCACGATCGAGAAGATGCCGCTGGAACCGGAGAAATCGCGTTTCCAAATTTCATGGCCAGGGTGTGATTCGAGCGCCGGATGCAGCACTTCCGCAACCTCCGGACGTTCTTCCAGCCAGCGGGCGATCGCAAGGGCGCTTTCCTGATGGCGCTCGAGCCGCACCCCCATCGTGCGCAGGCCGCGGAGCACCTGGTAGGCATCGTCGGCTCCGACGCACACACCCAGCGTGACGAATGCTTCGTGAAGCCGCTCCCAGCAGGCCTTGCTGGCCGATGCGGTGCCCAGGAGCACGTCTGAATGACCGGCCGGATATTTGGTCGCCGCTTGGATCGAGACATCCACTCCGTGATCCAGCGGACGGAAGAAAAGAGGTGTCGCCCAGGTATTGTCCATCATCACGACGGCGCCACCGGCATGGGCTGCATCGGCGATCGCCGGGATGTCCTGCATCTCGAAGGTGTTTGAACCGGGCGCTTCGGTAAACACGACCTTCGTGTTGGGTTTCATCTGCCTGGCGATGTCGGCACCGATCTCGGGGGCGTAGTATTCCACCTCCACCCCGAGACGCTTCAGCATTCCATTTGCGAAATGGCGTGTCGGGTAATAGACGGAATCGACGATTAGCGCGTGGTCGCCCGCCGATAGGAAGGCCAGAAAGGGAACACAGACCGCTGCCAGCCCCGAAGGGACAATGATCGTGCCGGCCGAGCCCTCCAATGCGTCCATGGCGCTGGCCAGCGCATCCGTGGTGGGTGTGCCGCGCGTGCCGTAAGTGTATTTCTGATTGCGCGATGCCATCGTCCCGGCATCGGGGAACAGAACGGTCGAGGCGCGCACCACTGGCGGGTTCACGAACCCATGGAACGCGTGCGGGTCATTGCCCAGATGTGCGAGCATGGTGTTGATGCCGTCTTTGCGTGCGTCGCCCGCCATTGCTGCACCTCGTATCAGTCAATGAAGTTTGTTTCGGCTTAGTGTGTCTTGGCACCGTCCACAAGTCCCGCGCGCGCTGCGCAGCCTGCGCGGCTTTCTTCTTGACCCGCGCGGATTTATCGCATTCGATGGAGTTGTGCTTGGGAGAGGAGCATGCGGCGGTGGTCCTTTAGAGGTCGATCGACCAGCAGCTTCTGCACATCCTGTTAGGGGATAAGCCCTCCGTTTCAGAAAAGGGTCCAATGATGAATATGCTTATTAAGACACTGCTCGGTTCCGCTTTTGCCGCGGTTGTTTCCCTGCCGGCTGCCGCGGCCACGCTCGATGAGGTCAAGGAAAGGGGCGCATTGCGCTGCGGCGTCAATACGGGGCTGCCGGGCTTCGCCTCTCAGGACGATCAGGGCGAATGGCAGGGCCTCGACGTCGATTATTGTAAGGCGGTGGCCGCTGCCATTTTCGACGGCGATGGCAGCAAGGTTGAGTATTCGCCGCTTTCGGCGGTGCAGCGTTTTCCCGCCTTGCAGAACAATGAAGTCGACATGCTGGCGCGAAACACAACCTGGACAATGAACCGCGACACGGCGCTCGGCCTCAACTTTGTCGGCGTGAATTACTATGACGGGCAGGGCTTCATGGTCCGCAAGGATCTTAATGTTACCTCCGCCCTGCAGCTTTCCGGCGCTACCGTGTGTGTTCAAAGCGGTACCACCACCGAGCTCAATCTCACCGATTATTTCAGTGCCAACAACATGGAATTGAACCCGGTGGTGATCGAATCGCAGTCGGATGTGAACGCCGCCTATGACCAGGGCCGCTGTGATGTTCTGACGACGGATGCCTCGGGCCTTTATGCCTCGCGTCTCGAACTCGCCAACCCTGATGAGCATGTGGTTCTGCCCGAGGTTATCTCCAAGGAACCGCTCGGTCCGACTGTCCGGCAGGGTGATGAGCAGTGGTTCGACATCGTGAAATGGGTGCATTTCGGCCTGCTCAACGCCGAGGAACTGGGCGTTACGCAGCAGAATGTCGAGGAGATGCTCGAGTCGGAGAATCCCAAGATCCGCCGCCTCCTGGGAGTTGATGGTTCGTTCGGAGAGGACGTCGGACTCGCCAATGACTGGATGGTTGATGTTATCCGCGCTGTCGGGAATTACGGCGAAATCTTCGACCGCAACATCGGCCCCGATACGCCGCTCAAGATCCAGCGTGGCATGAACGCACTCTGGACCAAAGGCGGTCTGCAATACGCGCCGCCGGTTCGTTGATCTGATCGGATGCGCAAAGGCCGCTCTTCGACAGTGTGGCCTTTCGCGCTTGGACGGTTAGAGGCGGATCCGGTCAACGCGATCCGGGTCCGCCAAGCTCCGTGGCGGGTCAGATGACGGCCGATACTCATAGCCTTTCAGCGCCGCATGAGCGTGTTTCGCTCATGCGCGATCCCAGAACACGCAGCCTGATCATCCAGATCGTGATGATCATCGCTATCCTTGCGTTCGCCTCGTGGCTGGTCAACAACACCATGCGCAATCTTGCGCAGGCCAACATAGCGTCGGGATTCGGGTTTCTCTCCTCGCGGGCAGGATTCGACATCGGGCAGGTCCCGATCGACTATACATCTAACGCGAGCTACGGACGAGCGTTGCTCGTCGGCATCACAAACACGCTTATCGTTGCCGGGTCAGGCATTGCGCTGGCGACGATCGTCGGCTTCATCATCGGCGTTGGCCGGCTGTCGCGCAACTATCTGGTGCGCGGTCTGAGCACGATCTATGTCGAAATCTTCCGCAATATTCCGCCTTTGCTGGTCATCCTGTTCTGGTATTTCGGCGTCCTGGCGGTGCTGCCCGGGCCGCGGGAGGCGTATGAACTGCCCTTCAGCTCGTTTTTGTCGAACCGAGGCCTGCAGACGCCCGCGGCGCATTTTGATCCTCTGGCGGTTCTGACCTTGATTGCATTTGCCGTCGGAGTTGCGGCCTCCATCGTCCTGGCGCGGGTCAACAGGGCGCGGCAGATGGCGACCGGTGAACGTCGACCAGTCCTGTGGCCGATCCTCGGGCTGATCATCGCCCTGCCGCTGGCGGTATTTGCGCTGTCGGGCTTTCCCGTCACCTTCCAGATCCCGGAGGCCACCCGTTTCAATCTTGTCGGCGGGTGGCAGGTCAAGCCGGAGTTCCTCGCGCTCTTCCTCGCCTTGTCGTTCTACACGGCTTCCTTCATAGCCGAGATCGTGCGGGCCGGCATTCTTTCGGTCTCCGCGGGGCAGACGGAGGCATCATACGCGCTGGGTCTCAAGCGCGGGCAGGCTCTCCGGCTGGTGATCGTGCCGCAGGCCTTTCGCGTCATCATTCCGCCGCTGACGAGCCAATACCTCAATCTGACCAAAAACAGTTCCCTTGGGCTGGCGGTTGGATACCCCGAACTGGTTGCCATCGGCTCGACCGTCCTCAACCAGACGGGACAGTCGGTCGAGGTGGTGGCGATCTGGATGGTTGTCTATCTCGGTCTCAGTGTTGCCGTGGCCGGCTTCATGAACTGGTTCAACGCCCGGATGGCGCTGGTCGAGCGATAGGAGCGACGCGATGGAAGAGCAAGTTGCCGCCTACGTCGCCAGGGATCAAAAGCCGGTTTTGCCGCCGCCGCCCAGTGAGCACGGACCCTTGGCAATCGTGCGCAAGAACCTTTTTGCTACGCCCGTTGACGCGGTACTGACGACGGTGCTGCTGCTCTTCAGCCTATGGGCAGCGTGGAATATTATCCAGTGGGCACTTGTGACGGCTGTCTTCGTTGGTGGAGATAGGGTTGCCTGCGTGACGGAAGAGGGCGCGCCCGTGGGTGCGTGCTGGGCGTTCGTAGGCGCCAAACTCGGTCAGTTCACCTATGGGCTTTACCCGATGGGTGAACGCTGGCGTGTCGATCTCGCGGTGGTCTTGCTTGTAGCCCTGGCTGTGCCTCTGGCCATTCCCCGTGTGCCCTACAAGCGGCTCAATGCGCTGCTTTTGATTGCGGTCTATCCGTTCGTCGCGCTGGTACTTCTGACCGGCGGCGGCTTTCAGATCAGCGGCGGATGGATCGCCTTTCTGTTCATACTCGCCGCCTTTATTTCCGCCACGCTCGCCCGTGCCAATGTCACCGCGCCGGCCTTGCTCCTGCGAACGGCCACTATAATGGCCTTATTGGCTGTCGCCGTTCTGCTTGTGGCAAACATTCTTTCCAGCGGGCGGGTGACGTTCCTGGTCTTCCGCTTTTCAGTGCTGTCGGGCGTGTCGTGCCTGTTCGCCCTGGCTTCGATAGGCGCAAGCACGCTCGCTGCCGTGCGTGCCGGTGCGCCACGGGCAACCGGCCCGGCTCACATTCTCTTGCCACCGGCCTTCGTGGTCGGCCTCTTGATCGTGTTGGCAGGCGATTTTGGCCTCCGGCCGGTTCCGACGAACCTTTGGGGCGGGCTGCTGGTCACGCTGGTGGTTGCACTCACCGGAATTGCCGCATCGCTTCCACTCGGTATCCTGTTGGCGCTGGCGCGTCGCTCGCATATGCCGGCGGTGCGTCTGGTCTCGATCATTTTCATCGAGTTCTGGCGTGGGGTGCCGCTGATTACCGTCCTGTTCATGTCGGCTTTCATGATTCCGCTGTTCCTGCCGGAGGGCGTCAGCTTCAATCAGCTTTTGCGTGCCCTGATCGGCGTGGCGCTGTTTTCGGCCGCTTATATGGCGGAGGTGGTCCGCGGGGGACTTCAAGCCATTCCGAAAGGGCAGTATGAAGGCGCGATGGCGCTGGGTCTGGGCTATTGGCAGATGATGCGTCTCATCGTCATGCCACAGGCGATCAAGCTGGTTATACCCGGGATCGTCAACACCTTCATCGGCCTGTTCAAGGATACGAGCCTGGTTTACATCATCGGCCTTGCCGATCTTCTGGGTACCGTACGCCGCGGCTTTGCGGACCCGAACTGGATTACGCCCACGACAGCGGCCACGGGACTTGTCTTTGCGGCCTTTGTCTATTGGCTCTTTTGTTTTGGCATGTCGCGCTATTCCATCTTTGTGGAGCGCCGGCTTCAGACCGGTTACAGCCGATAGCCGACGAGTGCTTTGAGGAGAAGAAACATGGCAGCTAAGAACGTCGCCGGCGCTGCTGTTCCGGACAGTCGGCAGATGTCGCAAACCGATGTCGCCATTGAAATCATCGGAATGAACAAGTGGTTTGGCGAATTCCACGTCTTGCGCGATATCAATCTGAAGGTGATGAGCGGCGAGCGCATTGTGGTCTGTGGGCCGTCGGGCTCGGGAAAGTCCACCATGATCCGCTGCATCAACAGGCTCGAAGAACATCAGACGGGCAGAATCGTCGTCGAGGGTATCGAGCTTGCCAATGACCTTAAGAAGATTGACGAGGTGCGCCGCGAGGTTGGCATGGTGTTCCAGCATTTCAATCTGTTCCCCCATCTGACCATTCTGGAAAACTGCACGCTTGCTCCCATCTGGGTGCGCAAGATGCCGCGCAAGGAAGCCGAGGATGCAGCCATGCACTATCTGGAGCGTGTCAGGATTCCGGAACAGGCGCACAAATATCCCGGCCAGCTTTCGGGCGGCCAGCAGCAACGCGTGGCGATCGCACGCGCGCTGTGCATGAACCCGCGCATCTTGTTGTT
This sequence comes from Phyllobacteriaceae bacterium, assembly GCA_029279965.1. Lineage (GTDB taxonomy): Bacteria > Pseudomonadota > Alphaproteobacteria > Rhizobiales > Rhizobiaceae > Chelativorans. The sequence continues at coordinate 15,625 of JAJUHJ010000028.1, forward strand.
TGACGAGCCCACCTCAGCACTCGATCCCGAAATGATCAAGGAGGTGCTCGACACAATGGTGGATTTGGCGGAAGAGGGGATGACGATGGTCTGCGTTACCCATGAAATGGGTTTTGCGCGGCAGGTGGCAAACCGCGTGATCTTCATGGATCAGGGGCAGATTGTCGAGCAGAACACACCGGCCGCGTTCTTCGACAACCCGCAGCATGAACGCACCAAGCTTTTCCTGTCGCAGATCCTGCATTGAGAAAGCAAAATCTTCACATTTCCGCCTTGAACGCCTAAAGAAGGTGCATGGAACTGATCAAGACGCGCCAAGGCCTCGAAGAAGCGGTCACCGAGCTCGAAAAATCCGACTTCATCACCATCGATACCGAGTTCATTCGGGAAACGACCTTCTGGCCGGAGCTCTGCCTGATCCAGATGGCGGCGCCCGGTGTAACGGCCCTGATCGATCCGCTTGCCGAGGACATGGACCTTTCGGCCTTCTTCCGCCTCATGGATAATGCCAAGGTGACCAAGGTCTTCCATGCGGCCCGCCAGGATATCGAGATCATTTACAATCGCGGCGGCCTGATTCCCCACCCCATCTTCGACACGCAGGTGGCGGCGATGGTGTGCGGCTTCGGAGACAGCATTTCCTACGACCAGTTGGTCTTGCGCATCACCGGAGAGCATATCGACAAGACGTCCCGCTTTACCGACTGGCGGCATCGCCCGCTCTCGGAAAAGCAGTTGAGCTATGCGCTGGCGGATGTCACCCACCTTGTTCGCGTGTACCGGCATCTCGCCGCCGAACTGGAGCGCGAAGGCCGCGCGCATTGGCTCAAGGAAGAGATGGACGTGCTGACGGCGCCGGAAACCTACGATCCGCGTCCGGAGGATGCCTGGAGGCGACTTAAGCTGCGGGTGCGCAAACCCGTTGAATTGGCCGTCATGCAGAACGTTGCTGCATGGCGGGAGCGTGAGGCGCGCGAACGGAATGTACCGCGCGGTCGTGTCATCAAGGACGAGGCAATATACGAGATCGCCCAGCAGCAGCCGCGCGATGTTGCCGGGCTTGGCAGGCTTAGAAGCACGCCGAGGGGATGGGAGCGTTCGGCAGCCGCTGCCGCTCTTCTGGAAGTTGTGAAGGAGGCGCTGGCGCTGCCTAAGGAAGCGCTGCCCAGGCTTCCCAAACCGCACCATGCTCCTGAGGGGGCGGCGGCCGCCGCCGAACTCATCAAGGTTTTGCTCAAGCTGGTCGCGGAAAAGGAGGGGGTAGCGCCGAAGGTGCTCGCCTCCTCTGATGATATCGAGCGTCTCGCGGCGGAGGGAGAGAAGGCGAACGTGCCTGCTCTTTCGGGCTGGCGGCGTGAGGTGTTCGGCGAGGAAGCCTTGAGGCTGTTGCGTGGCGAGATCGCTCTGCGGTTCGCCGGTCGCCGGATCGAGACCTTTGCGCCAGGCGAAACGATGGCGAGTGCGGCGGAATAATCACACCTCCCCAATCTCGATCACCAACTCCCGTCCCACCAATTTTGCCAATTGTGCCATACGCCCTTGCGGACGCTCGCCCATCAGCGCCGCGTGCGAGGGCGGGATCAGAAGCGCAATGCTGCCGCTGGAGCGTTTGCGCCATTTGAGAAGCGGGATAATCCCCGGCATTGAAGCCGTCAGCAGGTACACGACCCGCATCAATCCGCCCAGAAGCCGCGCGCGTTCTTCGTAATGCGGCGTGGCGAGCTTGCGCATCGTTGGCGACAGGGCGCTGTCAAACAGGCCTTCATGACGGAACAGGCTGGTCAGCGCGATGAAGGCGCGGCCGGGATGATCGATACCGATAAAGGAACCATGAGCGATGATGTTGAGCGATTGGGTCCCTCGATATTCCGGATGGGCACGCCAACCGATATCCGCCAGAAGGCAGGCAGCCCGGCGATAGCGCGTCTCTTCTTCCGTTTCCTCGATCCCGAGGATCTTGAGAAATTCGCCGGTCCAGTCCGCCAGCTCGCGCGCATGGGTGACGGAGCGTGAGCGCAAAAGCGCCAGCTCCTCTGTGGCGGAAATCAGAGGATCGACCTGGCGTTCTTCGTCGGGCAGCTTTGAATAGAGATAACCCTCGCGCACGCCGGCCGCCGAAATGACGATGTTCGACGGCCTGGCCGCCCCGATCACTTCCAGAAGCACGGCCGCGCCATAGGGCAGGAGCGCGCGCCTGTTTTTCGAGATGCGCTTTATTCCTGTCATGGTTCCGATATCGCCTTGGGCGACGCGTTGCAGGAACGGGATGCAGTCGGAAGGGTTCATCTCGTAGTGATGCATGACATCGAGCGGATAATGATTGCCGGTCATGTGGAGCCGGGCGAGGTTTCGCCATGTGCCGCCGACGCAGTAAAAAGGCCTGCCGGCACCTGTGGAGAGCCACCCCGCCCGGGCGATTTCCCGCCGCGCTATATTCCCTGCCTCGGCCGGTGAGCCGCCGGCCATGTCGCGTAGCCGCAAGCCGCCGAGCGGCAGTGTGATCCCTTCCCCCAGCGCCTGGTTCCGCACATCGACAAGTTCCAGGCTGCCGCCGCCAAGATCGCCGACAACGCCATCGGGCTTATGGAACGAGGAGATGACACCGAGAGCGGAGTAATAGGCTTCCTGGCGGCCGGAAAGCACCTGGATCGAGGTGCCGAGAATGTCTTCTGCGCGACGGATGAAATCCGGCCCGTTCCGTGCCTCGCGGGCGGCGGCAGTGGCCAGAACATGCAGCGACCGGGCGCCCGCCTGGTCTGAAAGCGCCCGAAAACGGCGGAACTCCTTTACCGCCAGGCTCACGCCTTGGGGATCGAGTTCACCGGTTCTGGCAATCTGACGGCCAAGCCCCGCCAGCATCTTTTCGTTGAACAAGGATGTCGGCGCACGCGCAACGCCCTCATAGATGACGAGGCGGATTGAATTGGAGCCGATATCGATGACCGATACAGGCCGTCGATCCTGCAACCTGCCCTGAGAGGCTTCGATGCTCACGGGAAGGACAGGCTATTCGGATGCAGCCGCTTTCTTGCGGCGTTTGAAGGCGGCAATCCTTCTGGGTGCGTGGGACTTCAGCGCATCGCCGCGGCCGGACAGGCTGGGATTGGTCATGAAGTATTCCTGAGCGTTGAAGGCTTCCTCTCCGTCCTCCGGCACGATACGCCGCGAGGTGCCGTCGGGCAATACTTCGAAACTTTGCTGGTTGTCCATGATATTTCCGAGCATTATCTGCCCGAGCACCTGTTCATGCACCGTCGCGTTGGTTATCGGCACCATCGCCTCTACGCGGCGGTCGAGATTGCGTGGCATGATATCAGCGGAGGAAATATAAACGACGGCCTCGTCCGAAGGCAGGCCGTGGCCATTCCCGAAGCAGTAGATGCGGCTATGTTCCAGAAAGCGGCCTACAATGGATTTCACGCGAATTTTTTCGGACAAGCCGGGCACCTGTGGGCGCAGACAGCAAATGCCGCGCACCACGAGATCGATTTCCACTCCGGCGCGACCGGCCTCATAAAGTGCGTCGATAACCTGCGGGTCGACCAGCGCATTCATCTTCATCCAGATTTGTGCCGGCCGACCGGCCTTGGCGTGTTCGCGTTCGGCGTGGATATGCTCCAGGAGGCGGTTGCGCAGAGTGAAAGGTGAGACCGCCAGCTTCATATCCACATCCGGCTCCGCATAGCCGGTGATGAAGTTGAACACCTTTGCCACGTCATGGGCGATCACGGGGTCGACTGTGAAATAGGAAAGATCCGTGTAGATGCGCGCGGTGATCGGATGATAGTTGCCCGTCCCCAGATGGACATAGTTGCGCAACTGCTTGTCCTCGCGGCGCACCACCAGAGACATTTTCGCGTGGGTCTTCAGCTCCAGGAAGCCGAACACCACCTGCACCCCCGCCCGTTCCAGGTCCCGTGCCCAGCGAATGTTCGCCTCTTCATCGAAGCGTGCCTTGAGCTCCACCAGCGCGGTGACGGATTTGCCGGCTTCGGAAGCGTCCACAAGTGCGCGTACGATGGGGCTGTCATTGGAGGTGCGATAAAGCGTCTGCTTGATGGCCACGACATCCGGATCACGCGCGGCCTGGCGCAGGAACTGCACGACCACGTCGAAGCTCTCATAGGGATGGTGGACAATGATATCCTTCTCACGGATGGCTGCGAAGCAGTCGCCGCCATGGTCGCGGATGCGTTCTGGAAATCGTGGATTATAGGGGGGGAATTTCAGGTCGCCGCGCGGAAGCTTGACGATCTCGGCTATCTGGTTGATGGCAAGCGGCCCTTCCAGCACACTGATACGCGAGGCGGTCACGCCAAGCTCCGATGCGACAAAGCTGCGCAGGCTCTCGGGCATGGAGCTTTCGAACTCAATGCGGATGACGGAGCCGCGCCGGCGGCGTTTCAATGCCGTCTCGAAAAGGCGCACAAGGTCTTCGGCCTCTTCCTCCACCTCGATATCGCTGTCGCGGATGATGCGGAAGGTGCCGGAGCCATTGACCTTGTAGCCCGGGAACAGCTTGCCGATGAACATCTCCACGACATCTTCGAGCGTGATGAAGCGTACCAGCTTCGGCCTTTCCGGCAGGGCGATGAAGCGCTTCAGCGTGACGGGCAGGCGCAGAAGCGCCGTCATGACTTCGCCGTTCGAGAGATTTTGCAGCGTCAGTGCGATCGAGAAGCCGAGATTGGGTATGAACGGGAAAGGATGCGCCGGATCGATGGAAAGCGGCGTCAGGACCGGATAGATTTCCTCCAGGAAATGCGTCTCCACCCACTCGCGATCCTCGCGCGCCAATGCCTCGGCACGCACAATTTCAATGCCCTCTTTTTTCAGATGTTCCCGCAGGCGGGTAAGGCTTTCATGCTGCTCCACCTGCAATACGCTGACCTCGCGCAGCACGTGCTCGAGCTGCTCCTCGGGTGTACGACCATCGGCGCTGCGTGTGACAATTCCCTCGCGTACCTGACCGGCAAGACCGGCAACGCGCACCATGAAGAATTCGTCCAGATTGTCGGCTGAAATGGATAGAAACCGCACCCGTTCCAGAAGAGGATGGGAAGGGTTCTGCGATTCTTCCAGAACCCGGCGGTTGAACTGCAACCAGGAGAATTCACGATTGACGAACCGGTCCGGGCTGGTGCGCGCTACCTCGTCCGTTGTTCCCGGCTGGCTGGGAAATTCGTTCTTGACCGGCTTTAGCTCGTTCATGGTGCTCTCGTTCTTGCCGCTCGCGGGCAGCCTTTCCTCTATAGTATTGTTTGACAAGATTTTATGACAGTGCCCGGCCCACGGGCTTGCAAAGAAGATATTTATGTTTCAAACGCACCGGAAACAGCCCCGTGCGGGAGACATCAGATGGCGACCGGCGAAACACCGCATTTTCATAATACCGACGGCCACCGTTCCATCGAGATCGGCGTCAAGGAGTTCATGTGCGTGGGAGCAGCGCCGCCAGATGACCATCCACACGTCTTTCTCGACATGGGAGATGATGAGGAGCGCATCTGTCCCTATTGCTCCACGCTCTACCGTTATAATCCAGAATTGCAGCCGCAGGAGACACAGCCGGCCGGCTGCTTCTTTCGGGAAGAGATCGTTTGATCTGCCACGGCTCGTGCCATGAGCCGTGACGATATCATCATTGCCGGGGCGGGCATCGCGGGGCTCACAGCGGCGCTGTCGTTCGCCGCGAAAGGCTTTTCCGTAAGGCTCTTCGAGCGCCGGGAGCGGTTGGAGGAAGTCGGCGCTGGTCTTCAGCTTTCGCCGAACGCCACCCGCATTCTCGGGCCTCTCGGCGTGCTGGAGCATCTTGGCCGTTCAGCCGTTCGTCCGCAGGCCATCCTGCTGAAGAACGCAGCGGACCTTGCAACGCTTGCCCGCGTGCCGCTGGGCAGATCGGCGGAAACGCGCTGGCGCGCGCCTTATCTCGTTGCCCATCGAGCGGATCTTCAGCGTGCCCTTCTGGAATGCGTCCGCCGGCAGCCGGCCATCACGCTCGAAACCGGCGTGCAGGTTACCGATGCGGCTTTCGCGCCCGAGGGCGTGACGGTGAACCTGGAAGGAGCGGCCACGAGACGTCGGGGCTCCTGCCGGTTGCTTATCGGTGCGGATGGTGTCTGGTCGCGATTGCGGCAGATCACCGGGGCTGACCCAAGCCGCTTTGCCGGTCTAGTGGCCTACCGCTCGGTGGTGCCTGCCGGACAAAGAGAGGCAACAATTGCGGTGTCGGATGCCGTCACAGCCTTTCTTTCACCGCGCTTTCATCTTGTTGGCTACCCGGTTCGCGGCGGTGACCTGATCAATTTCGTTGCGATCGCGCGGGCTCCGGAAATCCCGGCGGGCTGGGGGGCAAGGGCGGATACGGCTCCCCTTTTCAGTGCCCTTGAAAAGGCCGCCCCGGACCTTATTCGCCTCGTCAAAAGTGGACCGACATGGACCGCTTGGCCCATCCACGACATGAGTTCGGAAGGGAAGTGGATACATCCTGGCGGCTTGGCGCTCATCGGTGATGCCGCTCACGCAATGACACCCGAAGCGGCGCAAGGCGCGGCAATGGCGATCGAGGATGCCGCGCTGTTGGCGGAGCTCGCCGCATGCGAAAACGATACGCGCATGTTGCTGGAAACGTTCGAGCGTCTGCGCCGGCCGCGCGTTTCCCGTGTTGTCCGGCGCGGCCGTTTCAACCGTTTCGTGTGGCATGCACGCGGCCCCGTCGCGCTGGCGCGCAATCTCGCGCTTCGCCTCAGGCGCGAAGACAGCCTCGCGGCGGGTCTCGACTGGCTCTATGGCGAAGATGTGCTTCAGGATATCGCTTTGCCCCAGGGAGAGGGAGCCGCGCGATAGCTCGTCGCGCGTCCGAAATATAGGAGCTTTCCCAGCGGTGCCTTGACAAAACCGGACGTGCATGCGCTTTTCGCGCCGGTTTCAAAGGGGTATTCAGCACGTTCCCCGTCACCTTTCAGATACGGAAAGAAAGAATGCATCGCTATCGCAGCCATACCTGCGCCGAGTTGAGACAAACCGATGTGGGCCGGACTGTTCGGCTGTCCGGCTGGGTTCATCGCGTGCGTGACCATGGGGGCCTGCTTTTTATCGATCTGCGGGACCATTACGGCATCACGCAGATCGTTGCCGACCCGGATTCGCCGTCATTTGGCGTTGCGGAAACCGTACGCGGTGAATGGGTCATTCGTGTTGATGGCGATGTGAAGGCGCGCACGGAAGAAACGATCAATCCGAACCTTCCAACGGGAGAGGTCGAAGTCTTCGCGCGCGAGATCGAGGTGCTGAGCCAAGCGAGCGAACTGCCTCTGCCGGTGTTCGGCGAGCCCGACTACCCGGAGGATATCAGGCTTAAATACCGCTTCCTCGACCTGCGGCGCGAAACGCTGCACAGGAACATCGTTGCCCGGACCAGGATCATTTCCGAAATGCGCAAGCGCATGGAAGAGGTGGGTTTTACCGAGTTTTCAACGCCTATTCTCACCGCCTCCTCGCCCGAGGGCGCGCGCGACTTCCTGGTTCCCTCGCGGCTGCATGAGGGCAAGTTCTACGCGCTTCCCCAGGCTCCGCAAATCTATAAGCAGCTCATCATGGTCTCGGGCTTCGATCGCTATTTTCAGATCGCGCCCTGCTTCCGCGACGAGGACCCGCGCGCCGACCGGCTGCCGGGCGAGTTCTATCAGCTCGATCTAGAGATGAGTTTTATCGAACAGGAAGACGTGCTCCAGACGATGGAGCCCGTTATGCGTGGCATTTTTGAAGCCTTTGCAGACGATAAGCCGGTAACGCAGAAGCTCCCACGCATTCCTTACGACGAAGCGATGCGTAAATATGGTACGGACAAGCCGGACCTACGCAACCCGAGCGTCATTGAAGAGGTTTCGGAGCACTTCCGTGACTCCGGATTCAAGGTGTTCGCCAATATTCTGGCGAGCGATCCGAAGGCACAGGTGTGGGCAATCCCCGCCAAGACCGGCGGTTCTCGCGCCTTCTGCGACCGCATGAATTCCTGGGCGCAAGGGGAAGGCCAGCCCGGCCTTGGCTATATTTTCTGGCGCAAGGAAGGCGACGCTCTGGAAGGCGCCGGCCCCATTGCGAAGAACATCGGCTCCGAGCGTACCGAAGCGATCCGTACGCAACTCGCGCTTGAAGACGGAGACGCATGCTTCTTTGTCGCCGGTGATCCGAAGAAATTTGCCGCCTTCGCTGGCGCGGCGCGCACACGCGCCGGCGAAGAACTCGATCTTGTCGATCGTAACCGGTTCGAGCTGTGCTGGGTCGTCGACTTCCCATTCTATGAATGGAACGAAGACGAAAAGCGGGTGGATTTCGGCCACAACCCGTTCACCATGCCTCAGGGTGGGCTGGAGGCGCTGGAGAACGAAGACCCGCTCACCATCAAAGCATATCAGTATGATCTGGTCTGCAACGGCTTTGAGATCGCTTCCGGCGGCATTCGCAACCATTTGCCGGATGTGATGGTAAAAGCCTTCGCGATTGTCGGTTTCGACCGGGAGACGCTCGAGGAGCGGTTCGGCGGGCTTTATCGCGCCTTCCAGTATGGCGCGCCACCCCATGGCGGCATGGCCGCCGGCATCGACCGCATCGTCATGCTTCTGGTGGGTGCGAAAAACCTGCGTGAGGTGACGATGTTCCCCATGAACCAGCAGGCGCAGGACCTGCTCATGGGTGCGCCCTCCGATGCCACGCCGCAGCAGCTTCGCGAACTGCATTTGCGGCTTGCGCCGCGCAAGCCTTGATTCCGAAGGGCGTGATCTTCCAGCATTGATCCTTGAGTTGAACCCAAGGATCAGTGCTGGTTGTTCGATCTATTGATTTGCCTCGACGGTGAGCCCGATCTGCTGGACGAGCATTTCCGGCGATGCCATCGCCGCGCCGACGAGCATGACGAAAGGAAGCGGACTCTCCGGCCTGGCGCTGATCTGGATATTGTCGGGGTTTTCCAGGAAAGCGCTAACGGCTTGGGCAATGTTGCCGGCCAGATCCGCGCCGACGAATGGTGTAAGCTGCGGTGGAATGGCCGCCTTGGCCTGAGCAATTATATCGGCTGACGAACCACCTTGCTGGTCGGCCATGTAATCAAGCACCTTTCCGGCCAGAGAATCGTCGGTAAAACCGATTGCGGCGCCGTGGAAGGTGAGCTGCTGCATCAGCCCCATCATGGCCATGCCTTGCATGTCACCGTCCCCGCCGTCCTGCTGAGCCAATTCTTCCAGGGAGCGTATGAACTCGGGCGTATAGCCGGCCAGATCGAGCTCTACGGTCAGTGCGCCCGCGTCATCCACCGTCATTTCATATTGTGACAGTGTCAGGCGGCCATCGGAGGCGTGCCAGGTTCCCTCCATAACGGCGCTGCCGCTAATCTCCTCATAGCCGAGTTCCTTCAGCATCGCTGCACCTTTGCCCTCCTCGACGAGCGAGCCGAGATTGAGCGAAAAGGCTTCGACGCCGCCGCTTGCGTCCATTGTAAGGTCTTCTTCGGACGTTTCCGTGCTGGCATAGATGTTGCTCGCCGAGGCGATCGATCCGTCCTTGCCCTGAACGTCGAATTGGGCGATCTCCATCCGGCCATAACGAGCGACGCCGCCGAAGGGGTCCTCCGCCCCCTCTGCCGGCAGTATCAGGTCCGAGACCACCATGTCGGCCAGAGTGATCGTGATGTCCTCTTCCTGATGCTCAAGGTCATCGATCGCCAGCGTGCCGACGAGAAAGCTCCCGTCCTGCCGTTCGCTCACGTCCTGAAGCGTCAGCGTTCCGAGCGGGAAGTCTTCCTCGGCCTCGTTGCCGCGCACCGTAACGCCTTCGAGAACGACATCGTCGCCATCGAGGCGGGCGCTGTCATAACTGAGTTCGGCCTGCTGTTGCGCGAATACGTCCTTCAGGCGCGTGGCGACGTCCTCTGCCTCCAGAGCAAGAGCATTGTGCACGCCCGTTGTGGCCATGAAGCCCGCAAGCAGGAAAGGAGTAAGACGAGAATGATTGAACTTCATATGACGTTCCCAGGGCTAGGCCGAAAAGAAAAGGACGCTCCTCGGCGAATTAAGCATCATTGCTTCAACAATGTTCCACGGGAAGATGACCTTGGTCGTTCACCCTGTCAATTCGCGGCGAAAAGCTCATTCCACGGTACAGGTCGCGTATGACGCACTTGCCGCGAATCATCTCCTCCGTTAACCCCAAACCATGGGAAAAGAGTTGCTTCCGCCCGGCAATGGTGATGACCCGGCTGCTCCGGTCGACCTGAAAAAGGCGCTCGAGGAGCGCTATCTCGCCTATGCCTTATCCACCATCATGCATCGGGCGCTGCCCGACGTGCGTGATGGGCTGAAGCCGGTGCATCGGCGCATCATGCACACGATGCGGCTGTTGCGTCTCAATCCTGATCAGGGCTTCGCCAAATGCGCACGCATCGTCGGCGACGTAATGGGCAAGTTTCACCCGCATGGCGACCAGTCCATCTACGATGCGCTGGTGCGGCTGGCACAGCCCTTCGCGATGCGTTATCCGCTGGTCGACGGCCAGGGAAACTTTGGCAACATCGACGGCGATAACGCAGCCGCCATGCGCTACACCGAAGCGCGCATGACCGAAGTTGCCGTTGAGCTTCTGACCGGCATCACGGAAGATGCAGTCGATTTCCGTCCCACCTACAATGAGGAGGACGAGGAGCCGATCGTCCTTCCGGGCGCCTTTCCGAACCTTCTATGCAATGGTTCGTCCGGCATTGCCGTCGGCATGGCGACCTCGATCCCGCCGCACAATGCGGCCGAGATATGCGATGCCGCTCTTCTGCTGATCGACGATCCCGAAGCGCCGATTTCGCGCTTGCTCGATCTTGTACAGGGACCGGATTTCCCCACAGGCGGAATCATTGTGGAGGACAAAGCCTCGATCCGAGAAGCCTACGAGACCGGCCGCGGCGGCTTCCGTGTTCGCTCGCGCTGGCACCGGGAAGATCAGGGTCGCGGCACATGGAATGCGGTGGTCACCGAAATTCCCTCTGGCGTGCAGAAATCACGGCTGATCGAGAAGATCGCCGAACTGATCCTGGCGCGCCGGCTGCCGATGCTTGAGGATGTGCGGGACGAAAGCGCTGAGGATATCCGCGTCGTATTGGTGCCGAAAAGCCGCACCGTCGAGCCCGAGCTCCTGATGGAATCGCTTTTCCGGCTCACTGACCTGGAGACCCGTTTTCCGCTCAACATGAACGTGCTGTCACGCGGCAAGGTGCCCGGCGTGCTCTCCCTTCGTCAGGTTCTGCGCGAATGGCTCGACCACCGGCGGGACGTCCTCCTGCGCCGGTCGCGGCACAGGCTCGCCGAAATTGAAAAACGTCTTGAAATCCTCGCCGGCTACCTCGTCGCTTACCTCAACATCGATGAGGTGATCCGCATCATCCGCGAGGAGGATGAGCCGAAATCCGTCATGATGGAGCGCTTCAACCTGACGGACGTCCAGGCGGAAGCGATCCTCAATATGCGGTTGCGTGCGCTGCGAAAGCTGGAAGAGTTCGAGATCCGGCGTGAGCACGAAAAGCTTTCGGAGGAAAAGACTCAGATTGAGGGGCTTCTCGGCTCCGAGCAGCGGCAGTGGCAAACCGTTCGCTGGGAAGTTGCGAAGGTACGGCAGACCTTCGACCCTGAAAAGAACCCGGCGCTCGGCCGCCGCCGCACCACCTTCGGCGATGCACCTGCACATGATCTGGAGGACGTGCAGCAGGCGATGATCGAGCGCGAACCGATCACGGTCATTCTTTCGGAGAAGGGATGGCTGCGTGCCATGAAAGGACATTTGTCCGATCTCTCAGGCGTTGCCTTCAAGGAAGGCGACAGCCTTAAACTTTCCTTCCATGCGCAAACGACCGACAAGATTCTGCTGTTCACGACCGGCGGCAAATTCTACACGCTCGGCGCTGACCGGCTGCCTGGCGGGCGTGGTCACGGCGAGCCGGTGCGACTCATGGTGGATATGGAAAACGATCAATCCATCGTTACTGCCTTCGCGCATGACCCCAACCGGCGTCTGCTGCTGGCGTCCACCGCCGGCAACGGTTTCGTCGTCGCCGAAAAGGACATGGTTGCGAACACCCGCAAGGGTAGGCAGGTGATGAATGTCAAGCCGCCCGACGAGGCAAAGCTCTGCGTTCCGGTGTCGGGCGATCACGTGGCAATTGTGGGTGAGAACCGGAAACTGCTTGTCTTTCCGCTTGACCAGGTGCCTGAAATGGCGCGCGGCAAGGGCGTGCGTTTGCAGCGCTATCGCGACGGCGGCGTTAACGACCTGAAGACCTTTGCGCTCGCAGATGGCCTGACCTGGCAGGACTCGGCCGAACGCACATTTACCCGTTCGCGTGAGGAACTCGCCGAATGGATGGGCGATCGCGCCAATGCGGGGCGCCTTGCACCCAAGGGCTTTCCGAGAACCGGTAAATTCGGCTAGCCTTCGCAGCCGGATCGAAACATCTGATGTCCGCGTAAATACGCGCAAGAGGTAGAGCCTCGTTCGTGTGTCCAAATGGACGCAACAGTGCTCTTATGGCGCATGTGTCTGGCCGCGCGTGTTTTTGCGGCTCGGTGTCGGATGACGCCTTGCGTGAACGTCCTGTGCACGGAACTGTCTCAAGGAGGATCGCATGACACAGAATGCCAAGCCCACAGACGAACGAGAGCTCGTCTTGACACGAATTTTCGATGCTCCGCGCGAGAAGGTTTTTCGCGCGTGGACCGATCCTGAACTGCTGAAAGAGTGGTTCGTACCGCGGCCCTGGACAATCGCATCAGTTCAGCTCGACCTGCGCCCCGGCGGGGCAAGCCTGATTGTCATGCGCGATCCGGACGGCAAGGAATATCCCAACCCGGGCGTTTATCTGGAAGTGGTGGAGAACGAAAAGCTGGTCTTCACCGACGCTTATACGAAGGCATGGATGCCCGCTGAGAAGCCGTTCTTCACCGGGGTCATCACCTTTGAGGATGAGGGTGGCAAGACCCGCTACACTGCACGCGCCCTGCACTGGACGGTTGAGGATCGCAAGGCGCATGAGGAGATGGGTTTTCACGAAGGCTGGGGCCGGTGTGCCGATCAGCTTGCGGAAATGCTCGCGAGGATGTGACGTGCCGGCACGCTCGCGCAACTGGTTGTCTTATTCGAAACGCTCCCAGCCATTCGGGCCCAAATGCTCCTGTGGGAGAAAGCGCACCTTGTAGCTCATCTTGCGTGAACCATTCACCCAATAGCCCAGATAGACGTGCGGCAAGCCGGCGGCGCTCGCACGTCTAATGTGGTCGAGAATCATGAACGTGCCGAGGGAGCGCTCTTCCAAGGCTGGATCGTAGAAGGAATAAACCATCGAAAGGCCGTCGCTCATCCTGTCCGTCAGGGCCACCGCTATCAACTCGCCGTCGCCGCGGCCGGTGACGAACGAATCGGGTCCGCGCCTGCGATACTCGATCACCTGTGTGTCGACATGGGTGTCTTCAACCATCATGGCGTAGTCGAGAACCGTCATGTCGGACATGCCGCCACGCCGGTGCCGAGTGTCCAGGTAGCTGCGGAAGAGGGAGTACTGCTCGCTCGATGGCTCCGCATCGAAGGCGGCGCCGATCAGATCGGCGTTCCGCTTCAGGATGCGCTTCATACTTTTCGTCGGGCGGAATTCCTGCGCCAGAATGCGCACCGATACGCATGCCTGGCAGCCTTCACAGGCGGGCCGGTAGGCGATGTTCTGCGAACGGCGAAAGCCGCCCTGGGTAAGCAGGTCGTTGAGGGCGCTCGCTCTGTCTCCCACCAGATGAGTAAAAACCTTCCGCTCGAACTGCCGTTCAAGGTAGGGGCAGGGGGAGGGCGCAGTGAGGAAAAACTGCGGGGGCTGGGTCGGATGTTGTGTCATCGTCGGCCGATACCGCTCCTGAGAGGCGGAGAATTCTACATCTGTCCACGCGGGAGTGCGACCCGGCACCCGCGCTCAAAGACCATAATACCATGGACCGAAGAGCGAAAACGTCAACCAGATAATTGCAACGAGCGGTGTTCCGGCACGAATAAAGTCGCGGAAGGAATAATGGCCGGGGCCCATGACCAGAAGGTTGGTCTGATAGCCGATCGGCGTTGCGAAGGAGGCGTTTGCGGCGAAGATGGTGGCAGCGATGAATGCCTCTGGCGGCGCCCCGATCGCCTGGGCGATGCCGATGGCAATAGGAGTGAAGAGAACCGCGGTCGCATTGTTCGACAGAAGGTTTGTCAGGATCGCTACAACAGCGAAGAAACCCGACATGATGATCGCCGGGCTTTGGCCGTTCAGGAGCCACACGGTGCCGTCGGCGATCAGTTGTGCTCCGCCGGAGCCTTCCAGTGCCGTGGCCGCGGCGATGGATGAGCCCACAAGCAGAAAGATTTGCCGGTCAAAGGCGCGTGCAGCTTGTGGAAGTGTGAGGCAGCCCGTCGCTATCATGGCAAAGGCGCCGGTGATCGAAGTGACCACAATCGGCAGAATGTCGAACGCCGCCGTTAGAACGATCATGGCGAAAATGGCAAATGCGATGCCCGCTTTTCGGCGCTGCGGCACCGGTTCGGCGGACCATTCCAGCACCAGAAGATCGTGGCTGTCCCGAAGATCCTGCAATGCCCGATCGGTTCCGCCGATCAGGATCGTATCGCCCGGCTCCAGCCGGATTTCGGACATCGGTGTGCGGCCCATGCGCTGCTTGCGCTGGACACCCAGCAGGTGAACGCCGTGCGCGGTATCAATGCCCGCATTGCGGACCGTGCGGCCGGCGTGGCGCGAGGCAGGGGCGATCACGGCCTCGGCGATGTGGTAGTCCGGTCCGAGCGGTTGGGAGGGATCGCCCGTTCTCGCAAAGCGCTCCGCGTCAGCGGTTGAGACGACGCTGACGCCACCCTCCGACAGCGCCTTCATGAAGGCGCGGCGCGTGGCGGTCACGACCAGCCGGTCACCTTGCGAAAGGGTGACATTCTCGAAGGGCGGATAGAAGTTCATGCCGCGACGGATGATTAGACGCGGCGTGAGTTCACCGATGCCTGAGAATAACCCGGCCCGCGATTCCAATCCTATGAAGGGATGGCCGGGTGTCAGCCGGATCTCGCCGATAAACTGCGTGCCGGAAACGTTTTGCCGAAAGCTGGTTTCGCTGCCGGCATTGTGCAGGATTCGCGGCATCAGGCCTAGAACATAGGCCGCACCGACAGCCGCCAGCACCAGGCCGGGGATCGTGATGTCGAAAAAACCCATGCCGATGCCGGATTGCGCCGCCACCCCGGCGACAAGCAGATTGGTAGACGAGCCGATAATGGTCGTCATGCCACCTAGAATGGTGAGAAAGGACAGCGGCATCAGCGCTTTCGATGCGGCAAAGCCACGTTGTGCGGCCATGACGGTCAATACGGGAATAAAAATGACGACGACCGGTGTGTTGTTGAGCACGGAACTCAGCGTTGCCGCCGTCAGCAACGTTATGACCAAAGTGCGGGTGATCGAACGTC
>JAJUHJ010000029.1 GCA_029279965.1 Phyllobacteriaceae bacterium
GTTCGCGCGCTCCAGCGCCTCGCCCAAGGGAAAATCCGGCGTGAGGCCGGATGTCACGCGTATGACGCGCAGTTGCTCCTCGCGACGGAGCGAGGGCGGCACGGCTTCCTCCCGCAGCGATGTGATCGTGGACATCGGCACGAACCGGCCGTCGCCCGTCTCCAGAAATATGTTCTCCAGATCCGTAGGGTCGTCGATAGGATTGGTGCTGGAGAGCAGCTTCACATCGAAGCTGTCGTCGTCGATGAAGATCGATCCGACCTTGCGGCCGTCAAGCAGAGCCTGAAGCGCCACTCCGAGGCCCGATACATCGATGCCAAGGTCGGTGGCGCGCTGGCGGTCGATATCGACCTTCAGTTGCGGCTGGGTTGCATCCTGCGACAGGCGCGGCTGGTCGAACCGCGGATCTTTCTCCATCTCAGTCACGATTGCCATCGCGGCGGCGGTCAGCCGATCGTAATTGCTGCCGGCGACGGCGAATTGCAGACCGCTGCCCGACCCGCGAATGCCCAGGCTGTTGGGCTGAAAGGCAAAGGCGCGCACACCAGGCACCCGCGCCGCAAGGGCATTGACCTCGTTCAGGATCTCCTGCTGTGAGCGCTCGCGCTCGTCCCAGGGCGCCAGACCGAGCACGAGGAACCCGCTGTTGCCGCCGCCCATGCCGGTGATCGAAAAGGTGCTTTGGACCTCGCCGCTCTCGCGTAGCGGTTCGATCAACCCCTCGATCTGGCGCATCTTGCCGGCCAGATAATCGATACTGACGCCCTGCGGTGCCGAGACCCGCATAAAGGCCACGGATCGGTCCTCGCTAGGGGTCAATTCTGACTTGATCAGACCGAACGCACCGTAGGCGGATGCGGCGAACACGACCGAAACAACGACCACCACCAAGGGAGCGTTGAGGCAGAATCGCAAGGTACGCTCATACAGGCCGGCAAGCGCGAGGCCTACACGCGCCACCGGCCCGTCTGCTCCATCCTCTTCTTTTGCGACTTCGCCAGAGGCAAGCATCCGCGACGCCAGCATGGGGCAGAGCGACAATGCCACGATGGAGGAAAGGAATACGGACAGGGCAAGCACGAAGCCGAACTCGCGGAACAGCCCGCCCGCCTGTCCCGGCAGGAATGAGAGTGGCACGAACACCGCGACCAGTGTGGCTGTGGTTGCAATGACGGCGAAGAAGACTTCCTGAGTGCCAAGCACGGCGGCTGCACGCGGGCCCATACCCTGGTTGCGGCGGCGCACGATGTTTTCCAGCACGACGATCGCATCGTCCACGACCAGACCAGTGGCGAGCACGAGGGCCAGCAGCGTCAGGATGTTCAGGGAGAATCCTGCCAGATAGATCGCCGCGATCGTGCCGATGAGTGCTACGGGAATGGCAACGCCCGGTATGATCGTCGCGCGCATGTCGCGCAGAAAGAGGTAGATGACGAAAAGCACCACGGTCACGGCGATGCCGAGTGCGATCTCCACCTCGTGCAGCGCACCCTCGATGAAAGTGGCTTCGTCACTGGTGATCTCGATCGACATGCCCTCGGGAAGCGCCGGCTGCATGTTCTCGACCGCTTCCCGCACGCCCGCTGAGATGTCCAGGGTGTTGGATTGTGCCTGACGCACGATACCGAGACCGATGCCCGTGCGGCCATTGGTCCGCAGGCGGCTTTCACCTTCATCGGGACCGAGAATGACGGTGGCGACATCGCCCAGCCGAACGTGCTCCGAGATGTGCAGGTTTTCAAAATCTTCCGGGGTGGTGACGGAAGAACTTGCC
The DNA here is from genome assembly GCA_029279965.1 of Phyllobacteriaceae bacterium. Taxonomy (GTDB): domain Bacteria; phylum Pseudomonadota; class Alphaproteobacteria; order Rhizobiales; family Rhizobiaceae; genus Chelativorans. The sequence continues at coordinate 1,775 of JAJUHJ010000029.1, forward strand.
CGAACCACGAGATTCTGGGTGCTGCTGGTCAGCGACCCGGCGGGGCTGTCGAAGGCGACCGAGGAAAGCATGGTGCCGACGTCGCCTAGGGTGAGGCCATGGCTTGCCAGCCGTGCCTGGTCGATTTCGACACGGAATATCTTCTCGCGGTCGCCATAGACCTGAACGTCGGCTACCCCGGAAACAGAGGCGAACTTGTCGACGATTTCGTCTTCGACATAGACCGACATGTCCTCCACGGACATGTTGTCGGACGTCACGGCCAGCCGGATGATGGCCTGGGCGTCGTCATCGGCCTTGACGATGGTCGGCGTCTCCGCATCGTCGGGGAGCTGGTTCTGGACGCGGCCAACAGCGTCGCGCACGTCAGAGGCGGCGGTGTCGAGATTGACGCTCTCGCTGAACTCGATCGTCACACGGCTGCGCCCGAAGGAAGAGGAGGACGAAATCTCCTCGACACCGGCAACGCGTGCCACGGAGCCTTCGATAATGGCGGTTATTTCGCGGTCGATGGTTTCCGCCGCAGCGCTGTCGAAACGGGTCGTGACGGAGATCACGGGCCGGTCGACATCCGGCAATTCGCGTACCTCCACGCCAAAAAGCGCGGCCAGGCCCGCGACCGCGATCAGCGTGTTGAAGACAAAGGCGAGGACCGGACGGCGCACGAAGAGCGCCGTCAAACCGCTCGCCGATGTGCCAATGTTTTTGCCGGTCATGCCCGCCTCAGGTTTCGGTCGCCGCCCGGGCGACGTCATCGTTGCTGGCGACGGGGACGGACTGGCCCTCGCGGACCGCGTGCACGCCCTCCACCACGACATGATCACCTTCGGCGAAGGTGCCATCGACCAGAATGGCGTCGGTGTTGCGCTGGATGACGCGCACCGGCGTGCGCAGGGCCGTTCCCTCGCGCACGACCCAGACATACGCGCCATCCGTGCCCCATTGCACCGAAAGCGGGTTCACCGCCGGGAAACTCTCGCCCGGAAATGTCATGATTACGCGGAAAGCCATGCCGGAACGCAGCGTGTCCGCCGGATTGGCGATGCGCGCCTGAACATGGAGGGTTCGGCTTTCAGGGTCGACCCGGTTGTCGATGGCGCTGATCGCGCCTTCATATCTCTCATCGGGTCGGGCGATCGATTCGACGATCAGCGACATGCCCACCTGCAGCACGCGCGCAAAGCGCTCCGGCGCCCAGAAGTCCACCAGGATTTCGGACCGATCGTCGATCGTGGCGATCTCGGATGAAGAGGTGACGTAGTCGCCCGGTGAAACGGGCAGAATGCCCACCGCGCCGCCAATAGGGGCTGCGATGTCACGGCGTTCAAGCGCCAACTCCGCTTCACGCAGTTCAAGTTCGGCGTTGCGCACGGCCAGTTCCGCCTCGGTATGCTGAACCGCCGTGACCGTATTGGAGGAGCGCAGCGCATTTATGCGCTCCAGCCGGGCGCGGGCATCGTCAAGCGCCAGCCGGGCGCGATCGACCGCAATGCGTTCAGATTCCGAATCCATGCGCGCGATCACATCTCCGGCTTCCACAATCTCGCCAGCCGCCACCAGTATTTCGGTCAGCCGGCCTGCTGTCAGCGGGTACACGGCAACCGAGTGGAGAGCCTTGCCGGTGCCGATCGCGGACAGCCGGTCGTTGATGGTGGCGCTCGTCACCTCTGCTGTCACAATGGGACTTTCTGGCATGGAAAACATGCCGCGCCCGCGGCCCTGGCGTTGATCCACCGAAACGGCGGCGGTTGCAGGTGCCTGCACCAGCCCCCACTCCGCCAGCATCTGTCGGGCCCCTGGAAAGTAGTGATACCAAAGGGCGCCGGCGACCAGCAGAATGAGAAAAGAGAGCAGAAGCTGCTTCCACCAGGCCATTCAATTCTCCGGGTTGCCGTTCACCGCTCGCGGCTGAACGCGCCCTTAAGATAACAGGATTTCCGCGAATGCGTGCGTCGGTATTTGCCTTCTACGGCAATATTACGTCTGATTTCAGCAACTATATTATTAAATCTCGGTAAGGCTTGCTTTTTTGCGCGCGGGCGTGCCTTTCAGCCGCACCCTGCGAACCACATACCGGCTGCGGCGTTCGATGATCGAGACATCGGACAAGGAAGCGCGCAAATGTGGAACTGGATTGCCGAAAGCAGCGAACCGCTGAACGTGTTGCTCAACGGGGCGATGCTGGTGGTCTGGGCACTTTATTTCCAACTTCTCCTCAACGGATACCGACGCTCGCGAAGTAGCAAGATCCTCATCAACCGGGCAAACGGACACAGCCTGGACACGAAGTGTGTCGTGACGAATATGAGTACCGAGGCGGTTTATATCGAAGGAATCATCGTCGAAACGTTCAGCAAGAATGACGAGGAAAGCCTCACCTGTTCTCTCACCGACCGTGGCGGCAGCATCAATCCTTACGAAACGTCAGAGGAGGAGGATGGCTATCAGGGCCCCCTCGGCAGCGGCAAATCGGTGGCGCTCGGATCTTACAGAAAGATCATAGAACACGCACTTCGCCAGGGAGAATGGGATATTTCCCATCTGCATAGGCTGACCTTGACGGTCGTTGCGACGTATGGGCCAGAGGATCGGCCCGTCGCCGCTCAGCGCGAGTATCATCTGGTTGAACGTGCGGGCAGGCACGTATTGTGCTCCGACACAGTGACAACGCGGCAGATACGCTCGGTGTCCGAACGGCGGAAAATCGAGCAGCAAATACAGGAGGAAGTGGGAGCCGAATCCACAACAGGGGAATAGCCGCACATTCCCGGAACAAGTCGCAACCTTTTGTGTTCAACAGGTATGTTGGATTCTGCCGGCTTTCTGACAGAGCACATGGTGGTGCATATTCTGGCGATGAATGTCGCAGCGCCGCTGGCTATCTTCGGATGGCGGCAACTTGCCGGCAGGGCGCCAGGCGCCATTGCGAATGCACGCTGGATCGGCCCAGCCTCCGCATTGCAGATATTGCTTTTGTGGGGATGGCACCTGCCGGCACCGATGGCTTTCGCATATGCCGTGCCGGCCGGCGAGGCGCTTATGCATGGCACCCTCTTTGCCGCGGCCCTATGGTTCTGGAACACCATCATCAATGACGCCGAGGCATCGCGCTGGCGCTCTCTGGGAGCGCTGCTCATAACCGGAAAGCTGTTCTGCCTGCTTGGCGTCCTGCTCACCTTTGCACCGCGGGCGCTCTATCTCCGTGCAGCAGAGCTGTGCCTTGGCGGTCCGGTTGCCGCTGAAGCCCTCGTGCCCGATCAGCAGCTTGCCGGGCTCATCATGCTGGTGGCTTGCCCGCTGGTCTACGTTCTTGGCGGTGTCATCATTGCCGCACGGTGGCTTAACGAGATCGACAAGCGGCCGGCATCGCACATAGCCGAGAGCATGGGCTGATTATGCGGTGGGTCTCTATGCCCCGCCCCCGCGCGTTGGTTTACGGTGTGATCGTCGCTGTTCTCGGCGGCCTGATTCTCGGGACGGGATTCGTCCTTTCCGGCCTCTACAACGTCGCCGCTTCAGTGCAGCACTTCGACATCACAAACGCCGTGATACGCATGACCCTGCGCCGATCGGTTGCGACCCGCAGCATCGGCATCGAGCCGCCAGACAACCTTTCGGACGAGGCTCTGGCGCGCCTTGGAGCGCGCCATTTCGCGCTTGGGTGCGCACCTTGTCACGCCTCGCCTGGTGCGGCGCAAAATCCGGTAGCGGCGGAAATGTATCCGGCGCCGCCGCCGCTCTCCCATGCAGTGGAGGACTGGCAGACGAGCGAACTGTTCTGGATCGTCAAGCATGGCTTGAAGTTCACCGGCATGCCGTCCTGGCCGGCTCTGGAGCGTGACGAGGAAATCTGGGCGCTGGTCGCTTTCCTGGAGCGCCTGCCGGATATGAGCGCCGAGCAATATGCAGCGATGACCGGGCGTGAAACGGAACAGAACGATGGCTCCGGTTTCGATTTCGATCTGAACGCGAATGACGAAACTGTCACTGCATTCTGCGCCAATTGTCACGGCGATACGGATGCCGCCCCGGTGCACCCGCTTGCCCCGCCTCTTGAAGGGCAGAAGCAGGACTACCTCCACCGCGCGCTTGTGGAATACGCTGAGGAACGACGACCGAGCGGGATCATGGAGCCGATCGCCGCCGAGCTCGATTCCGCGGCGATCGATGAGCTTGCACGGCATTACGCCGAACTATCCGAAAGACCCGCTGCGGAGAGGGATGATGTGGATCCTGACAGCATACGGCGGGGCGGACTCATCGCACTCAGCGGTGTGCGCGATGACGATATTCCGGCCTGCGTGTCGTGTCACTCTACGGAAAGTTCGGGTCAGTTCCCGCGCCTTGCCGGGCTTTCCGCCGAGTATATCGCCACGCAGCTTCGTCTCTTTCGCAACGGCGTTCGCGACCAGTCCACCTATGCCCAGATCATGGCGCCGATCGCGCGCCGGTTAAGCGATCAGCAACTTGAAGATGTCGCGGCCTTTTTCGCTTCGCGGTCGGAAGAGAATGGCGGAACGAGCCCTTCGGAGCAGGAGCCATGACACGGCGAGTGAAGCGAACCGTTGCGCTGACCTTGGCCGCTGCATCCACTGGCTGTTCCGGCGAGCAGTCGGCGCTTGCGCCAACTGGCGTCGAAGCGCTGGCCATAGACCCGCTGTTCTGGACCGCAACCTGGGTGGGAGTCCTGGTAACGCTGATGGTCGTGGTGCTGGTGTCCATCGCCTTGTACGGCCCGGTTTCCTGGCGGGCACGACTGGGCAGCGACTGGATCGTGATCGGCGGCGGCATTGTCCTGCCGATCGTCGTTCTTACCGTGCTGTTCCTCTACGCACTTTTCATCATGCAGGCGAACGCCGTGCGCAGCCAGGAAGCGGGTGACGAAGCTGTCACAATTGTCGGAAAGCGCTGGTGGTGGGAGATGACCTACACCACGGCTGATGGCGAAAAGGTGTTGAGCGCGAACGAACTGCGGCTCCCCGTCGGGCGTCCTGTCCGGCTGCGGCTTGAATCGGACAACGTCATTCACAGTTTCTGGGCGCCGCAACTCGCCGGCAAACTGGACATGATACCGGGCCGCACGAACGAGGTCGTCGTCGAGGCGACAGAGGCGGGCATAAGCCGTGGCCAATGTGCCGAATATTGCGGCGGCGCTCACGCGCTCATGGCGTTCTATGTGGTGGCCATGCCGCCCGCCGAATACGACGCCTGGCTTGCGCGCGAGGCCGAACCCGCCCAGCGGCCGAAAACCGGACAACAGGCCCGCGGGCATGACGTTTTCATGCAGAACGGCTGCGGTGGCTGCCATCAGGTGCGCGGGACAGCGGCACAGGGCCTCATCGGCCCGGACCTTACCCATGTAGGAAGCCGTCACTCTCTGGCCGCGGGAATGCTGACCAACGATCCGGAGGCTTTCGCGCGCTGGATCACCGATAACCAGCACATCAAACCGGAGAACCTGATGCCGCCATTTCGCCAGCTATCCGAGGAGGAGCTATCTTCACTCGCGGTTTATCTGGACAGTCTGGAGTAGCCGATGAGGGAAGAGGAACTGCCGAATACACTTCCCCGTCCGGAAGGCGAGCTCGAGGGGCTAAGGCGGGCTTGGGCACCTCCGAAGGGTTTTCGTCTCATCACCGCGGTGAACAACCAGGTGATCGGCATCCTCTACATCGGTGCTGCCTTCTTGTTTTTCATTCTCGCCGGCATCCTTGCGCTTATTATGCGCACGCAGCTTGCGATGCCCGAAAGCGAGCTCGTCAGCCAGGACTTCTACAATCAGATCTTTACCGTCCACGGCACGACCATGATGTTCCTGTTCTCCGTGCCGGTGGTGGAGGCGCTCGGGGTGATGCTGCTGCCGCAGATGCTGGCGGCACGTGACTTGCCGTTCCCGCGACTTTCGGCCTTTGCCCTCTGGGCGTATGTCGTGGGCGGACTCGTCTTCTTCTCAACCGTTTTCTACGATCTGGCGCCAAAGGGCGGCTGGTTCATGTATCCGCCATTGACCCTGACGGAGTATTCGCCTGGCCACAACGCGGATTTCTGGCTGCTCGGCATCGGCTTCATCGAGATTTCGGCCATTGCCGGCGCAATCGAGATCATTGTCGGTACGCTGCGCACCCGCCCGCCCGGCATGACACTCGCCAGAATGCCGATCTTTGCCTGGGCGATGCTGATCTTTGCGGCCATGATCATGATCGCGTTTCCGGCGGTTATTCTTGCCACGATGCTGCTTGAGATCGAGCGCGCTTTCGGCTGGCCATTCTTCACCGCCGACAAGGGCGGCGATCCGCTTCTATGGCAGCATCTCTTCTGGTTTTTCGGCCATCCGGAGGTCTACATCATCTTCTTGCCGGCGGCAGGGCTCGTCTCGATGATGGTGCCGGCAATGGCCCAGCACAAGCTGGTGGGCTACAGGCTTATCGTGGTCGCCCTGATCGCCACCGGTTTCTTTTCATTCGGCCTGTGGGTGCATCACATGTTCACCACCGGCATTCCCTCGCTCAGTCTCGGCTTTTTCTCCGCGGCCAGCATGGCGGTGGCGGTGCCTTCCGGCATTCAGGTCTTTTCCTGGATTGCCACCATCGCCTCCAGCAAGCAGCGTTTCCGTATAACCACCCCTTCGCTCTTCATTCTCGGCTTTCTGTTCATCTTCACGGTTGGCGGCGTGACCGGCGTCATGGTGGCGCTGGTGCCGGTCGATTTTCAGGTGCACGACACCTACTTCGTCGTCGCACATTTCCACTACGTTCTGATCGGCGGGATGGTCTTCCCGCTGTTTGCCACCTTCTACTACTGGATACCGATGGCGAGCCGGAACATGCTTTCGGAAAGGCTGGGCCGCTGGGTGTTCTGGCTTATGTTCATCGGCTTCAATGTTTCGTTCTTCCCAATGCACATTACGGGCCTGATAGGGATGCCGCGGCGCGTATGGACCTATCCGTCGGACCTGGGGTGGAACACGCTCAACATGGTTTCCACTGTCGGCGCTTATATCCTCGCTGCCGGAGTGCTTCTCTTCATAATAGATCTTTTCCTGCGCTACCGGCCGACCATGTCCGGCGGCGTTGGGAACCCATGGAATGCGGGCACGCTGGAATGGCTGCCGGGCGATGCTTATTCAAGCCGCAGCATCCCATACGTGACCAGCCGCGAGCCGTTGTGGGACCAGCCGAACCTTTCACGCGATGTGGAGGAGGGGCGCTATTTTCTACCGGGCGCGCCGACCGGGGGGCGCGAGACCATCGTCACCAGTCCCGTCGACGCGAGGCCGCAATACATTATCCGCATGCCGGGCGCCGGATGGTCGCAACTTGTTGCAGCGATTTTCATGGCCGGCTTCTTCCTGCTTCTCTCGGTAAAGCTGGTGGTGCCGGCGCTTATCAGCGCCTTCATCTTTATCATTGCCTGCATCGTGTGGGGATGGAAACTCGACCACGGGCCCGACAAGGGACCGGTCGACATCGGCGCGGGAATCATCTTGCCGACCTACATGTCCGGGCATCGTTCGCATGCCTGGTGGGCGATGATGGTGCTCATCGTCGTCGCCTCCTCGCTCTATCTCGCCTATCTGTTCTCTTATTTGTATCTTTGGGTGGTCTCGCCAGAGGTGTGGGCGCCGCAGGGGTCGCCCGATCTGCCCGGTATTTTCTGGCCGATCGGCACCGGTCTGCTTGTGATCGCGGGGGCGGCGGCGATCACTGTCGGCGGGCGCCTCCTCCCCGCGCCGGGCAGGAGGCGAGCCGCTTTCGTGCCTGTCTTCGGCCTTGGCGCGACCTGCTTTTTGGCGGCGCTCGTCGCCGAGTTCTGGGGGCATTGGGCAAGCGGCCTGCGCCCGACAATGAACGCCTATGGCGCCATGGTTTACATGGCCAGCTTCCTTAACCTGCAGGTGATCGCTGCGTGCACGATGCTCGCGGGGTTCTCCATCGCGCGCTATCTCACGGGTAAGCTCGACAATGTGCGGCGGGTGAATTTCGAAAATGCCGCGCAGTTTTATTACTACGCCGCCGCGCAGATGCTGCTCGGACTCGTACTCCTGCACGGCTTTCCGCGCGTGGCGTCCTAAGAGGGCAATGACCGATGACCGGCTTCGACGATTTGCGCCATCCAGACAAGAGCCCTTCCGTCATAGCGATGTTCATCTATCTGATGATCGGCCCGGGGCTTTGGGGGCTGCATTTGACGCTCGTCTATAGTGCACACACGTTGATCTGCGCTCTTGGCGGCAGTTCGGACCTGTCTGCGACCTTTGTCCTCATCGCAACTTTTCTTGTGGCAGGTCCGCTTTTGGCGATCATCATCATGCAACGCCGTTTCGGCCGTCTGTTGGGCTTGGACGACCGGCTGTCCGGCCGGACCATCTACGATGCGATCTCCCGTTTCACGAGCGTTCTTTCTCTCGCGGGTATTCTCTGGGCGGGAGCGGCGGCGGCAATCGTTACATCCTGCGCCCAGGGCCGATGAACCTCCCGCATCGGACGGAACCAAGCGCCTTGACGGGGATTGGGTGAAGGGAACGATGGCAGCATCATCGTATGAGGACAGGCCCATGCCCGACCGGGAAAGAAAAATCGAACGCTTGTCGCGGGAGAAAACGAACGAATTCCTCCGGCGCTCCTCGCTCACCTATCTGGAGTGCTGCATCAGCCTGATGCTGACGCATCTCAGCCGCGATGAAGTGGCCGCGATCCTGGAGCAGGAAGCCGTAATCGTACGAGAGCTGGGATAGCCAAGCAGGAGAAATTTCATGGACGGAAAAAAGAACAAGGACGAGCGCCCACCCGAGGACATCTCCGAAGAAGCGCCGCAGCGCAGTGAACAGGATTGGGATGAGGTAAAGGGCGTCGAATTCACCCCGGAGGACGCTGAAGGAGAAAATGCGCCGCTGGACCAGTCGGGCCGCGTGGATACCGATGAGCATTATGGGGAGGGCGAGGACAACCCCTATATGGAAAGCGATGAAGCATTGCCCGATGCAGAGGAGGAAGAGGTTCTGCGCCGCAACAACGCGCGGGAGGGGGGCAGGTTCGACGAGGTATAATCCTTTCAGCCGCCGGAGGGCGGCACCTCCTGGTCCGCCAATTCCGCAAGGCGTGCCCGAGCGTTCTTCAGAAGCAGACTGAATTCGCGCATCATAGCGCCTTCGATGGCGAAAGCCGGTCCGCTCGGAACCGCGCCCGGGTCTTCCTGATTATCCTGAAATTGCAAATGCGCGTCGAAGGCATCGAGGAGTGTATCAGCATCGTCCCCGGCGAGCGTTTCAGCGCGCACCACATGGGCGATGAGGAAGGCGAGCGCCTCGCGCAGGGCGTTCAATCTTCCTTCGATTTCCTCGTTCGCAAGTCCGGACATAACCAATCCTCCGGGCACGCTACTGGGTCGAGACCGGTCTTCCATAGATACGGTCCAGCACCGATGCGACTTCGGCGAACTCGTCGGCACGCGGGTTATAGTGCTTGCACCTGGCCAATTGCTGAGCCCAGTGCACAGCCGCGCGCCCACCCCAGTCATCAGGCGGTGAAGCGATGCGTTCGCAGGAAGTGCCGACGTAACGTTCTGCAATGAAGTCGTAAAAGGAGCCGTCGACGTTGCGCAGCGCAAGCGCTCCTTCCATTCCATAGAAGGTAGCGGCGATTTCCGCATCCTTGCCAGTGTGAAGATGCCATGAGCATGCCAGCCGCACGATGGTTCCCGTTTCCAGCGTCAGGGTCGCGATGGCAAAATCCTCCACCGTGGACTGCTCCCGCCCCAGCGCCTTGCCCCCTGCGGAAAGGTGGCTTTCGACGTGCTTCACCTTAGGGAAATCAAGCGTCCAGAGGGCGATATCCACCAGATGCACGCCAAGATCGATAACGCAGCCGCCCCCAGAGAGAGCGGGGTCATAGAACCAGGGCTTGTCAGGGCCATAGGCGTTGTGGAAGACGAGATCAACGGTATGCACCCGGCCGATTCCGCCTCCTGCCACGATCGGGCGGATGCGGCGCATGGCCTCAGTGTGCCGGTAGGAAAGGTCGACATCCAGCAACCGGTCCGCAGCACGGGCGGCAGCCACGACGGCCCCCACCTCGGTATGGTTGCAACCGAGCGGCTTTTGGCAAAAGACAGGAATCCCACAACTGAGTGCCCGAAGCGCCTGTTCGGCATGCTGCGCGCTCGGTGTGGCGATAACGATGCCATCCGGGTTCTCGTCGATCAGCGCATCGATTGAATCGACTTGTGCAGCTTTCGGTGCCAGCGTGGCTGCCTCGCGCATGCAATCCTCGGAAACTTCGGCGATCGCCGCCGCCTCCGCCACTCCCGAGTCCAGCAGCGCTTTCATTCGGTGCCTGCCGATCCAACCGGCGCCGAGAAAACCAAGCTGCAGCTTTTCTGCCGTCGTCCGCGTATGCGGTTTCGCGGTGACCAGGCTCATGGCATCCTCACTACAGCTTTTAAAAAGCCATCGGGCCGGTCGCGCGTTGCGTTCAACGCATCATCCAGGCGTGAAAGCGGAAATGTGTCGGTGATCAGGGGCATGGGGTCGAGCCGTCCGGACAACACGGCCTCGATTGCTTCGCGCATCCCGCCGATATAGACGTTTTCGCGGCGTTCATGAGCGTTGATCACATCGATCCCGCGCCAATTCCAAAGCTGCATGTTAATCTGCCGCGGCCCGTCCTGGTGGTATCCTGCTATGATCAGCCGGCCGCCTTCGGCCGTCAGCTCCCCGGCAAGGTCCAGCGGAGCAGCCTTGCCGGTGGCCTCCACCACCCGGTCGCAGAAGCGGCCGCCGGTCAATGCGCCGACCTTCTCTACGATGGATGCACTGTGCTTCAGGGAGAACGTTTTTGCGGCTCCCATGCGCCGGGCCGTTTCCAATGCGAAACCCCGGCGCGAGATGGCGATGACATCGGCTCCGGCGTTGCGCGCAAGCTGCGTCAGCAGGGCCCCGAGAAATCCAATGCCGACGATCGCGACCGTATGGCCGGCCCGGATATCGGCCCGGCGGAAGATGTTCATGGCACAGCCGAGCGGCTCTCCCGGCAATGGCATATGCGACAACTCCTCCGGCAGCGGCACTGCGCATTCGGCCTTGCCGACATCAAACGCGGCATAGCTGTTCTGGAAAAGCGTTGTGACCGTCTGACCGACATCGAGCCCGTCCACATCAGGGCCAAGCGCATCGACAATGCCCCAGCCCTCATGTCCCAGTCCACCGGGAGCTGTGGGAAATGTCATCCATTCCGGCCCGGCCCAGGGGCCCAGATTCGATGCGCATACACCGCAGCCGATCATGCGCACGCGAATTTCACCGGGTTTGGGCTCAGGAATTGGCACGTCCTGAAGAACGATTTTCCCCGGTCCGGTGACAACGGCCGCTTGCATGGATGTTGGAGTGGAAAGGGAGAAAGTTGATTTGGCGCGTACGAGCGTTCCGGTCATTCCTGCCGCCTGCTGGCATTTTTTTGATAATCCCACGCCAGAGGAACAAGAATGATCGCTATAGGTTCCACCTCATTGCGCAAATAAAGCCAAAAGCACTGCTGCGGCAACCAGAACGAAGCCGACCAGGATAATCCTCTTCTGCAACGGAGCGTCCCACCGGAGACGCACGTAACGGGCAGGGTAGGCCAGCCCGGCCCTTTGCCTGTCGTTTTCGTTGCGGTTTTCCGGGCGGTTTTCTGGCATAGCACTTCACCGTTGCCGCCTCTGGTCAACGAGATGGAATGGCGAATGTTCCGTGCCGAAACCGCTGAAGGCGATGTTCAGCCTTGTTGGTCGCGCCGCGTGCGGCCCACTGTCGTTGCGATTTCAGTGTAAGCGGCAGCGCTGCCCGGCAAATCTCGGCGGTTGGCCTCCCGCAGGAAACGCACGGGGAACAATGCCGCCTCGACATTGGCACGGGATAGCTGTTCAGGGCGCAGGTTGTCCTGGGCAAGGGCGGCCTCGGCCTCCGCGAGTGCCGAGTCCACTTCTGCTTCATCAGCAATGCCCTTCTGGCGCAGGAGGTGGCAGACAGCGGCCATCGCCATCAGCACACCTTCCATCTGCAGATTTGCCGTGTTCATTTGCTGTCTTCCTTCCTGCTTGCTGCTCGTTTCCCCGTTTCAGCCGACTCCCCGTCCGGGCGGGGAATCACACCTTCCATTCGTGTGCGCACGCGAGGCAGGGCGCTCGGATAATTCTCGGCAAGATACGCGATCAGCTCTTCACGTATAAGGCAGCGCAGGTCCCATAAGGCGCCTGAATTGGCGGCGCTTGCAATGATGCGTATCTCCGCCACCGTTTCGCGCAGATCTGTCACCTGCAGGGAGAAAACGTCTCCATCCCATTGCGGGGCGGCCCGCACGATCTCGGCTGCTTTGTTGCGGAGAGCGGCGACCGGTACAGAGAAATCGACGTAAAGCAACACCACCCCGGTCAACGCGGTTTTGTCCCTGGTCCAGTTCTCGAACGGCCGTTCCATAAAGTAGTTGAGCGGTATGATGAGGCGCCGCCGGTCCCATGTGCGCACAACCACATAGGTCGACGTGATCTCTTCCACATTGCCAAACTCGCCCTCGACGATCAGCGTATCGTCGATGCGGATAGGCTGCGTGATTGCCAGTTGAATCCCGGCAAAAAGGTTCTTCAATAAGGGCTGCAGCGCCAGGCCCACGACGATACCGGCGGCTCCCGCTGAGGCGAGCAGGCTCACGCCGTAATGGCGTACTGCATCGAAGGTCATCAGCATGGCCCCGATGCCGACGATCACGATAAGCGTATTGACGACGCGCCGGAGCACCCGCGTCTGGGTGATATGCTTGCGGGCGAGAATGTGGTCGTCCGTGTTAAGCTCGAACTGACGCAAATGCAGCGTGGTGAAGATATGCAACGCAAGCTGCGCCACACGCATGAGAATGGCGATAAAGCCGAGCAGCAAAACATGCTTGAAAAACGTGGCGGTCTGTTCCGTCAGGGGCGCCAGCGGTGCTGCGAGAGCTACCGCCGCCACCGCCACGGCAAGCCGCGAGGGATTTTTCGCGCGGTCGACCAGAGAGCGCCAGAACAGATCGCGCGAAGCCGTCAGCCGGACAAGCAGGCGATAAAGCAGGGCATGCACGATGAGGCCTGCCGCAAGCGCTGAAAGCAGGATCAGAGCGGCGGTCAGCCAGCCGGTCGCCGCGTCGGTGAGCAGTTCAGATCGGGCGGTTGTTTCATCGAGCAGAGTGTCCATTCCCTCCTGATAGCATAGCTGTCATGGTGTCGACCTGAAAAGATGCGCGGCGACGCGGCAGGAACGGCGTGTGTCCCGCCCTCCGCTTCAAGGGGCTTTACGCGTGGCCGGGCGCGGCGACGCGCTGGTTCCAGGCGTCAAGTGACGAAACGCCTGCGCGCTGGCGGGCGGATGGCGCCATGCGTCCGATGCAAAAATACCGTAGGCCCTGCTGTGCCACGCTGCGCGGATCGAACAGGTTGCGGTAATCGAACAGCGCGTCGCCCGAAAGGGAGCGGGCAAGACGAGCAAGATCCAGTTTGCGGTATTCATCCCACTCGGTCAGGATGACGGCTGCTCCGGCGCCGTCACACGCAGCGTAGGGGCAGTTTGCCCACTTCACATCCTTGATGTGGCGACGCGCGTTCATGGAAGCTTTGGGATCGTGAACAGTCACCTGCAACCCGGCATCGCGCAATAACGGAATAATGTTCAGCGCCGCCGATTCACGCACATCGTCGGTGTTCGACTTGAACGCCAGCCCCAGCACCGCCACCGTGCTGCCGGGCGGCAGCTGCGCCTCCTTCAAAATGCGGCGTGCGAGCCCCGTCTTACGCTGCTCGTTGCGGGCAACCAGCGTTTCGATGAGCTTTTGCGGTGCGCCGAACTGCCGGCCCGTTGCTGCGAACGCGCGCGTGTCCTTCGGAAAGCAGGAGCCGCCGAAGCCAGGACCAGGCGCCAGGAAACTCTCGCCGATGCGCCGGTCGAGCCCGATCCCGCGCGCCACGTCCACAATATCGCCGCCGGCCTTCTCGCACAGGTCCGCGACCTCGTTCACAAAACCGATCTTCAACGCCAGGAAGGCATTGGCGGCGTATTTGATCAGTTCCGCATTGCTGGTCGTGGTGGCGACAATTGGGACACCGGCCTGCGAAAAATGGCGGTAGATAGACCGCATGATGTTGCGGGAGCGTGTGTCGTCGGCGCCTATGACGATCCGGTCCGGCTCCATGAAATCCTTCACGGCGGAGCCTTCGCGCAGGAATTCGGGGTTTGAGGCTACGCGGATATCGAAGGCACCGCGTTCGCGCGCGATGATTTCTCGCACGCGCCGGGCTGTTCCCGCAACCACCGTCGACTTGACGACGACGAGCGCGCTGCGTTTCAGATGCGGTGCAATCTTTCGGGCAGCCGAAAGGACGTGCGAAAGGTCTATACCGCCATCCGGCGCGCTCGGCGTGCCGACCGCGATGAAAACAGCGTCGGCCCCGGCAAGACTTTCCTTAAGATGTGCAGAAAAGCGGAGATTGCCGGCCTCGACCGCCTGGCACATCACGCTTTCGAGACCCGGTTCGAACAAAGGCAGGTCGAAACGCTCCAGACGCGCTATCCGCGCGGCATCAATATCGTGGCAACACACCCGGTGGCCGATGGTCGCCAGGCAAGTGCCGGTCGTCAGGCCGACATAGCCGGCGCCAATCATTGTGATCTGCATTCCGCTCTCCTGCAATCGATGCCCGCGGCCTAACCGCACGAGGTGTGTTGTTGTTCCCGTTGATGAAGAAGGAGAGGACGTAAGTTTCTGATTGTCGTAGTGAAATGGCCGCGCGAAAGCGCCTGCGCAACAGTTGGTTTTCTGGTTTCAGTTCGCAGATTCTACCGGTCGACGAATTTGCTGAAGCGGCTGGTCTCTCCGCTGTCTGTACGATCCTGATGCAGGAAGGCGAGCTTTCTGTCTTCGAAGATGCGGAAGAATTCGTCCCAGTCGATCTCTTCCAGGTTCTCCTCCGGCTCGCCGAAGTCGATACGCAGGATGCCGCCGGAGCCGTCGGTCGCCACCCGCGCCGGGCGCCCGCCGCGTGACTCAGCCCATTTGCGGATCGTTGCGTGATCGGTGGTGGTGTTCGCCTGTGACATCGTCGTCCTCTCTCGGCATGCGTTTCCGAATAGCTGCTCCGTTTGCGGTTGAACCTCGCAGCTACAAAAATGTTCCGGCCCCGGCAGTGCCTTTGCCGGCTCATGGAACCTGCTGGAACAAAATGCGCGGATGCGATGTTTGGGGTGACGATACCTTCTTCATCTTCATCAGGAGCGGTTGTGAGTAAAAAGGCATTGATAACGGGGGGTTGCGGCTTCATCGGCAGGCATGTCACGGAAGAATTGCTGGCCCACGGCTATTCGGTCGCGGTCCTCGACAGCCTTGTCGAGCAGGTGCACGGAGACACTCCACCCGCACGGGATCACCGGATCGAATACCATTTCGGCGACATTCGCGATCCGCAGAGCGTACAGGAGGCTCTGAAAGGCGCGGATCTTGTCGTTCACCTCGCTTCGGAGGTGGGCGTCGGCCAGTCCATGTACGAGATCGCGCGCTATGTAGGCGTGAATGATCTGGGAACGGCGGTGTTGCTTGAATGCCTCATCGATCGCCCGGTGGAACGCCTCGTCATGGCATCTTCCATGAGCGTTTATGGAGAAGGACTTTATGAGACCACTGATGGCGAGCGGTTCGGCCAGGCAAAAAGGCGCAGGGAGCAGTTGCAGTCGGGCCGGTGGGATCCCGTTGATGCCGACGGCCGCCCGCTGAAGCCGATCGCCACGGACGAAGAAAAGCCGGTGGAGCTCGCCTCCATCTATGCGCTCACGAAATACGCGCAGGAGCGTGCCGTTCTCATCTTCGGCGAAGCCTATCCGGTCGAAACCGTGGCATTGCGTCTATTCAACGTGTTCGGGCCGGGGCAGGCGCTTTCCAATCCATACACGGGCGTGCTTGCCAATTTCGCGTCTCGTCTCGCCAACGGAGAGCCGCCGCTCATTTTTGAGGATGGCGGGCAGAAGCGCGATTTCGTGCATGTACGCGATGTTGCGCGCGCTTTCCGCCTTGCGCTCGAAAGCAAAAGTGCCGTTGGGCAGGTCGTCAATATCGGCAGCGGCAACGCCTATACAATCCGCCAGGTGGCCGAATTGACTGCCGATGCGATGGGAATGCCGGAAGTGCAGCCGGAGATTCTCGGGAAGATGCGGTCCGGAGACATCCGGCATTGTTTCGCAGACATTTCAAAGGCGCATGACCTTTTGGGATTTGAGCCTCTGCATAGGCTCGAAGAGGCAGTCGGAGAGTTTACCGAGTGGGTCCGCGAGACGGGCGCGGTGGACAATGCCGCCCGGATGCGCCGCCAACTCGAAGAACGGGGGCTCGTATCATGAGCCCGGGCGCGAAAGCGCTCGCAGCGCCCGCGCTTGCGGGCAAAGCGGCGCCCATCGTCATCACCGGGGGCAGCGGCTTCGTTGGCTGCAATCTTGCGGAGAGCTTTCTGCGGGAGGGCGATGATGTCGTCATCCTCGACAATCTGAGCCGCCCGGGCGTCGAACAGAATCTCGCCTGGCTCAAAGAGACGTATGGCGCACGCGTGCATCCCGTTCTTGCCGACATCAAGGACATGGAGGCAATCAGGCCAGCGTTTCAGCAGGCAAGAGCGGTGTTCCATCTGGCCGGCCAGACGGCGGTGACCACCAGCATCGAGGAACCTTTCGAGGATTTCGAGGTCAATGCACGCGGTACGTTGAACGTGCTTGAAGCCGTTCGCACCGCTGGATTGCAGGCGCCGGTCATCTTCGCCAGCACCAACAAGGTCTATGGTGCGCTGGACGATCTGGAAATGATCGAACTGGAAGACCGTTACATTCCTGCGTCCACCGATGTCCGGCAGAACGGCATCGGAGAAGATCGGAGACTTGCCTTCTGTACGCCGTATGGCTGCTCGAAGGGTGTCGCCGACCAGTACGTGCTCGACTATGCCGCGTCCTTCGGCATTCAGACGGCCGTCTTGCGCATGAGCTGTATCTACGGTCCCCGCCAATTCGGCACCGAGGATCAGGGCTGGGTCGCACATTTCCTAATCCGTGCCCTTGAAGGAAAGCCCATCTCCATTTTCGGCAATGGCAAGCAGGTGCGAGACGTTCTCCATGTGGCAGATGCCGTAGCAGCTTATCGAACGGTTCTGACGCGGATCGGCGAGGTGAATGGAGAGGCCTTCAATCTGGGCGGAGGAGTGCGCAACGCGGTCAGCCTGCGTCTGGTCCTACGGGAAATAGGCCGCATCATCAAACGTGAGCCGGCCGTGACCTGGGGCGAATGGCGACCGGGCGACCAGCACTATTTCGTCGCCGATACGGCGCGCTTGCAAGCGAAACTTGGTTGGACGGCGGCGATCGGCTGGCGCGAAGGCCTGCGGGATCTCGCCGCCTGGCTCATCGAGGCGCGGGGTCTCGGACAATCACAAGGACAGGAAAGGCTGACCGCATGAACATGCTGCGCGTATCCGCAAATGAGAGCGCCCCTATAGACTTTCTCGCGCAGCATGAAGTGGGCGGGCGATGCCGAGTGCTCATGACGGTGGATGCCGTGGGCGGTGTCTGGCGCTATGCAATGGAACTGGCGCGAGGCCTTCTGGCGCAGGATGTACGCATCGTCTTTGCCGGTCTGGGACCGCGGCCCACGGCGGACCAGGTGGAAGAAGCGCAGCATCTGGGAAAGCTTGTTTGGCTGGATGAACCGCTCGACTGGATCGCTCCGGACGAGGCGGCGTTGAAAACACTTCCAGAGACGCTTTGCAGGCTCGCCGAAGAGGAACAGGTCGACCTCCTCCATCTCAATCTGCCCTCGCAAGCAGCCGGAATGAAGACAAATCTGCCCGTGCTTGCGGTCTCTCATTCGTGTGTGATCACTTGGTGGCATGCCATGCGCGGTGGTGCGATTCCCGATGAATGGGAATGGATGAAACGCCAGAATGCCGCCGGGATGAGACGCGCAGATGCGATCATCGCGCCAAGCGGAAGCCATGCCCAGGCGCTAGGGCAGTGTTACGGCGAGCTGCCGAGGCTTTCCGTCGTGCACAACGCGATCAGCACCTTTCTGCATACGGCAGAGAAGGAGCCGTTCATCTTCGTGGCCGGCCGTTGGTGGGACGAGGGAAAAAACGGGCG
Organism: Phyllobacteriaceae bacterium; assembly: GCA_029279965.1. Taxonomy (GTDB): domain Bacteria; phylum Pseudomonadota; class Alphaproteobacteria; order Rhizobiales; family Rhizobiaceae; genus Chelativorans. The sequence goes on from JAJUHJ010000029.1 coordinate 19,941, forward strand.
CGTGCTGGACGAAGCTGCGGCGAACAGCGCCTGGCCCGTGGTGATGGCCGGATCGGTTAACGGCCCGAACGGACAAAAGGCAAGTCTTTTCCATGCCAGGCATCTGGGCGAAGTCCCGCACACAGAGGTGCTGGCGCAGGTCCGCCGCGCCGGCATCGTGGTATCGCCCTCCCTGTATGAGCCATTCGGCCTGGCGGCGTTGGAGGGTGCGCGGGCTGGGGCCGCGCTCGTACTTTCCGACATCCCGACCTATCGCGAATTGTGGAGCGGGGCAGCGCTTTTCTTCGATCCTCGCGATGCCGGTGCGCTTGTCTCGGCAGTCAATCGTCTTTCAGCCGATCCGGATTTGCGCGCGGAGATGGGAGAGAGGGCGCTTGCTCGATCGCGCCGCTTCACGCCCGATGTGCAGGCGCGCAATATGGCGGAGCTTTACCGCCAACTCGTAGAGACGAAGGTGGGAGTATTGAGATGAAATTCGTCTTTTATACCCATTCCCTCGTCTCCGACTGGAATCATGGCAACGCCCATTTTTTGCGCGGCGTGATGCGTGAGCTGATCGATCGTGGCCATACCGCCATCGCCCTTGAGCCTGAGGATGGCTGGAGCCGAGCCAATCTCCTGCGCGAGCAGGGCGATGTCGCCATAGAACGTTTCGAGCGCGTCTTTCCCACGCTGATATCCAAAACCTATGGCAGCGATTTCCCGCATGAGGACATTCTTGCGGATGCCGACGTCGTCATCGTGCATGAGTGGACCAATCCGGCTCTCGTCGCACGCATCGGCCGCGCGCGGCGCAATGGCGGGCTGTTTACGCTCATCTTCCACGACACGCATCATCGTGCGGTCACTGCCGAGCCGCAGATCGCCGACCTTATGCTCGAAGACTATGATCTCATCCTGGCATTCGGCGAGACGCTCCGGCAGCGTTACCTCCGTACCGGTTGGGGCCGTAAAGTGGTTACCTGGCACGAAGCGGCGGACACGGCTCTTTTCCGCCCGCTTCCTGCCGAGAATCAGGATGAGGATCATCGGTCCGACCTCATCTGGATCGGAAACTGGGGAGACGAGGAGCGCACGGAAGAGATCGGCGAATTCCTTATTGAACCTGCTGTCAGGATTGGTCTTGAGGGCACGGTTCGTGGTGTGCGCTATCCGCCCGAGGCGCTCGCCGCGCTGAGACGGGCGGGGCTGTCTTATGGCGGCTGGATCGCCAATCACGAGGTGCCGCGCGCCTTCGCCCGTCACCGCGTCACGGTACACATTCCGCGCCGCCCCTATGTCGAGACGCTGCCGGGGATTCCTACAATCCGCGTGTTCGAGGCATTGGCAGCCGGTATCCCGCTGGTCTCTGCCCCTTGGGAAGATTCAGAAAGCCTGTTCCGGCCGGGCGAAGACTTCCTGTTCGCGCGTGATGGCGAGCAAATGGCCGCGCATCTGGCCGCGATCCTGAATGATCCGGAGCTTGCCGCAAGCTTGCGGAAAGCGGGGCTGGAGACGATCCACACCCGCCACAGCTGCGCGCACCGGGTGGATGAGCTTTTCGAGACGCTTTCCCGGCACGGCACGTTGAAAGTCCAGGTACAATTGGCACCCAGGGAGGCCGCTGAATGACAAAGATCGCCTTTTACGGCTCCAGCCTGCTTTCTTCCTACTGGAACGGAGCGGCAACCTACTACCGCGGCCTTATCCGCCAGCTCGCCAGGCTGGGATACGAGGTCACATTTTATGAACCAAATGTTTATGAGCGTCAGAAACATCGCGACATTGTCCCCCCCAGCTGGTGCCGCGTCGTCGTCTATGACGGTACCTACGAGGCGCTGAAGGAGGTCGCAGCCGAAGCGGCCAACGCCGATGTGGTGGTCAAGGCGAGCGGAGTCGGCTTCGAGGACGAGGCCCTTCTGGATCATGTTCTCGCAGCAGCGCGCCCCGATGCGTTGAAGATCTATTGGGATGTCGACGCGCCCGCCACGCTGGCCGAATTGCGGGAGCAGCCGGACCACCCCTTGCGCCGGCAACTGCGCAAAATCGATCTGGTTCTTACCTATGGCGGCGGCGATCCCGTGGTCTACGGCTATCGTGGCTTTGGTGCCCGCGAATGCGTTCCAATCTACAATGCGCTCGATCCCGACACACACCATCCTGTGCGTTCAGAGAACCGCTTCGCCTGCGATCTTGCCTTCCTTGGCAACAGGTTGCCTGACCGGGAGGCGCGGGTGGACGAGTTCTTTTTTGCTGCGGCATTCAAACTCCCCCAACAAGCTTTTCTGCTGGGCGGTTCAGGGTGGATGGACAAGCCGATGAGCGGGAATGTCCGCTATATCGGACATGTCTCAACACGCGATCACAATGCTCTCAACGTAACGCCCAAGGCGGTGCTGAACATCAGCCGCGCCAGCATGGCGGAAAACGGCTTTTCTCCTGCCACGCGTGTGTTTGAGGCGGCTGGTGCAGGAGCCTGTCTTATCACCGACGCGTGGGCCGGCATCGATCTTTTCCTCAAGGAGGACGAAGAGGTGCTTGTCGCGCGCGATGGCCAGGATGTGGCCGATATCCTTGCGGGGCTTGATCCGTCAAAGGCGAAGGAGATCGGCCAACGTGGAAGGGAACGCATCCTGCGCGATCACACTTATGCTCATCGCGCGGCAGAGGTCGACAGCATCATAACGCGCTACGTCCGTCCGCCGCGCGTGGAGGCCGCCGAATGAGGCCTCTTAACATTGTCGTCCTTGGTCTTTCGCTTTCCTCTTCCTGGGGGAATGGACACGCAACGACCTACAGGGCCCTTCTTCGTGGGCTTGCCGCCGAAGGACACCGGGTGCTTTTTCTGGAGCGGAATACACCCTGGTATGCCGAAAGCCGCGATTTGCCTGAACCGGAGTTCTGCAGCCTTGCGTACTACGAGGCGCTTTCCGGGCTCAAGCGTTTTCTCCCGTCTATCAAAAGTGCCGACGCCGTCATCGTCGGCTCATATGTGCCGGAAGGTGCCAAGGTCATAGAACGCGTCGCGGCGATGGGACCACGGCTCTTGTGCTTCTACGATATCGACACGCCGGTGACGCTCGCTGCGCTTGAGCGCGGCGAGGAAGAGTTTCTGAGGCGTGATCAGGTGCCACTGTTTGACATCTACTTCTCCTTTTCGGGCGGCAAAGTTCTCGACAGGCTCGAAAGGGATTTCGGTGCGTGCCGTGCTGAAGCCTTGTACTGTTCGGTGGACAGGGATGCCTACGCACCGACCGGAGAGCCGGCACGCTGGGATCTCGGCTATCTCGGCACGTACAGCCCTGACCGCCAGCCTAAACTGGAGCGCCTTCTGATAGAGCCGGCGCGTCGTCTTCCCGAACAGCGCTTCGTGGTGGCGGGCGCGCAATATCCCGACGATATCGCCTGGCCGGAGAATGTGGAGCGCATACCCCACCTGCCGCCCGAGGCACACGCATCTTTTTATAGCCGGCAGCGTTTCACGCTCAATGTCACGCGCGCGGACATGGTGGCGGCGGGGTGGTCGCCGAGCGTGCGCCTCTTCGAGGCAGCGGCCTGCGCCGTCCCCCTGATCAGCGATCGTTGGCAAGGGCTCGACGAGCTCTTTGTCGATGGCGAGTCCATTCTTCTCGCGGACGACAGCGAGACGGTGGTCAAGGCGCTTGCCGAAATGCCTGAGGACGAGCGGCAGGCGATCGGGCGGGCAGGACGGAAGAGTGTGCTCGAGCGACACACGGGGAGGGCACGTGCGCGTGAACTGGTGGATCTTTTACGGCTGTCGGATGCCGGTAGCCGGCTCGCAAAGGTCGGTTGAAGCGGCTGCAGCCGGATGAAGTCACTTCGTCGCAAAAATGCGGCGGAGACACACAATCGGAGCAAGGCGCGAGCGAATGCGAGTCCTCACGCCGTGAACCTTTGCATCAGGAAGGAAGCGTTGCATGGATGCCGTGAATGTTAAAGGGACGCGCAGGCGGGTTCTGGTAGCGGGCGGGGCCGGCTTTATAGGCTCGCATTTGTGCGATGCACTGCTCAGCGATGGATGTCGGGTGATCTGTGTCGACAATTTTCTCACTGGCGCACGTTCCAACGTTGCCCCACTGGAGAACCACCCCGATTTCGAACTGGTAGAGCATGACGTATGCGAGCCGCTTTCGATCGACGGGCATTTGGACGAGATCTACAATCTGGCTTGCGCGGCTTCACCACCGCGCTATCAGGCCGATCCGGTGCATACCATGATGACCAGCGTACTCGGCACGCGCCATTTGCTGACACTGGCTGAAAAGAGCGGTGCGCGTTTCCTTCAGGCATCGACCAGTGAGGTCTATGGCGATCCCGAAACCCATCCGCAACCGGAAGATTACCACGGCAACGTCAACTGTACCGGTCCGCGTGCCTGTTACGACGAAGGCAAACGTGCGGCAGAGGCCTTGTGCTTCGACCATCTGCGGCTCGGCCTCGTCGATGCCCGCGTGGCTCGCATTTTCAATACCTATGGCCCGCGAATGCAGGCTGATGACGGCCGCATCGTATCCAATCTCATCAACCAGGCTCTTCGCGGCGAACCGTTGACAATATACGGCACCGGCCGACAAACGCGCTCTTTCTGTCATGTTGCAGATTTGGTGGCAGGGCTCGTGGCGCTCATGCAGGTGGAGCCCAACCCGGGCCTGCCGGTCAATCTCGGCAATCCCGGCGAATTCACCGTCAGTGAACTGGCCGCGCTCGTGCACCAGATGGTCCCCGGGGCCGGCGCCATTGTCTACGGCCCATTGCCCGAAGATGATCCGAAACGCCGCCGGCCAGACATATCAAGGGCAAAAACGCTGCTCGGATGGGAACCGAACATTCCGCTCCGGGATGGGCTGAAGGAAACTATCGCCTGGTTCCGCATGGCGCCGCTTGCGCAGCCGCGGAGACACGCAGCGAAACGGCAATATCGGGAGGCTGTCTAGCCGGATTCATCGACAGCCTCTTCGGCTGCTTCCGTCCGCCGTTGTTCCACCAGCGCTTCCTGAAGGCGGCGCGCGAGGTCCAGCAGCCTTTCCGGCACCGGCTCATTTTCGATCTCTTGAAGAAGGATGCCGATGTCCGGTGGTAAGGAATCAGCTTTGCGCGTGGAGCGCGGTCGGCCCGTCCGCTTCATGAATTTCCCCAAATGTTCGCCCTTCGAACCAGATTTGTCGTGAAGCCGCCCGCTTTGCAACCGCTCTGCCGTGGAATTCCGTATTTTTCCCCGCATGCGACGTTTTCACCGGCTCCTCGCGCGGGAACCTTGTCCGCAGCTCCTCATTTACCGGTGCCGATGCTGTCGTGAGCAGAAAATGGAGGCGGATCTGAACAAGATGGATATCCCGGCGCCGGCCGTTGGAGAACCAATGGCGGATGCGCTGCGGGCGCGGCTCACTTATGTCAGCGACAGCGAACCCGGTATCCGGCGTCGCCGGGCGGGAAAGGGCTTCTCCTATCTCGCGCCGGATGGCTCGCCGGTGCGCGATGAGGCAACGCGGGCGCGGATTCGGCAGCTTGCCATTCCTCCGGCCTGGGAGGATGTCTGGATATCACCCTTGCCGGACGGGCATATTCAGGCCACTGGTCGCGACCAGCGCGGCCGCAAGCAATATCGCTATCATGCCGAGTGGCTTGCTTGTCGAGACGAAGCCAAATTCTCCAGCCTCGTGGCTTTTGCCGAGGCTCTGCCGAAGCTGCGTATGCAGATGGACAAGGACCTTGCCCGGCGCGGCGTGCCGCTGGAGCGAGCGGTGGCTTCGGTGGTCTGGCTGCTCGACAACACGATGATCCGCATCGGAAACGAGAGCTACAGACGTGAAAATCTGAGCTTCGGCCTGACGACTCTGGAGCATCGGCATGTGGCGGTAAACGGCGCGAGTATACGCTTTTCCTTCATCGGCAAATCCGGCCAGGAGTGGAAGTTGAAACTTACCGACCGCCGTATCGCCCGTATCGTGCGCACCATTCAGGAACTGCCCGGCCAACATCTCTTCCAGTATCTGGACGAAGAGGGCATCCGCCGGCCCGTCCAGTCGCAGGACGTGAATGATTATATTCACGCGCATGGGGGGGAAGCTTTCACCTCCAAACACTTTCGCACATGGGGCGCCACGCGCGCCGCGGCCATGCTTCTGGCAAGCGAGCAAACCCCGGCGACCAAGCGACAAGCTGCCCGGCAGCTCAACGCCATCGTCGATCATGTCGCGCGCCGGCTCCGCAACACCCGCGCCGTCTGTCGCCGGTGTTATATCCATCCGGCGGTAATCGACGCCTGGGAAGATGGAAGACTTGCGCCGGAGATGGCGGAGTTTCGCCGCCGCTACCGAAAGCCGTTCAAAGGGCTCGATGAGCAGGAATCACTCGTGCTGCGGTGGCTGCGCGAGAACAATGGAAAGCGATCCGAAGGTGCAGGATTATAGCGTATCCTTCGTTCCGGATGCGATCTGACAAGGAACGATTGGTAAGCGTTGCCCGTTGTCGGGATATGGCAAGCAAACACCTTGGAGTCCTGCGCAGCCTGTTGGCGGAAATCCTGCCAGGCTGGTTCACCGAGCGGCCTCGTCAGGTTCGCGATCGTGGATCTTACCGGCGGCATTCATCGGCAGGGCGTCCATAGGCGTAACATTGGAGCGTCCTTATGGCGGATTACCTATGGTTTTTTGCAGTCGGCATCGCACCGTTCCTGGTGGCCGCTCTGATCATTTATGCTTTGCTGCGCCGGCGGCGTCTCACCCCCGACGAAGAAGCGGCACGGGATGAGAAGACCAGAGAACTATACAAGGACGGCCGATGACGCGTCGCGATCATCCACCACGTTGGCGCGGGGGATTGTCGTTTTCATCGGGATTGGGCACCGGATCTTCGTCGGGCAGGCGCTCAGGATCGGGCTCGCGCACGGGTTCCGGCATTGGCAACGGTCCTGGTGTCGGAGGGGGCGTCGGATCCGGGATGGGTCGTGGAGTACTCATTTCGCTTGCCTGTTTCACATCTGCATAAGGGCTATGATGCCTATGATGACCAGCGCAACGCCGGCAATGAGCAGCGCGTAAATGAGAAGCGTGCCCGGCCCCTCTCGTAGTGGCGCCTCGTGGTGCTCGCGGTTTTCCTGCGCCAGCCTTCGCTGTTCTGCCGTGGGCGGTGTTCCGGCTGCCTCGTCATCGGAACCCAGAGGTGCCGCGGCCGGATCCGGATAGCGAACCTTGTCGCTCGTCCTTCCTTCATCGATATCGATGCGAAGACGATCGGCCGTCGGCGGCTCTGTACGGAGCGATGACTTTCGCGCATTCATAGGTGGCGATCCTCTTCACGGCGCATGTGGCGTATGGATCAGGTCTTCGCTTGGAAGCGCGTCGATGCGGACTTTCGCCGGATCGAAGGTACCATGCTGGCGGATGGATGCGAGCTGCGGACCCGGCTGGTCATAGACCCACATGACATCGTTTTCTGCCGCTCCTACTGCTTCAACATTCCAGTATCGTACTTTCCCGTCCAGGCGGCTTTCCTCCTCTCGCGGCGAGGGGACGAGGAACTCGAAGTAAACGTCACGGAAAGGAATGAAATACGCCGGATCACGTCCTTCCTCCCGTAGCACGAGCGCCTGTTTGGTAGAGGCAATGATGGCATCGGAGAAACGGACGTTCACCGTACCATGAAAAGGTTCGACCATAGCCGCGGGCTTTTCGTTCACGGATTTTACTCCCTTGACCTTGTCACACCTAACGCCTCGCCTCCCGGCAGGTTCCGGGCGGAACAAGTGTCTTCATGCCGGCGTTTCTTCCGTGAAAGAACGATGCGCAGATCCAACGAGACGACACTGCTCGTCTCCGGGAAGACGCATCGAGTGCACCAACCACGAGGTCGAGATGCAAATCCCGCTACAAATCGCATTCCACAAAGCCGAGAAATCAGACTGGGCGGAGGAGGAAATCCGCGCCCGGGTAGACAAGCTGCAATCCTACTACGACCGCATTATCGGCTGCCGCGTGACCGTCGATCAGCGCGCGCGAAATGTGGAAGGCACTGTGCCCCCAGTGGTGCGCATCGAAGTGAACCTTCCGGGAATGGCTCCCCTCGTCGTTGCTTATGAGCCGGATCGCCTTCAGCAAAAGTATCAGACGCCGGATCTTGGCAATGCCATCAACGACGCGTTCGCCATCGCCGAGCGCCGGCTCGCGCAATTGAAGGAGGAGCGGCACGGCCGCAACAAGTCTGGCCAGCACGATTCCCAGAACCAGTTCCTTGGGCAGGTGGCGCAGATTTTTCCGGATGAGGACCACGGCTTTCTGCTCACCAAGGAAGGGGGAAACCTCTATTTCCATCGAAACGCTATGCTGCAGGGCGACTTCGACAGCCTGCGCGTGGGCGATGAGGTGCACTATGTGGAAGAGGTCGGCGACACCGGCCCTTTGGCCACAAAGGTGCGGGTCGCCTCGGCGAACAGGAACTGATCGCGCCGCAAGAATCCTTCTTCCTGTGGTCTGAGCATCGAGCGGCCGCGGCGGAACCGCCGAGGGTGCTGCGAATTGACCCGGAAGCATCGTTGGAAACGCATCAATGCCTGAAGGTCCGGACAGCTTCATACATCCCGATACGCCGATGGAGGCGCGGGCCGAACCCATCCTGAACAGTGCCGAGGCGGAAGCGTTCTATGCAGAGGCCGTCAGCCAACTGATCGAGACGGGAATACCGTTTCTCGTTGCCGGTACCTTTGCCGTCAGCGCCTATACGGGCATCTCCCGCTCCACCAAGGATCTCGATATATTCTGCAAGGCCGGGGACTGGCCGCGCATCCTGGCGCATTTTCAGACGCTGGGTGACACAGTATCGGTCGAAGACGAACGCTGGCTGGGGAAGGTCCGCCGCGGAGAGGATTTCTTCGATGTCATCTTCGCGTCTTCAAACGGTACGATGCCGGTGTCGGACGACTGGTTCAAACGTGCACGCAGGATCAATGTGCTAGGCCATCCCGTCCGCCTTGTAGGGCCGACGGAACTCGTCTGGTCCAAGTGTTTCATCCAGAATCGCGATCGTTATGACGGTCCGGACGTCGCCCACATCATCCTGCGTGCGCATGACCAGATCGACTGGAAAGTGCTGCTCCACTACATGGAAGTCCACTGGGAAGTCTTGCTCGTGCATCTTCTGAATTTTCGATGGATCTATCCAAGCAAGCGCGAACGGGTGCCCGGCTGGCTTCTCGACGAGTTGCTCGACAGGCTTGCGCATCAGCGCCGGCTGCCTCCGCCGCAGGTGGACATCAGCCGGGGACGCATGTTCTCCAGAGTCGATTACGAGATCGACGTACGAGAATGGGGCTATGCCGATTTCGACGCTGAAAACGGGATAAATCATGTGAAGGACGATTGAGGATGAAGATTGCCGCGATTGCCGACCTGCACGTGAACGAGGAGGGGAGCGCATCCTACCGCGAACTCTTCAACGAGATTGCGCGCGAAGCGGACATCCTCGTGCTCGCCGGCGACCTTACGGATCTTGGAAAACCGCGTGAGGCGGAGCTTCTGGCGGATGATCTGCGTGGCTGCGGCATACCCATCGTCGGCGTTCTGGGAAATCACGATCACGAGTGCGATGCGGTGGAGGACGTCTCGCGGCTGCTGCGCGAGGCCGGCGTTCATTTGTTGGACGGCCAGGCGGTCGAGCTGAAGGGCGTGGGCTTTGCCGGCGCGAAAGGCTTTGTAGGTGGCTTCGGCCGGCGCATGCTGGCCTCGTTCGGCGAGCCTGCCATCAAAGCGATGGTCGCCGAATCTGTCCAGGAGGCGATCAAGCTCGAAAATGGCCTGCGCCAGCTTCGCACCGAGCGCTCGATCGCCGTTTTGCATTATGCGCCGGTAGCCGAGACGGTGGCTGGGGAACCGCCCGAAATCTTTCCCTTTCTCGGGTCTTCACGGCTTGCGGAGACGATCGACCGATATCAGGTTGACGCCATCGTGCACGGTCATGCCCATCACGGTACCTATGAGGGCCGGACGCCTGGCGGGATACGCGTCTTCAACGTCGCCCATCGCATTGAGAAGCCGAGCGGACGACCTTACGCGATTCTGGAGATATAGCGCGCTCAATGGCCAAAGCCCCTTCCAAACGCTTCTTCCCGGATAAAGCGTTCGGATAAAAGCAAGAGGGCGATTCCGGGAAGCATGGCTATCAATGCGATCCCCGCGCCGGTAGCGTCGATGGTGCCGCCCGAAACCTTCGAAAAGAGCAGTGTCGGCAAGGTGATGATCCGGCCTTGGCCGAGGAAGAAGGTCAGCAGGAAAATGTTGGTCGAAACCAGGAAGGTGAACAGCGTTCCCGCCAGGATTCCCGGCATCAGCATCGGCAATGTGACCCGGAAGAGCACCTGCCGCCGGTTAGCCCCGAGCACCATCGCCTGCTCCTCGAAGTCTGTGCCGATGCCTTGATAGACGGCCGTCAGCATTCGGATCATGTAAGGGATCGTCGGGATGAGATGGACGATGATGATGCCGAAATAGCTGCCGGCAA
>JAJUHJ010000030.1 GCA_029279965.1 Phyllobacteriaceae bacterium
CACCTCACGGAAGCCCTCGACGGGACGAGGATTGGCTGGCTGACCAAGATCGGAACTCAGAATGGTCTGGTCGATGCCGCCCGCCTCGATGAAGCTCTGGAGTTCCTCATTGCTGTGGTGCCGGCCGGCACACTCGATGAGCATGCACGCACATTGTTCGAGATAGACGCCTGCCTTCGCAAGTTCGCGCATGTCGGCAAGGTCCGCGCCGATGAAGAGCGCCGGATGATTGACCACAAGACGCTTGACGCCCGCTCGCCGCGCCGCTTCGAACAGAGGCCAGATTTCGCTGATGTGGAGATGACCGGCGGCAAGCACCGCGTCATGCTCGGCGATGAGGTCGAGAATTTCGAGAACGACCGAAGTCACTTGCCCCCGTTCGTCAAGCACGCTCAGCGCAACCTGCGGACGCATCGCCTTGCCCGCGCCACCGAACTGCCGGCGGTGGAAGTGCCGGATGTGATTGGCCGCTGAGATCGTGGGCATCCAGACAATCCGTCCGCCGAGCGTCAATTCGTGCTCGACGGCGTAGGGGTTGAGCCCACCCACGGCATTGTTGAGCACGATCCCGGAAACGAGTGTAATCGGCGCATTGCCCAATTCGGTCTTACGCAGCATCGCCGCGACCGGGCTCGTGCCGTAATAGTGGTCCTTGTAAGCGATTGCGCGCATCCCGGCTGCATCAGCCTCGAGCGCAGCCTCGCGATGATCGAGCTTGCGGTTGATGATCGAGGGGCCGCTGTGGCAGTGCAAATCGATCGCCCCGCGCATCAGTGCATCGATTCTTTCTTCTGTAATGGCATTCATGCGCCGGTCTCCTGATGGTTTTTTATTGATAAGCGACACTGGCGGGCAGTTCGATGCCCATGAGCCGGCACGCATTTGTCGAGGTCATGGTACGGATGTCCTCAGGTGAAAATCCGAGTTCGAGGCAGAGCGCGATCACAGCGCGAAAGCCAGACACAGGCCGTGGGTTGAACGTTTGGCCGAGGTCCGACCCCAGGATCGTACGGTCGATCCCGGCAACATCAACATAAGCGCGCAATTGCTCGTACGGAAATTTGCGTGACGGCCCGTCGATCAGCATGCAGGCACAGTGTTCGAGATAGACACCCATATGCGCGAGTTCAGCCAGATCCTCAAGCTGCGCCTCGATCCAGTAGGTGGGGTGGCTCACAATCATGCGGGTGACCCCGCGCGCCTTGGCGGCTTCAAACAGCGGATACATCTCGCTCACGTGCAAGTGCCCACCACACAAAACGGCGTCATGCGCGGCGATAAGGTCGAGGATGTCATGAACTTCGGGCCGCAAGACGCCCTTTTCATCCAGCACCGAAAGCCTGGCCGGCTTACGCAGGCCCAGCCGGCCATGAAGATCGTAGCGGAACGCGGTGGTAAGGTGATTGTGCGCGCATAGGGTCGGCATCCATACCATGCGAGCACCCATCATCAGCCCATGCTCGACCGCAAACGGATTGAGCCCGCCCAGCTGGTTGTTGAGCGGCACGCCGGAAAGGAGCTGCAGCTTAGACTGCGCGCCGCGCCACCGATCGAGAACCTTCATCACGGGCGTGTTGGAATAGAAGTGATCCTTGAACAGAACCGCATGCAATCCGGCAGCTTCGGCATCCTCGATCTGCTCGATATGGTCGAGCTTGCGCTCCATGATCGAAGGACCGCTGTGGCAATGCAGATCGACGGCGCCCTTTAAAAGGGCGCCGACAATCTCGTCTTGCTTCCCACATCCCGGTGCGCGCGCGGTCATGCCATTGGCCTCCCTCCTCATTGGTCGCGTGAAAAGACCAGCGCGAACGCCTGAATGCACGATCAACGCCCGCAAATTTCACAATGTGAAATGCTGGCACAAATCGGAAACGCTCCGCGAACCGCTCGGCTAGCCTCCGACCAACAATCGAGAGGAGCCTTTCGCTGATGACCAGTATTGCCACGCCCATGGTGGAGGACAGGCACGATGCGCTCGTCGAAAAACTTGCCGATGGCGAAATTTCGACGCTGCTCATGGTCCTCGTGCAGTTGACCGGCGACATGGCGCTTCTGGATCACTATGCTCCGATGCTTTCACGTCCCGGCGAATTCGACCACAAGATCCCCGATGCCGAGGCCCGCGCCCTGTTCGAACGGCTGGCAGCCGTCCTGCTCGATCCCGATCACGTGCCGCCCCGCCTGGACCGGGACCAGCTCCACCGCATGATGAACGCGTTCTGCCGTGAAGAGGTTTCCGAGCGCTACCTGCCGATGCTGTTCGAGGATCTGGGGTTCGAAACCGCTGCAGTACCGCTTTCGCAAGCCAGTGCGCCGGTGCGCCGGCGCGCGGAAGACTTCACTGTCCTGATCGTGGGCGCGGGGGCCTCCGGCATATGCGCCGGCATCAAACTCGGCGAAGCCGGCATCCGCTATAAGATCATCGAGCGCAACGAGGATGTGGGCGGGGTGTGGCACGAAAACACCTATCCCGACTGCGGCGTGGACAGCGCAAATCATCTCTACTGCTATTCGTTTGCGCTCAACCACAACTGGTCGCGCTATTACGTGCGTCAGCAGGAGCTGAAGAACTACCTCAAGGATTGCGCCACGCGCTTCGGGGTGATGGACAATATCGCTCTCGGCCACGAAGTGGTTTCGCTGCGCTTCGATGAAAAAGACCATCTCTGGCACTGCACAATCCGCGCGCCGGACGGAACCCAGCGCACGGAGACGGCCAACGCGGTCATCAGTTCAGTCGGCCAGCTCAACCAGCCCGCAATTCCGAACCTGCCAGGGCTGGAGAATTTCGCGGGCGAAAAGGTCCACACCGCACACTGGAACCACGATTTCGATTTCGCGGGCAAGCGCATCGCCATGGTAGGGACCGGCGCCAGCGGCATCCAGGCCGGTCCGCCGCTGGCGAAGGTCGCTAAACATTTTACGATTTTCCAGCGCTCGGCTCCATGGATCATTCCGCGGCACAATTACGCCAATCTCGTTTCAGAGAACGTCAAATGGATCCTGGCCAATGTGCCGCATTATGCACAATGGTACCGATTTCTGCTGTTCTGGGCATATGGTGACGGCGTCCACGATGCGCTGATCCGCGACCCCGAATGGCAAGGTGGCAAGGCGTCCATCTCCGAACGCAGTGAATCCATCCGAAAGGTCTGGACCGCCTATATCGACGAGGTTATGGCCGACCGGCCGGATCTTCGCGCCAAGGTGACACCGGATTACGCACCTTTCGGCAAGCGCTCCTTGCGTGACAATGGCTGGTACGACATGCTGCGCCGCGACAATGTTGAACTCGTCACCGAGGGCATTGAACGCGTAGAGCCCGATGCCATCGTCGACAAGACCGGCACCCGCCACCCCGTAGATGCTATCGTCTTCGCCACCGGCTTTCAGGCGAGCCGCATGCTTTTCCCCATGGAGGTGACAGGAGCTTCGGGGACCAGCCTGCGCGATCTATGGGGCGACGACGACCCCCGCGCCTATCTTGGCGTCTGCGTGCCGGGCTTTCCTAACCTTTTCCTCACCTACGGTCCGAACACCAACCTCGCGCACGGGGGCAGCATCATCTTTCAGGCCGAATGCCAGGTTCACTACATCACCGCCTGTATCGAGATGCTCCTTGAACGCGGCGCCGAAGCCATGGAGTGCACACAAGAGGCTCATGACGCCTACAATGAACAGCTCGACGCGGCGCTCGCCCGGATGGTCTGGACCCATGAGGGCGTTACCAACTGGTATCGGAACAAATCAGGCCGCATCACCACCAACTCCCCCTGGCGACTGATCGAATACTGGGAGATGACGCGCCAGCCCGATCCCAACGCTTTCATCTTGCTCGGAGAACAGCCTAAATGACCATCGATGACCAATCGGAACTGCTCATCGGCACCTGGAAGCTCGTCGACATCACAAACCGAGACAAGGACGGCAACATTCTGCGCTCTTCATACGGGCCGAAAAAGATGGGGGTCATCACTTTCAACGACGACCACCGAATGATGGTCGTGATCAGCGACGGTCGTGAGAACCTGCCATCGAGCCGCCCGCGCGAATACACTTCCTATGCGGGGCGCTATCGGTTCGACGGAAAAACGTTGGTGACGCGGGTAGACTGCTCGACCGTCGCCGATCGCATCGGCACCGATCAGGTTCGGCCAGCCCGCTTTTCGGGCAACCGCGTCATCCTCACTGCTCCGCCCGTCGATATTGAAGGCGTGATCAACTATCGTGACCTTACCTGGGAGAGAATCTGCTAGAGCGCCGTGCGTCCGTTTGGACGTACAAAGGACGCTCTATCTCATTGAATCTACGAATCGTGCTTTCCGAAAATCGATACAGATTTTCGGGCCGATGCTGTAGGGTTTGGCGATCGACAGGTCTCCGGGGCGTCGCGTCCCGGACATCGGGAGGAAAAACGATGTCGTCCTATATGCCGGTCAACTCTGTGCTGCGTTCGCTCGAGGTGCTGAAAATCCTCAATCGGCAGCGTGTTACCTCGATCGACCACATTCACAAGGTGACCCGCCTGCCCAAACCGACCATCGTACGGATTCTCGAAACGCTTACGGAGGCGGGCTACGTTACGAAGGAAGTCAGCGCCAAGGGTTACCGCGTCACCTCACAGGTGGCTGCGCTGAGCTGCGGCTTTCACGGCGCGCCACTGGCGGTAGAGGCGGGGCGGCCCTGGACCCAGGAATTGACCCGCGTCCACAAGTGGCCCGCCGCCATGGCGGTTCCGGACGGAAACGCGGTGGTTGTTTGCGACACGACATGCGGCGAAAGCCCCATGGCCCCCTATCACGCACTCATTCAGAAACGGCTGGGCCTTATCAGCATGGCGCTTGGACGCGCCTATCTCGCATTCTGCCCGCCCGAAGAGCGCCGGCTGATGATGCGCCATCTGGAAATGTCCGAGCACCCGGATACGCCATGGATGACGTCGCCGGGGCTCGTTGAACATATGATTGAGGTGACGCAGAAGACAGGATTTGCCGAGCGCATCGGCGCGACCACTTCGGATGCCTCTTCCAGCGTGGCGGTGCCGATCTTTGAACTCGGATCGCCCAATATCGTCGCGACCATCGGGCTCACCTATTATTCGAGCGCCGTACGCCGCGAGGAAATTCTGGAGACCTACGTGCCCCATCTCAAGGAAGCCGCACAGGTGATCAGCGAAAGCATCGCCCGGATCAAGTCCTCGCTCAACGCTCAACGCGCAAGGAGCGCCCCCAAGCCCGGGCGCGCACATGCGCCCGCGTTGGCGGAGATTCACTAACAGCGCATTTCAGCGCGTGGAACGCGCCCACAGGCGCTGCCGCGCACCGCGCATTTAAACGTTGTACCAGCAGCACCGGTCTTGCCGGTACCAAAGTGAGGTGAAGATGCAATACACCAGATTGGGCAACACCGGGCTCGAAATCTCCAGGCTTTGCCTCGGCTGCATGTCCTTCGGGGATCCCACCAAGGGCAGTCATAGCTGGGTGCTGGACGAGGAACGGAGCCGAACCATCATCCGCCACGCGGTCGAAAGCGGCATAACCTTTTTCGACACCGCGAACATCTATTCCCTCGGCGAGAGTGAGGCGGTTCTGGGCCGGGCGCTATGGTCGATGATGAGGCGCGAGGACGTCGTTCTGGCCACCAAGGTCTACGGCCGCATGCGCTCGGGTCCCAATGGCGGGGGACTGAGCCGCAAGGCTATCATGTTCGAGATCGACCAGAGCCTGTCCCGGCTCGGCACCGATTATGTCGACCTCTATCAGATCCATCGTTTCGATCCCGAAACACCGATCGAAGAGACCCTCGAAGCGCTGGATGACGTCGTGAAAGCGGGAAAGGCCCGCTATATCGGTGCCTCTACGATGGCGGCCTGGCAATTTATGAAAATGCTCGGCACGCAACAGCGGCTGGGGCTGGCGCGCTTCGTCTCGATGCAGAACCACCTCAACCTCATTCACCGCGACGAAGAACGCGAGATGCTCCCGCTCTGCGCATCAGAGGGAATCGGAGTTGTGCCCTGGAGCCCTCTGGCACGCGGCCGTCTTTCAAGACCGTGGACGCAAACCAGCGACCGGCTCGAACGTGACGCTGTGGGCAAAAAGCTTTACGTGGGTGCCGAGACGCGTGCCAAAGCCGTCGTCGACGCGGTGAATGCGCTTTCCCGGGAGCGTGGTGTCCCCCCGGCGCAGATCGCACTGGCCTGGGTGCTGCAGAAAAAGCCCGTCGACGCCCCGATCATCGGCGTCACCCGGCGCGAGCATCTTGACGATGCGATCGCGGCGCTGGATGTAGTCCTTTCACCCGAAGAGATTGACGCACTCGAAGCACCCGCGGAGCTTTGAGGGGCAACCAGGACCAACGCGCCAGGATGGAAGCAGCCGCCGCCTCAACGGCGCGCCCGAGATAGTCCCGGACTCGGGCGGATGCATCCATTTTCGATGCCGTCGGCGGTTTGAAAATGCCGGCGTCACCGCATTGGGTCACGCCGATCAGCCGGAAATCTCGGCCACGACCGCGTCTCGCGGCGGGACGGTGAAGCGTGCGCCATCAAAGGCATCGCTTGCGCCCCAGAAGACGCGGCCGAGCTTATTCCGACCGTCCGACAACGTGATCCTGCCACTTTGCGGCTGACGCGTCGGATTGACAATCCAGAGATAGGTGGCGTTTCCGCCGGTATGTAGGCGCGCCTGGATATTTGCGTTCGTGCTCGACACAGTTGCGGGACGCTCGGCCCATTCGAGCATTTGCGCAAAAAAGCGCCGGGCAGCTTCACTCTGCGTGCGGTGATAGCCGACAGAGGGATGCGTGCCCAGCAGCAGCGTGCGCCCTGCCCCGAACCGGTTTTCGACGACGGCGACCCGGCCATCGGCGAACCGGCCACGCTCCCGACCCTCGCTGGAGATGTAAGACTGAAGAAAGCCGCCGCCCTGAATTTGCGCGCCCTCATAGTCGAAATGAATCCGGTCGCCAATGTCGGGCATGAATTCGACCGTGTCCTCCTTGACCCCGAAAACAGCGTCGAGGCCGAGATTGGGCTGTATCGTGCCAACGCGTCCGCGGTCGCCGAAATAAGCGGGACAGGCTTCACTGATCAGGCGCCCGCCCCTTTTTACCCAGTCGGCCAGTTGGCGGGCGTGCTCGCCGGTAAGCATGATGGGATAGGGAAAGTAGAGCGCATTGTAATCGGCTATATGGTCGATGTGTACCCAGTCAGCTTGGATATTGTTATCGAAAAAGCCCCGATAGGCACCCCACATCGCTGCTGCATAGGTGTCGTAGCCGCCTTCGTGGCTTAACAGATAGTCCCATTGCTGGGTTTCGGGCGCGACGATAATCCCGATATCGCCCCGCACGGGCCTGGCAGCCATCAATGCTGCCTGGTCGGGGTGGTTGGCCCATTTGGCGATCGCGCTGGCCATGTCGGATCGCGGCGTACGCGCACCGTCCATGCCATAGGACCCGAAGGCGCCAAACAGAGGGCCGTCGAGCAGCGGGCGGTAACGCAGGTTCAGTACGCCACGCGCACCGCCCGCGAATGAGGTCAGCGTCCACACACGGACATCCTCGGGCTCGGCGACGCGGCCGTCTTCCTTGTCGCGCCCCACGACTTGCGGCTGCATCCACAGTGGACCGCCCTGCCGCTCTGCATGCCAGAACGGCTTGCCCCGCGCGGCTGCCCGGTTCAGATCAGCGGCATAAAAGCTGCGCCAGGCCTGATTGCCCTTGCGCGCCTGAATCCATGTATAGCCATAAACCTCGACTTTGGAGGCGGCGAGCCAGTCATCACTCCCGCGCGCCGCCATATCGGGGATTGCCCCGGCGACGCCGTGCGCGGCGATCAGGCAGTCGGAATCGACGTTGCGGATCGAATCGATGCGCCATTGCATCTGGTTGTAGTAGTTCTGCCGCTTGAAGGCGAGCCAGTCGAGACATTCGGGATAGGGCGCGATCTGGAACGGGGGGTCGATGTCGTCCCACTCGGCATAGGAAAAGCGATACCAGGCGCGCGCGAGCACATCGAGATCGCCGTATTTCTCACGTAGCCAGTCGCGGAATGCAGCCTTGGTGTAAGGATTGTAATCAACGAGGGGTGAATAGTTGCACTCATTCCAGACATCGTAACCCAGAAGCCCCGGATGCCCTTTGTAGCGCGCGGCGAGCGCCGTGAGGAACGCGCCCGCGGCCTCCTTGACCTCAAGGCAATTAAGCGTGAGCGAGCCGGCGCCGCCGCCATTGGGAGCAAACCCGCCCGTCGCTGCCGAAACCCCCATGATCGAGGGCAAGGGCGTGCCATCGGCCTTCATCTGCCGGGCGTGGGCATATTTGCGGTACGCCCAGTCGGGCACGGTGTGAATCAGTTCGGCGATGATCGTTTTGATGCCGTGCGCGGCCGCGAGATCGAGTTGGCGATCGTATTCCTCCCAATCATATTCGCCCGGTCGACGCTCAATGGCGCTCCACATGAACCAATGCCTGAAGACATTGAGTCCGTCTTCGGCAGCAACCGCGTAATCGCGCTCCCAGTCTTCCTGCGGAGGATTGGATTTGCGGAAATAGACCGCGCCGAAAGGCACTTGCATATCGATCTTCACCATATGCTGAACTCCGTTGGAGGCAGTCACCGGCCACACCTCACCCGCTTTCCCGGCAAGGATTAAGCCGGATACAGAGGGCGGCGCACGGGGCGCCGGTGCGCGTTTAGCTTGTGCCCGCGAGCGCCTCGAGGGTGAGATAAAGAGCCGAATGATCGCGTTCGCCGTCCCCGCGCGCGATCGCAGCGTTCATCAACTGCTCGACCGCCGCCGCGTTCGGCAGCGCGAGGCCCAGTTCGCGCGCTGCATTGATGGCGAGCGCCATATCCTTGCGATGCAGCTTGATCCTGAAGCCGGGGTCGAACGTGCGTTCGATCATACGCTCGCCATGGATCTTCATGATCGCGGAGCCCGCAAAGCCCCCCATCAGAGCCTCGCGCACGCGCGCCACATCGGCCCCCGCCTTTTGCGCGAAGAGGAGACCTTCGGCCACCGCTTCAATGGTGAGCCCGACGATGATCTGATTGGCGACTTTCGCGGTCTGCCCGTCGCCGACCGGTCCGACGTGGGTGATGGTCTTGCCCATCACATCGAACAGCGGCTTTGCCCTGGCAAAGGCGTCCTCGTGCGCGCCGACCATGATGGTGAGCGCGGCGTTGCGCGCGCCCACCTCACCGCCGGAAACCGGGGCGTCGACATAGGCGCAGTCCAACGCCTCGATACGCGCGGCAAAACCTTTGGTGGCAACGGGAGAGATCGAGCTCATGTCGATCACCATCTTTCCCGCGCTCAGGCCTTCCGCGACGCCGTCGGGGCCGAACAGCACCGCCTCGACGTCGGGAGTGTCCGGCACCATGAGGATGATCACGTCCGCCGCTTCCGCAACCGCCCGCGGGCTTTCCAGCGCTTTCCCGCCCTTGTCGACGAGTTCCTGACTCCTGGGTTTGACCCGATGAAGAAACAGCTCGTGGCCCGCATCGATCAAATGTCCAGCCATGGGAAGCCCCATGACACCGAGTCCTATGAATCCGATTTTCATCGCTGCACCGATCCTCAAATATAGGGTTTCATCCAATCCAGGCCATCGCTGGTCTTGCCGCGAGGCTTGTATTCGCACCCGACGAACCCGTCGTAGCCGAGCCGATCGAGTTCGGAGAACACGACCCCGTAGTTGATTTCGCCCGTACCCGGTTCGTTGCGCCCGGGATTGTCGGCAATCTGGACGTGGCCGATCCTGTCCTTGTGACGGGCGAAGGTCGCGATCAGATCGCCTTGCATCACCTGCGCGTGATAGAAATCGTACTGAAGGAAGGCGTTATCCGCGCCGACCGCATCGAGAATGCGTAGGGCGTGGTCGGTCCTGGAGATGAAAAAACCTTCCACGTCGACCGTATTCACCGGCTCGAGCAAGAGCATGATGCCGGCTTCCGCCATGCGCGGTGCGGCATAGCGCAGATTTTCTATCAGCGTTCGCTCGAGTTCGGCAGGGTCGGCTCCTGTCGGCACGAGCCCCGCCAGACAGTTGATCTTGCTGCATCCAAGGGTCCTCGCGTAGGCAATTGCCTTGTCGACACCCTGGCGGAATTCGCTCACCCGGTCGGGCAGGCATGCAATGCCGCGCTCACCCCCCGCCCAATCACCTGACGGAAGGTTGAAAAGGGCCTGGGTGAGCCCGTGCTTGGCGAGTTGATCGGCAATGTCCTCGGCGGCGACATCATAAGGGCTCATGTATTCGACGGCGGAAAAGCCATCGGCCGCCGCAGCGCCGAAGCGTTCGAGAAAGCCGAATTCGGAATAGAGAAACGAAAGGTTGGCCGCAAATTTGGGCACAAGGACCTCCTTTTAGGCTTGAAAACGGTGACGATGAAGCATGCGCTTATTGCGCGGGTCCGGGCTCGGCACCGCCGAGATAAGGCTCTTGGTGTAGGCCTCTTCCGGCGTGGTGCAGATTTTCTCGGCCGTATCGAGTTCGACGATCTTGCCCTTGTGCATCACCGCTACGCGATCGCAGAAATAACGGACGGTCGAGATGTCGTGTGAGATGAAAATATAGCTCAGGTCGAGCTGGCGTTGGATGTCGAGCAACAGATCGAGGATCTGCGAGCGGATCGACCCATCGAGCGCCGAGGTAGCCTCGTCAGCAATGATGATTTTGGGATCGAGCGCCAGGGCCCGCGCAATACCGATGCGCTGACGCTGCCCCCCGGAAAAAGCATGCGGGTAGCGCTCCATCGCGAGCGGATCGAGCCCCACCAATTCGAGAAGATGGGCGACCTTTTCCTCTATGGCCTTGCCGGTCATGCCGCCGGAGACGACGAGTGGATCGGCGATCACCTGCTTGACCGTCATGCGCGGATTGAGCGAGGCGAACGGATCCTGAAATACGAGGCGCACTTGACGGTGAAAATCGCGCAGCTTGTCTTTCGAAAGCGCGCGCACATCGACCTCCTCTCCGCGTTCGGGCCGATAGATGATTGCGCCCTCGCTGGGTTCGGTAACCCTCAGGATCAGCCGGCCGAGCGTGGTCTTTCCCGAGCCGCTTTCACCCACGATGCCGAGATTTTCTCCGGCATGGAGATCGAAGCTCACGCTGTCGACGGCTTTGAGCGCGAAAGCCGCCTTGCCGAACCATTCCTTTGCGCCACCATAAACCTTGGTCACGTCCCGCACCGAGAGGATCGGCACTGTTTCGGCCCGTGGTCTCGACTGCGATGCCGCGCGACCCTTTTCGAGCTTTACCGTGGAAGCGAGCAGGCGCTTCGTATAGGGGTGCTGGGGCGCGTGAAAGATGGTGTCGACGTCGCCCATCTCGACGATGCGTCCATAGCGCATCACCGCGACCTCGTCGGCAACCTCCGCAACCACCCCGAGATCGTGGGTGATCAGCAGCAGTGCCATGCCACGGGAGGTCTGCAGCCGCTTGATGAGACCGAGAATGTCGGCTTGCGTCGTCACGTCGAGGGCAGTCGTGGGCTCGTCCGCAATCAGGATGTCGGGATCGCAAGCGAGTGCCATGGCGATCATGGCACGCTGGCGCATACCGCCCGAAAACTCGAAGGTATACCGGTCGATCATCTCCTCGGGGTTGGAAATTTCGACCTGCCGCAGGAGTTCGATCGTCTCGGCGCGCGCTTCCTTCTTGCTCATGGCCCGGTGAAGTCGCAGAACCTCGATAATCTGTGAGCCGATTGTATGCACCGGCGAAAGCGAACTCATCGGTTCCTGGAAAATCAAACCGATCTTGCCGCCGCGCAGCTTCAGGATCTCCTTGCTGCCGTCGGGGAGCGCCGTGACGTCGACCGGGTTGCCATCGGTATTGAGAACCACCTTGCCCCCGGTGATCTTGCCGGGCTTGTCGACAATGCGCATGAGCGCGCGCGCCGTCACGCTCTTGCCCGATCCGCTCTCACCGACCAGGCAGAGCGTCTTGCCGCGTTCGAGAGTGAAGGAAACATTGCGGACGGCGTGCAGGATGTGCCTGCGCAGCAAGAAATCGAGGCTGAGTCCCTCGACGGAGAGCACCGGATCGCTGCTTGCCGGCCGCTGTGCGGTTTCGCCAACGCGCGTGATTTCGCCAACTGCAGATACTTCAGTCATGATCAGGACTCATAGGGGTCGGCTGCATCGCGCAGACCGTCACCAAAGAAGTTGAAGGAGAGAACGGCGATCACCACTGCACCTGCAGGCCAGGCCAGAAGCCATGGCGCACTGGAGACGGTCCTGATGTTCTGGGCGTCCTGAAGCAGCACGCCCCAGGACACGACCGGCGGCTTCAAGCCGATCCCGAGGAAGGAGAGCGCCGTTTCCGCGATGATCATGGTCGGGATCGCCAGCGTCACGACCGCCAGAATGTGGCTGGTGAGCGAGGGGAGGATGTGCCGGAAAATCAGCCGCCGCTCACGCGAGCCGTCGAGACGGGCGGCGGTGACGAAATCTTCGGTCTTGAGCGCGAAGAAGCGTCCGCGCACCTCGCGCGCCAGTCCGGTCCACCCCAGCAGTGAGACGATCAGCGTTATGATGAAATAGACCTGCAAGGGTGACCATGTGAGAGGAATTGCAGCGGCGAGCCCGAGCCAGAGTGGAATGGTGGGCATGGCGCTCACCACCTCGATCAGGCGTTGGATCGACGTATCCACCCAGCCACCGTAATAACCCGAAAGGCTCCCAAGAACGATGCCGAGAACCAAACTCATGGCGACGCCCACCAGCCCGATCGACATCGAAACGCGGGTGCCGTAGATGAGCCGGCTCAGGAGATCGCGCCCCAACCGGTCCGTGCCCAAAAGATACATGGGCTGAGTGGGATCGAGAGCGCCAATCAGGTGCGTGTTCATCTCGAAGAGCCCCCAGAGCCGGTACGGCGTACCCTCGACAAAGAACCCGATTGGCACGATCTGTTCGTCATCGGGCACGAAGGTCCTGCGGTAGGAGGCCGGATCGACCTCCACCGTGTAACCCTTGACGTGGGGCTGAAACCGGCGCTCGCCGTCCTCGCTTTCCACGAACCAGCCGATCGGCTGGGGCGGCGCGTATGTGTACTGGGGTCGCGACGCGCTGGGATCACCCGGTGCCAGGAATTCGGCAAAAGCGGCAATGAGATACAAAAGGACAATGATGGCAGCTGAAAACACAGCGAGCTTGTTGCGTGCGAATTTATGCCAGATCAGGGTCCACTGCCCCGCCACGGCGATCTCCTCGCGCCCGCCGGTAGGCTTGAGCGGCGTGACCGCGGGGCCTGCTTCATCGTGAAATTGAGCGGTTGAATGCATGGCCGTCACCGGAACCTGATACGCGGATCGAGAAGGGCGAGAAGGATGTCGGAAATCAGCATTCCGACGAGCGTGAGGACGCCCATGAGCAGGATGAAGCTCCCCGCCAGATACATGTCCTGGGAAATCAGCGCGCGCAGCAGCAAGGGGCCGGCGGTCGGCAGATTCAGAACGATTGCCGTGATTGTGATGCCCGACACCAGTTCGGGCAGCACCCAGCCGATCGCGGACACGACCGGATTGAGCGCAATCCGGACCGGGTATTTAAGGACCACCTTGTACTCGGGCAGGCCCTTGGCGCGTGCAGTGACGACATAGGGCTTGTGCAGCTCGTCCGTCAGGTTGGCGCGCAGAATGCGGATGAGCTTCGCTGTACCGGCCGTGCCGATGACAATCACGGGAATCCACAAATGCGCCAGAAAATCGAGCAGTTTGCCCCAGCTCATCGGAGCTCCGACATATTCCGGCGAATAGAGCCCGCCCACGCTCTGGCCCAGAAACCGGTAGGAGACGTACATCAGCGTCAGCGCGAGAATGAAGTTCGGAATCGCAAGCCCGAGAAATCCGAAGAAGGTGAAGACGTGGTCGCTGATGGAATGGCGGCGGACGGCCGAATAGATACCAATGGGGATCGAAACCGCCCAGACGAACAGGAGCGACGCGATCGAGAGCGTGAGAGTTCCGCCCATGCGATCCCAGATCAGATCGGAAACGGGCCGGTTCCACTCGAATGAGTGGCCGAAATCCCCGCGCGTTACGATCCCCGTGATCCACTTCCAGTACTGGACGTGAATAGGATCGTCGAACCCGTAGATTTCGCGCAGCAGCGCTATCTGTCTGGGATCGACGTTCTGCCCGCTCTGGGTCATCGACGCGATCATCGACGTCAGATAGTCGCCCGGCGGCAACTGGATGATCAGGAACGCGATCAGCGACATGCCGAAAAGCGTCGGGATCATGTAGACCAGCCGCTTGAAAATGTATCGGATCATGGTCCGCCCTCCTCCGGCAGAGACAGTCCGTGTTTATGCGCCGGGGCCGGCCGGACCGGTCCCGATATCGTCATTGCCTCAGGCCCAGGTCAGATGAACGACTTCCAGCAATTCGACCGAGGGTACGTCAATGCGCAGCATCATGCCTTCCTTTTCCACCTCGGCCGTTCGCCCGGCAACCAGAAGACGGACATTTGCATCCGCTTTTCCCTCGGGTAGACGCACCGTGACCGTTTGTGGAGCCGAGGGCTCCAGGGACCGGATCGGCCCCTTCATCATCATCGGATTGGTGAGGTTGAACAGCACGACCGCCATGCCGTTTTCGTCGGCGCGGGTCGCCACATCCATGACACCGGGGCCCTCGACACAGACCGCCGGCGCGTCTTTCAACGTCCAGCGCACAAGGTTTTCGATCAGGCGCCCGTGATCGGCTGCCAGCACCTCCCAAAAGGTTGCACCCAGGTTCCAGGGCACGTGGGCCGTGCGCCCACCGGCAGCGTTTTCCGCAAGGATAACCGCAGGCGCGTGTGCTTCTTCGCGCGGATAGACCTCTTCCATCGGCAGGTCGGGGAAATCGGGCACGAACAGGAAGGGCGTCTCGGCCTCGCCCGTTACGGCAACATCGAGGAGCCGCGTTCCACCGATGATACGGCGGGCCCCACCGTAACCCGTGTTGACGGGATGCGTGTCAGAAAGCGCGATATAGGTGTTCTTGACGGGGCCGCGCACATGCGCACGCAGCTGGACGCCAAGAGTTTCGGCCAGTCCTATCTCGGTGCGGCGCGTGCCGTCCGGCGTACGGGTCGCCGTTTCGGATGCCGCGATAAGGCTGCCGCCTCGGGCCACATAGTCGGACAGGATCGCGCATTGCGCCTCGGACAGGCAAACTGCATTGGGCAGCACGACGACCTTGAACCGCGAAAGCTTTTCAACGGTCATCGCCTCGTCGGAAACCATTTCGAAGGGTAAACCGGCCTCGACCAGCGCGTGGTAGAACCCGAGATCGTCCGCTTCAACGGCGCGCCGCTCCTCGGGCGAAAACTGCTTGAGTGTCGTGCTTGGCTCAATAAGCGCGATTTCGGCCGTCGCCGTCATGGGGGCGAGCACCGGTTCGAGGTCCGCATGCACCGCAAATGCCTCGGCGACGGGCTCGATCCAGCGCTCGTCGGGCACCACGCCGTTGAATTTGGTGAACCAGGGCAGCATGCCATGTGCAGCACCATTCATCATCCACGACTGGATTTCAGGGCCGGTGGTGACTGAGTCCTTCCAGCGGTGTGCTTCTTCGGGGCCGACAGATGTAATCAGGATGATCGGCCGTTCGGGAAACGTCGCCCGCATGCGCTTGGCGTTGCGCCCGGACATCCAGACCGGCTCGAGCCCCCGCCGCCCCTGGTGGTCGACCACGAGGAACGGGCAGTGTTTTTCGATCAGCGCGAGGTCGAACTCCATGAGCGAGGCGCCGCCCATGTTGGGAATGAAGCTTGCATGCGGCTTGATCGCCTTGACCGCCTTGTCCCATGCAATGACCATGTTGGTCAGGACCTTGCGCCGCCAGCCCTGCCAAGCCTGCCAGGCCGGATCGTCGACGCTGGTCGTAACGGGCAAGTCGTGGCCGGTTTCGGCGCCGAAGCGGCTCTTGCAGCTTTCGCAATAGCAGATGCCGTGCCCCTGCCAGCGATTGGCGAAAACCGCGTCGATATCGTAGTCGCGTGCGATTTCCTTGACGACATCGAGCATGAAGACGTTGTTGTAATCTCCATACGCACAGGTTACCCAGACGCTGGGATAAGCCCAGTGCCGGCGCGGGTTGCCGTCCTTGTCGACAGCGATCCATTCCGGATGCGCATCGGCCGCATCCTGGTGAATGGCATGCGGGTCGACACGGGCCATGACATGCATGTCGAGCGAGCGGGCGCCCTCGACAAGCCGTCCGAACGGGTCGGTGTCACCGATATACTTGCTCACATAGTGCAGCGGCACCTTGCTCGGGTAGTAGGCAATATATCCACCGGCACTCAGACAGGTCGCGTTCGACTGGGTGCGCCGAAAAATGTCGATCCATTGCTCGGGGTCGAACCGTATCGGATCGTCCTCGGCAAGCGTGAGCTGGGTCCAGCGCGTCGCAGACTTGTACCAGTCGCTCCTGCGGAGTGCGGGCTTGGTGGCAGTGGTGGTTATCGTGTCGAGCATCGAACCGTCCGGTCAAGGTATGTTGATGACTGCGTCGGCCCCGGCGGGGCTGGCACGGAGGCGTCTTGGGAGGAGCGCGCCAGGAGTGCTTTTGGAGCAGAAGAAGTGGTGCCCACTCTTTCTGAGAACGCTCTAGGCTTTGAAGAACTGCTCCGGCATCGAGGGGGCCGGCGTCGGCCAGCCGAATGAATTGGGCATGGTGTCCATGGTGTTGACCATGGCGTTCTTCACCACCCCATACCCATCGGGCAGATGGCATACCCCGAAGACCAGAAACTGATCCGCAGCGGTGTTGAGAATCTCGCGCATGATCTCGGCCTGCTGCGTCTGGTCGCCCGTCTGCAGCAGCGTCTTGTAACGCTCCTGGATTGCCTTGATTTCTTCAGGCGGTTCAATGGCATCCGGATTGTCCGGCTCCGAGAAATAGAGCGACCAGCCTTGAGCATAGAGCGAGTTGGATGTGTGTGGCACGAAATAGCGCGCATCGAGCATCGCCGCGATGCCGCTATTGGCGCCAAACTGGTGCGCTGTGGCATCGAATTCACGGCCATTGCGCACGCGCGTCTCCCAAAGCGAGCGATCCATCGTGCGGATCTGCACGTCGAGACCCACCTTCTGAAACATCGGCACGGCGAGCTGGAACATGTCGATAAAGGTCGGGCGGGCCTGATCGATTTCGAAAATGATCGTCAGCCGCTTGCCGTTCCTGTCCAGACGATAACCGTCGTCATCCTTTTCGGGCAGCAATTCGTCGAGAATCGCGTTGGCGCCTTCCGGATCGTACTCGACATGCTGCTTCGCCAGCCGCTCGACATAGAGCGGATCGCTTTCGATGATCGAGGGTTGTGCCGGGGTCGATTGCCCGACAAACACGGAATCGATCAGCGCCTGACGATTGATTGCGATCGACATCGCCTCGCGGAAGCTGCGGGTGTTGAACAGCTCGTTCTTGAACGGATCGGTATGGTTGAGATTGAGCTGGAAGACCATCGCATTGGCGGCGGTCTCCTTGAGCGTATAGAAGTGATAGTCGCCGCTTTCCTGACCGTCGAAGAGCACCGGCCTGTTGGTCGGCGTGGCGATGTACTGGTCCATCATGTCGACTTCGCCCTGCAGTGTCTTGAGCAGCAGGACCTCCGGATCGGCAACCATCTGATAGACGATCCTGTCGAAATACGGCAGCTGAGTGCCTTCGGTATCGATCTTGAAATAGTAGGGATTGCGGACCGAAATGACTCTTTCTGTACTCTCGCCCGGGGCAACGTCGAACATCCATGCCGTCAAGGTCGGCCGGTTTCCGTTCTGGAAATAGGTGTTGTCCTCGGCAAGACCGGACTCGTTTTGAAACAGCGCAATCCAGCTTTCCATCCCGCGTTCGCGCGCGAGCTTGTCGGCATCGGGATTGTACTTGATGTGGAACTTGCTGAGATAGTGCTTGGGCGCACGCACCGTCTGGTCCTGATTTGCCCAGGCAAGCTGCTGGACAAAGAAGCCGTTGGGCTCGGCGAAGGTCACCTTGAACGTCGTCTCGTCGACAACCGTCAACTGGCCGACTTTCCCCCCGGAGTACCAGAAGGGCTGAGCGCCCATGGCAACGTTTTCGTCAAGGAAAATGTCCTCGTACCAGAACTGGATATCTGCCGTGGTAAACGGCGCGCCGTCGGACCATTTCATGCCCTTGCGCAGATGGAACGTGTATTCGGTCGCATCGTCGTTGACTTCGTAGCTTTCCGCCACGTTCGGCGTCACGCCCGACCAGTCGGGAGTAAAGCGGACGAGCGGCTCATAGGCCTGGTACCGGAACATCATGGACAGGGAGCCGCCGCCCACCAGCGCATGGTTCCAGTCGCCGCCCTGCTTTCCGGCCCGTTCACGCGGTGTCACGACCAGCGGGTTTTCCGGAAGGCGATCATTGATGGGCGGCAAATTTCCCGCCTCGACATCAGCGCGCAGCGAGTCGCTCTCGACAGGGGTCGCGGACTGTCCGAACGCGACGGGGGCCATCAGACTTCCGGCCAGCGCCGTGCTGCCGAGCAGAAACATTCTACGATCAAGTTGCATTTGTATCCTCCTCCGATATGGCCAGAAAACCCTCCAAACTTTTCTGACTTTGTTATTGCTATTTTCGTATTTTTGTTATGTAAAGCGTTATGTTTGTTATCTGTGAATAACGAATTCGAGCTGCCTGTAACCAGTGTCGCTGCCGGTCGGGCTGGAATAGTGTTAGGAGAGTGGTTAGGCCAACAGGACCTGATCCTAGGAAAAGCCGTTGCCCAAAGTTACGTTACAAACCCTCGCCGAGGAAACGGGCCTGTCGAAATTCGCAGTCTCTCGCGCACTCGCGGGCAAGAGCGGCGTCTCCGATGCAACGCGCGCCCGCGTCCTCGAGGCTGCCGACAGGCTTGGCTACAGCCGCAGCGCGCGCAGGGACATCAAGCCGATCGGCCTCGTCTTTGACGATACGGATGTCATCAACAGTGAATTGCACCTTCAGATACAAAGCGGAACGCAGCGCGAGTCCGAACGGCAAGGTTATCCCGTCCGAATTCAATGGACGCATTTCGCCGAAGAACTCGCTGTCTTTGCCGCGCGATGCTCGGGCCTTCTGCTCGTCGGCGCCCACCACGAGGACAGCCTCGCGCGTGCTTACGCAACGGGCGTTCCGATTGTCAGGCTGGGCTGGGTCGATCCGCTCGAGCAGGTGGACCGGGTCTCGGGCACCGATCATGACGCCGGTGTCGCGGTGGCGCAGTATCTCCACAATCTCGGCCACCGCAAGATTATCTATGTGCAGGGCGTCCCCGGCTATCGCGGCCGGCTTGAACGCCTGCGGGGCTTGCGTGAATGGTTTGAGGACAAACCCGATGCCTCGGTCATCAATCTGGTTTGGGACGATGGCGACAGCTTCAAGGACGTGTTGCGCCGTCGCTTTCCGGATGGTTTTGACGCCACCGCGTTCTTTTGTTCCCACGACGGCTTGGCTGTAACCGTGGTTTCCGAGCTGCTTTCGTGGGGGTATCGGATACCGGAGGACATTTCGGTGATCGGTTTTGGCGACCACGCAGCAGCCAAACAGATCCTGCCGCAGCTTACCACCGTGCGCACCCCTGGATACGAAATCGGCGTCGCCGCTGTGCGCCTGATACTTGAGCGGCTGCGACAGACCGATGGTGCGGTTTTTCCAATGCAGATACAGATCCCATGCACGCTGGTCGAACGCAATTCGGTTGCGCCGTGTCCGGCTGCAAAACGAAACCGCATGGGACGGCGGCCCCGCAGAAGGGTACCTGCGGAGCCTAACGGATAGCAGTTCGTTGCCCCGGCAGATTCCCTTCTATGTCGCAATCCGAATTGAAAGGGATCTGCCCGGCCACCTGATCGCCAAGCCGATCCTGCATGCTGCGCCTGCTCGCGTGGAACCTCGATACCTCAGCCTGAAACCTGAGATTTCCTGAGTGCTGTGCCATCCGCATCGAAGTAGTGCAGATTGCCGAAGTCGGCGACGAGCCCAACCTCCACATCCGCCTCAGGCGCATCACCGTCTACGAGGACGAGGCAGGTCTCGCCACTATCGATTGTTATGTGAAGCAATGACGAGGCACCGGTATATTCCGAAATCACGACCTTTCCGCTGATCTGACCCTTTTCAGGCGCGACAAGGGAAAGATGCTCGGGGCGGATGCCAACATGCGCCGTTCCGGTTGGCTGCTGGCCGAAGCCCGCGGCGGAAGCCGCCGGCAGGATGTTCATCTTCGGGCTGCCGATGAACTGAGCCACAAAGACATTGTCTGGACGCTCGTAGAGCTCGCGGGGGCTGCCGACCTGCTCAATGCACCCGTCGCGAAGCACCACGATCTTGTCGGCGAGCGTCATCGCCTCCACCTGGTCATGAGTGACATAGATCATGGTGTTGCCAAGGCGCTTGTGGAGCGCGGCGATTTCCGAGCGCATGTGAACCCGCAACTCGGCATCCAGATTGGACAGGGGCTCGTCAAACAGGAACACATCCGGATGACCCACGATCGCCCGGCCGATGGCGACACGCTGGCGTTGCCCACCCGATAGCTCGCGCGGGAACCGGTCGAGCAACGCTTCGAGCTTCAGGAGCGCGGCAGCCTCTTTCACTCGCTGCCGGCGCTCGGCGGGCGCCACCTTCCGGACCTTGAGACCGAAGCCCATGTTGTCGCGCACATTGAGATGCGGATAGAGCGCGTAGGACTGAAAGACCATGGCGACGCCGCGTCTGGCCGGCTGCACCTCGTTCACGATGCGGTCGCCAATGCGCAGTTCGCCTGCTGTCACATCCTCCAGCCCGGAGATCATGCGCAAAAGCGTGGACTTGCCGCAGCCGGAAGGGCCGACAAAGACGACGAATTCGCCGTCTGCGACGTCGAGATCGACACCACGGATCACATCGACGCGGCCGAAGCGCTTCTTGAGGTTGCGAAGAGTAAGGCTGGACATGGCGTTTCCGTTGTTTCCGTCAACCCTTGACGCCGGAGAGCGCAAAACTCTCGATGATCTGGCGCTGGGCGATGAGGTAGACGATCAGGATCGGCACGACGGCAAGCGTGGTGGCGGCTAGTTGCAGATGCCAGAGTGGTGAACCATACGGGTCGGTGAAGTTCGACAGCGCCAGCGGCAGCGTGAACTTTTCGAGCGACGAGATGAAGATCAGCGGTTCGAGGAACAGGTTCCAGGAATTGAGGAACGTGATGATAGCGACAGCGGCGAGCGCCGGTCGCGACATGGGCAGCGCTATGCGCCACCACACGCCGAAGCGCGACAGCCCGTCCATCTTGCCAGCCTCCTCCAGCTCCTTCGGCAGCGCCAGGAAATACTGACGCATCAGGAAGGTGCCGACGATGCCCTGTGGACCGAAGACCGGCAGCAGGATGAGCGGCCAGTGCGTATCGCTGAGACCCAGCCAGCGGATCAGGAAGAAATTCGGAATGATCGTCACTTCCTCCGGCACCATCAGCGCCGAGACAAGAAAGAGCGCGACGAGCGCGGCGCCGGCAAAGCGAAGGCGGGCAAGCGCATAGCCGGCAAGCGACGAGATGAAGAGGGTCAGCACCGTCACCGTCACGGCAATATAGAGCGAGTTGAAATACTGCGCTGCGAAGGGCTGATAACTGAAAACCTCGAGATAATTGCTCCAGCGGAACGCTGTCGGGATAAGGCTCGGCCGCCCGAAGATCTCGGACGGCCCTTTCAGGCCCGACGAGATCATCCAGAGGAACGGGAAGACAAAAGGGACTGCCACGATGCAGAGCGAAAGCGTCCAGCAGACCTGCTTGACCAGCCGGAGCTGGCGCTGAGTGAGGGATCCCGTCATGTGTCCCTCCGGCGCAGTGCGAGCTGCACGACGGTCAGCCCCATGACGATCACGAACATGATCATGGCGAGCGCCGAGGCGTAGCCGACATCGAAAAACTGAAAGCCCTGCTGGTAGATGTAGAAGGCGAGCACGAGCGTGCCGTTTTCCGGGCCGCCGCCGGTCATAAGATAGATGTGGTCGAACACCTTGAATGAGCCGATGGTGGTGATGACCATGATGACGAGCGTTGTGGGACCCAGCAGCGGCCAGATGATCATGCGGAATATCTGCCAGTTCGACGCGCCTTCGAGACGGGCTGCCGCCTCGTAATCACGGGGAATGGCCTGGAGCGCGGCGATGTACAGGATCATGTTGAGCCCTACCATCTTGATCACCCGGGTGACGATGACGGCGACCATCGCCCAGTCTGGCTCGCGCAGCCAGTTCGGCCCCTGGATGCCAATGGCGGCGAGCAACTGGTTGACAAAACCGGCTTCGCCCTGAAGCAGGAACTTCCACACGATCGCCCAGGCGACGGCCGAGGTGACAACCGGCGCGAAAAACACCGTGCGGAAGAAGACGACACCTCGAAAGCGCCGCGACAGCGCGAGAGCAAGCGCGAGCGCGAGCGCCATGTTGAGCGGTACGAGGCCGACCGCGAAGACGATCGAATTGCGCACCACGAGCCAGAAATCCGGGTTACGGAAGAGCGCATCATTGTAATTGGCAAGTCCGACGAAAGTGGCCTGCTGCGACAGAAGGTTCCACTCCGACAGGGAGTACCAGACCACCGCGACCAGCGGTCCGGCGAAGAAAATGAGGAAGCCGGCGAGCGTGGGGCTGATGAAGAGCCATGCCTCAATCGCCTCACGCATCTTCAGTGTGAGCCACGGCGCGCGTTCTCCACGCACGGTCACGCCTGTTGCCGGCTTCATCGTCACTGAACGCCCTCCTAGAGCAGCGGCTGGATGGCTGCGCAAACCGCCTTCAGCGATTCTTCGACATTGGCGTCCGCGCGCCACAGCGCATCGACGCGCGGCTTCATGGCCGCAAGGATCTGAGGGCTGCGCTCGTGGCTTGGCAGCACCTTGCCCTTGGCAATGGCCTCACCCACGATCTCCATCTGCTCCGCCGGGATCAGTTCGTTGGATGCAGTGAAGGCCTCGCTCGACAGCACGCTGTTGCGCGCCGGCGGGAAGAACTGGGCCATTGTGGCTACATTGGTCTTGTTCGTCATATGGGCGACGAACTCAGCGGCAAGCTCCTTCTGTTGGCCCGCCGTGAAGACGACGATCGCGGCCTGGCCGATGACCGGCGCTTCACCGCCAGGTCCCGTCGGCAGCGGTGCGATGCCCCAGTCGAAGCCGGCATCGGACATCAGCGAGGCACGCGAGATCTGGTTGATCGTCATCGCGGAATTGCCGGAGAAATAGTCGCCATTTTCACCGGGCGGCACGATTGACTTGTCCTTGAACACCATATCGTGAAGCTGCTGCACTGCGGCGATCGCCTCGGGCTTGTCGAAACCGCATTCCTGGTTGGCCCATACATCGCCGCCATAGGCACGGATCGGCGGCATCAGGGCGTGCATGATGCGCGTGTCGTAGCCCTGGCCATCCTTGAACTCGAAGCCCCATTTGCCGCTGGACTCAGCAAGCGCCTTCGCCACCTCCTGGAACTTGTCCATGTCCCACTCGCCCTTGGCAGAGAGTGCCAGCGGGTCTTCGAGGCCGGCGGCGTCGAACATCTCCTTGTTGTAGAAGATCACGAATGGCGACGTGGAGAATGGAACGCCCCACACTTTGCCATCGCCGCTCCACAACCCCATCGCAGCCTCGGAGAAGTCTTCAAGGTCGTAACCATCGGCGGCGTTGAGCGTGGGCGCAAGGTCTTCCAGAACGCCTGCATTGGCAAAGGTGGAAGCAGCGTCTTCCATCATCCACCCCGCATCCGGCGGATTGCCGCCGGCAAGCTGGAACGTCAGCTTCTGCGTATAGTCGCCCGCAGGAATCGTCTCGAACCGCACGGTTACATCGGGATGCGTTTCCTTGAAACTCTCGGCGATGCCGTTGAGCATGGAAAGGTGCGCTTCATTGCCCGTCCAAACGGTAAAGCGCAGTTCGGCAGCAGCAAGCGCCGAGGACATCATTCCGAGCGCAAGCGCGGAAAGGGTTATGCTTTTGAGTCTCACCTTCATGACATTTCCTCCCTTGGGTTCATTCAGTCTTCCGTTTGCCCGCCTACCGCGTGTCAGGAACAGGCAATGAGGTCACGGGCGGCTGCGGCCAGCCCTTCACGCCCACGTCGAAGGCGAGGAGAGAGCCTACCAGAGCCTCTCCCTCGGCTCCCGTCGACATCGACGTGACCACCAGCGTCGACAGGTCCGGGCCGCAAAACGCGAGGTTGGTGGGACGCGAGACGGGCAGCGAAATTGCGCCGATCTCCCGGCCCCGCGGATCGAGGCGAACGATCTGTCCCGCGTCGATGGCGGCGAACCAGTAACAGTTCTCGGAATCGACGGCCGCACCGTCCGGCCGGCCCCGCGTCGTGCGATGGAAGACGCGGCGGTTCCTCAGCGTACCGCCCTCGACGTCGAAATCGAACGCCCAGATCGTGCGCACATCGGGATGGCTGTCCGCAAGATAGAATGTCCTGCCGTCCGGTGAAACCGCAGTGCCGTTCTGCGTGCGCAGACCGTTAAGCGCTTCGAAGACGTGGCCGGCGTCGAGACGATAGAGGGCTCCGCGCGGGACCTCAGAGGGTTTCAGCGGAACGGTTCCCGCCCAGAACCTGCCGGCCGGATCAACCGTACCATCGTTCATACGCATATCAGCCGATGCGCCCGGCACCTCCGCCAGCATATCGAAGGAGCCGTCGACGAGACGGTGCCAGCCCGTGCCCCCCGCGACGATCACGCCGCCTTCACTGTCGAGCGCGAGCGCGCCCGGCATGAAAGGCGTTTCAACATTCGTGACCGCGCCGGAAGCAAAGTCTCGGCACCGGATCGCGCGGCCGGCTATATCCACCCACCACACGGCGTTCCTGTCGGCGTCCCACAGCGGACTTTCACCGACAATGTCGGCTCCCGCATGCAGGACTGTTACCTCGGCAGCGGCGTTCATGGCGACTCTCCGGGGAGCGATCCGGGTGCGTCGCCGATGGTCCAGCCGCCGTCGACGGGGATGTTGGCACCGGTGATGTAGGCGCCGGCATCTGAACAGAGCATCAGGACAGGCCCGACGATGTCATCCGGGCGGCCGGGTCGTGCAGCGGGAATCTTCGCAGTCACCGCGCTGCGAAATTCGGGATCGGCATAGCGCCTCGCAAGGCGTTCCGTCTCGATCGCGCCGGGAGAGACGACATTCATGGTTACGCCGTAGCGGGCCGCGTCGCGAGCTATGGCGCGCAGGGCCGTCAACTGAGCGGATTTCGCAGCCGCATAGGCGACCGTCTCGGCACGTGGACGCGCGGCCATCACGCTGCCGATGGCGACGACCCGCCCCCAGCCGCGTTCGGTCATGGGCGGCACCAGAACCGATGAGAGCGACATCAGCGCGGTTACGCCGGCCGCCAGATGCGCTTCGAGATGCGCCGGAGTGACTTCGGTCCACGGCTTCCGGCGCTCGATCGCCGTGCAGGACACGAGAATGTCGATAGGGCCACGCCCGACCAGAACCTCATCCGCAAAGGAAGCGACCGAATCCACCTCGAGAAAGTCAGCCTCCACCACCGCTGCGGCCCGCCCCTGCTGGCGAACTTCATTGGCGAGCTTCTCCGTCAGTTCGGCAGCGCCGAGATGGTGCAGGACGAGGTCTGCGCCCTGGCCGGCAAGTCCGCGCGCGATTGATGCTCCAATGTCGGAATTGGCGCCAGTTACGAGCGCGCGGCGCCCTACCAGAGAGAAGGGCATGCTCATCACCGCCCGCCCTCGCCATTGCGCAGCCTGTCGGCAACTTCGAAGGAAGCGATGTCGGCAGCCTCGAAATGCACCTCTATGCGGCCTTGCGCGAGGTCGGCATCGCCAGCGGCGATCGCCTCATAAATCCGGCGATGGCGCTCGATGGTCGCGTTCCAATCGGCATCGGTACGGTTCGAGCGACGCGAAAACAGCTCCGAAACCTCGCGCTGGACGGCGCGCATACCTTCCATCTGCACGCGGATCATCGTGTTGCCGGTGGCCAGCGCCATGCCGAGATGAAAAAGAATATCCGCTTCGGTGAAAGCCTCCGGTTCCTTCAGGGCGTGCTGCATCTCGTCAAGCGCGCGCTCCATCACCGCAAGGCCCGACTTTTCCCTGCGCTCCGCAGCGAGACGCGCGATGCCGGTTTCCACCACGCGGCGCATCTCGTTCGCCTCACGCAGCCGTTCCAGGCTGGAGCGAACCGCATAGCCGTAGATGCGTTCGAGCGGCTCACCATTGATCTCCTTGGCGCGCGCGACCTTGCCCTGCTGTGTGGAGATGAGACCTGCAGAGGTGAGATGCCGCAACGCTTCGCGGGCGATGGGCTTGGAGACGCCGAATTCCTTCGCGATCTCGCCCTCGGCGGGCAGCGCCTCGCCGGGTGCAATCCGGCCGTCGAGCAGAGCAGCCGCAATCGCGTCGGACACGGCGTCGGCAAGCCGGGCTGGCACCGCCGGCTTGGCATCGAAAACAAACTTTCTGCTGATGTCTTCGCTCATGTTCCTCCCTCTGATCGGAGTCCGTAGCACAACTTTCTCAAACTTAGCAACTAAGTTTATCAGTTGCCAAGCAATCCAGTTAGAGGCTACAGATTGAGCGGCGCGGACTGCGCCCGAATGCCGGAGGAGCCAAGTGACAGACACTGCTGCAACCGCCAGTGCGGATATTCGCATCACCGATGTGATCGCCCATCCCCTCAGCCAGGAATTGCCGCGGCCGACCGTGACGTCGTGGGGCAAATATTCAAAAGTTTCGATCGTTCTGGTCGAGGTCCGCACGGATGCCGGTATCGTCGGCGTGGGCGAGTCGCTGGCCCGCTTCGCGCCCAAAGCCTATGCCGAAGCAATCGAGACGCTCTTGAAGCCGCGCCTGGTCGGACAGAACCCGACCGACATCACCGCGCTGTGGCGCAGCATGCGTCGCGCGCTTTCAGGCCGCTCCGGCGGCATGTTGTTCGAGGCGATCGCAGGCGTCGACATCGCGCTTTGGGATATATTGGGCAAGCTTGCCAACATGCCGATCCATCGCCTGCTCGGCGGCATGGGCCGCACGGAGGTGCCCTGCTACGCCGCATCAGTGAATTGGGGCGAGGACGCCTTCATGGAGCGTGAACTCGATCGCTACCTGGAAAAGGGTTTCCCGCGCATCAAGGTGAAGATCGCCACTCCGGTGAAGGATGCCTGCCGGCGCATAGCACTTCTGAGAAAGCGGGCCGGTGATGCGATAGATCTGTGCGTCGATTCCAATTGGGCGTATTCGCTTGAGGAAGCCGTGGAGGTCGGCCGCGCGCTGACGGACAACAACTACTTCTGGTTCGAAGAGCCTCTGCGCCCCGAGGACGAGGCAGGTTACGAGGAGCTTCACCGGCGCTGCGCGACGCCGCTTGCCGCGGGCGAAAGCAACTACACGCTCGACCAGATGATGCGGCTGGTGTCCAACCGGACCCTCTCCTACATCCAGCCGGACGTGGCACGGTCGGGCGGAATTTCGGAGACGCGGCGTATGGCCGAATTTGCCGCCGCGCACGATGTTCAGTATGCGCCGCACATCGGCATGTCGGGCGTCATCTGCGAGATGGCGAGCGTGCAGCTCGCGGCGGCCATGCCAAACATCAAGGCCATGGAATGCGAAACTGACGAGAGTCCGTTCAAGACCGCCATAACCGGTGCACCACCGGGAGCTGACCGCCAGAAAAACGGGATGCTGCCTGTACCGACTGGACCCGGCCTCGGCGTGGAAGTCGATTGGGACGCAGTCAAGCGCCTGCGCGTGCAATGAATCAAGGGCGGAGACGCGAGATGACCATACCCACGAACGAGATGGCGGAGGCTTTGCGGCTCGCGCTGCTGCGAGCGGACCCGAAGCTGTCACGCTTCGATCCGCTGCCGCGCATCATCAGCCATGATGAGTTTGCCACCGGTCATTGCGGCTGGTCACAACTCGTCGGCAACTACGAAGACGATCTCGACACGATGCTGCCGGGCTACGCCCAGCACACAAGCGCCATGCTCTCCACGCTCGGCCACTGGGACTCAGGCTCCCACGGCGGCATGGCCAGTTCCTACGCACTCAAGATAGCGACGCGCCCGCGCACGGGTGCACAGAACGTCGCAATCAAGCGCCACACGTTCCGCCATCGCGGCCGCATCCGCTTCGAACTCTATTTCACCTTCAAGCCGGAGGCCTCCGAGTTAAAGCTTGGCGAGACCGATGTGCGCTCTGTCGGATTCCTGTTCGACCTGCAGGCAGGCGACCGCGACGGCGGCGCAGAAAGGGTCATGCCGCATCTGCGCTTCCTCAACGCACTCGACGGCGACCATGTGCAAAGATGGCAGTTCAAGCAGCAGACAACGGAGTTCAAGCCGGTCGGCAGCGGCGACAAGACACTGAGCCATTACCACCTGGCACCCGAAGGGTGGGAAGACCTGCCGGGGGGCGAGCAGCGGCTCTGCTACAACGAGATCGCCACCAAGGTGAACTGGACCTATCTGCGCTTCGACTTCGACCTCGACACCATGAAGGCGCTCGATTTCCAATGCAACGATCGCCGGTTTGACATGTCGGGGTTCGAATCGATCCGCATCCCGGCGATGAAGAACCTGTGGTGCATGTTGAATTTCTGCCTCTTTGCGGAGACCGACACCGACAAGCGCGCATTTCTCTATGTCGACTCCGTCTGCATATCGGGGGATTTCTGATGCTGCCGGAAAACATAACCTCCGTCGTTTCTCGCAATGAAACCTGGACAGGAACAGCCGCCAGCGAACCGCACGAGGCCGGATGGGCCCGCGAGGTCGTCATCTTCGTGCGCGCGCTGAAGGAGCCGAAGGGTCCGCAGCCGGTCGCTCGTGTCGAGATCTCGCCGGACGGCATGCGCTGGGTCGCGGAGGGCACGGTGACGGCGATGCCGGCAGAACGAGACGGGATTGCCGTCATGCGGGTTGCTCATTTCGGCAATTGGCTGCGTGTCGCCGCCGATTTCGCGGATGGCTCCCAAAGCACAGTTCTCGTGACGATGCACCTCAAGGCCTGACAGGACATCTACCCTGCTTCTTGAGCGTAGGCTCTCCATGCCCGCCCGGCCGGCGCTCATTGGCACGCGCTCAGGCGGTCGAGAAATTTCGCCTGGAAACGCGTCGGCCGCCAGTCCCTGCGGGTCGTTATGCAGATGCTGCGCCGTGTCTGTGGCAACGGAAAATTCAGCGGCACCAACAGGCCCTGATCCTCCTCATAGAGGGCGCGACGACGCGAAAGGAGCGTCAGCCTGTCGCTTCGTGCAAGAAGCGCGCGCACCACGACGAGTGACGAGGAGGTAATCAGCCCGTGGCGCTGGGTCCTTCCTTCGAAAAGTGCCTCGAAGGCGGTGCGCGTTGGCGAGCCGAGCGGCGGAGCGACCCACGGGTAGCTTACGAGATCGTCAATCGAGATGTCGCACCGGTCCGCCAGCGGATGGCCGTGCCGCCCGAAAACAGACAACTCGTCAGAAAATATGATCCGCTCGACGACATCCGGGCCGGCATCGCGGCCTCTGGATGCACCAAGAATGACATCGATGTTGCCGCGGCGCATGCCCTGGCCAAGCGCATTGTAATCGGCTTCCACCAACACCACGGATGCCAAGGGATCAATCTCACACACCTCGCAGATCACGTCCGGCAGGATGTCTGTCCGCGCGAGGGGCATGGCGCCAAGGGTGATCGATCCGGTCGAGGCCCCCGCCGCATCGTCGAGATCTGCGAGTGCTGCCTGAAGCTCGGCGAGGGCGAGGCCGGCGTGCTCCACACGACGTTGCCCGATGGCCGTCGTCTCAATCGAGTTGCCCACGCGCCGGAACGGCGGTTCCAGCGTGAGCTGCGTGAGTTCGCGGGCAC
>JAJUHJ010000031.1 GCA_029279965.1 Phyllobacteriaceae bacterium
AGCGTCAATCTGGTCATACGCACGGTAGTCGCCAAAAAACTTCGTGATCGCTGCCGTCAGCGTCGTCTTCCCGTGGTCGACGTGACCAACCGTCCCGATGTTCACATGCGGCTTCGTGCGCTCGAATTTACCTTTGGCCATATCGATTTCCCTTGGGCGGCATGGTTTTTTGTTTCGATTGCGGGCGATTAAAGACAAACCCCGCAAAATACAAGCCCCTTATAGATATGCTCTGCGGCCACGGAGACAACGCCATAGGGCGATGACCGCCGATACACACGCCACCATTCCAGGAGGAGATCATCAAAGGGTGCCCGGATGTGAAAGAAATTCCCGATCAGTCCGTCAACCAACCTGGAGCGGGTAGCGGGAATCGAACCCGCATATTCAGCTTGGAAGGCTGCTGCTCTACCATTGAGCTATACCCGCAAAGGGTGGTGGAGGGGGCTGGATTCGAACCAGCGTAGGCGAAGCCAACGGATTTACAGTCCGTCTCCTTTAACCACTCGGACACCCCTCCGAACGTCGCCGGATTTTCTGCCCGGAATTTGGGGAGCGCGCCACGACTGGTCAATGGCACCGCATCCCGGGTGCGCCTTATGGCCACGACGCCCGGCACTGTCAACCGCGCGCATGCACTTCGACGGTGAAAATTGCAACAACTCCGTTTTCCACCGTAGGCGCATCGTTCATGCTCCGCTATAGCTGAGGCCATGAGCAAGGATAAAAAGGCGGGGACGCCCAAGGACAGCCACTATGCGCGGCTGCGCCGGGCGCACCGCCAGCGCACAACCACACCGCCGGCTTCTGCCGGATTACGCTCCTGCGACGGCACTGTCCGGCTTTATGGCCTGCACACCGTGCGCGCCGTGCTGGACAACCCGTCCCGCACGATCCACCGCATGCTGGTAACACGCAACGCTGCGCAGCGGCTTGGCCTGGGCGACCTTAGCGCCCTGCCCTTTCCCGTCGAACTGGTTGAGCCGAAAGCGATCGATACGCTCGCCGGGGCGGATGCCGTGCACCAGGGGGTGCTTGTCGAGGCGAATGCCCGCGTGCCCAAATCTCTGTCCGCGCTTGGCCAGGCCTCTCTCGTCCTTGTGCTCGATCAGGTTACCGATCCGCACAACGTCGGGGCTCTCATGCGCTCGGCCGTTGCTTTCGGTGTCGATGCGCTCGTGACGACCGCGCGCCATAGCCCCGCTGAATCGGGCGTTCTGGCCAAGGCCGCGTCCGGGGCCCTCGAACATATCGATCATATCGAGGTCCGCAATCTGGCCAACGCGCTGGAAGAGCTTCACGCTGCCGGATTTTACAGCGTCGGTCTCGATTCGGAAGGGCCACAGCCTTTGGAGGAGGCCCTCGGCGTCAAGAAACTCGCGCTGGTTCTGGGCGCGGAGGGTAAGGGGCTTCGGCAGAAGACGCGTGAGATCGTCCATGCTCTCGCCCGACTCGACATGCCGGGTGCCATACGCTCTCTCAACGTGTCGAATGCGGCTGCGGTGGCCTTGTATATAGCGCGCAGCAGGATGCAGCAGGATGTTGGCGCGCAAGACGGATCCTGATCGCGCCTGATTGGCGGTGGCCCAGCCAGATCCATAGCGATGGCCGTGGCGGGTTGAGTTCTACCCTTCGGCGAACGCTACCCCGTGAGCGAGACGTCAGCCCGTTTGTGGTCTAAGCGCCTGTTAACCCCCAATGGCCCACGATGAATACGTCTATGGCAGGTTGGAGGCCGCGAAATGTTGATTATCCGGTTGAGCAAAATCGCGCTTGTTGCAGCAATCGCGTTCTTTGCCACGCTCGTCGCGTTCGGGAACATTACAGATTACGATACCAACTTTGCCTTCGTGCAGCATGTTCTCTCGATGGACACGATCTTTCCGGATGCAACGATCAAATACCGGGCCATCACCAGTCCGGTGATGCATCACATCGCCTACAACTTCATAATTGCCTGCGAAGCATTGACGGCACTGTTGTGCTGGATCGGAGCGTTCTGGATGCTCGGCAAAATCAAGCGTAACGCCGGCGACTTCAACAAATCCAAGGCGTTTGCGATTGCTGGCCTCACCCTCGGCTTCCTTGTCTGGCAAGTCGGCTTCATGTCGGTCGGCGGCGAATGGTTCGGAATGTGGATGTCGGAGAATTGGAACGGCGTGCCAGACGCCTTCCGCTTCTTCGTCACGATCATCGCAGTCCTGATTTACGTTGTTCTCCCCGACGGAGAGAGAGCCGAGTGAAAATCAGGCCGCGAGGCAAAAAAGGGCGTCAACCACTTGCAATCAAAGGGAATTGGTGCCCCCGGACGGACTCGAACCGCCGACCCCCTGATTACAAATCAGGTGCTCTACCAACTGAGCTACAAGGGCTTGGGCGTGCGCATACCACAATCTGCCGCAGAGTAAAACGCATTATGGCATGCAATGCGGCGATGTGCAGGAGCGCCCGGAAAACTCCCCTCGTTCGGCCAGATGAAATAACCCGCTGTCCGATAGATCGGTAAAACAAAGAAAGTGCGCAAGGCTCATACATCTATAGGAAAGCACCGGGTGCCGGCGCTTTGCAGACCGGCATCTCCATGCTACCCGTTTGCGCTCAGACCGCAACCGAAATAGCCTGCCCGATATGAACAAGCCGTCGTCGCTTGCCCTCGCCTTCGTCTCCGCTGACACCGAGGATGCTCATGAAGCAGCCACTCGGCTTTCCGCGCTTTACGGACAGGAGCGTCCGGAGAATGCAGATGTGATCGTTGCCCTCGGCGGCGACGGGTTCATGCTGCAGACCCTGCGCGATATCGTGGGATCGGACAAGCGGATCTATGGCATGAATCGCGGCACGATCGGCTTTCTCATGAACGAGTACCAGGAGGATGGCTTGCGCGAACGTATCGCCCAGGCGATCCCGGCAACCATCCGCCCGCTCGAAATGATGGCCACCGACGATGCGGGCGAGACCACCAGGGCGCTGGCGGTGAACGAGGTTTCGCTCCTGCGCCAATCGTATCAAGCCGCAAAGATCCGCATAGCGATCGATGGGAAGGTACGGCTGGACGAACTGATCTGCGACGGCGTCATGGTGGCGACGCCGACCGGCTCCACAGCCTATAACCTTTCCGCACATGGTCCGATCTTGCCGCTCGATGCGCCGCTGCTTGCACTCACCCCGGTCAGTCCCTTTCGCCCTCGACGCTGGCGCGGTGCGCTTCTGCCCAACAGGTCGACGG
This sequence comes from Phyllobacteriaceae bacterium, assembly GCA_029279965.1. Classification (GTDB taxonomy): domain Bacteria; phylum Pseudomonadota; class Alphaproteobacteria; order Rhizobiales; family Rhizobiaceae; genus Chelativorans. The sequence continues at coordinate 3,227 of JAJUHJ010000031.1, forward strand.
TGGAGCTGAGCGTGCTCGAGCCGGCAAAACGTCCGGTGAATGCAGTGGCCGACCATACGGAGATAAAGTCTGTGACGAAGGTGACGGTTCGCGAATCCCACGATTTGACCGCAACCCTCCTTTTCGATGCCAGCCATTCGTGGGACGAGCGTATTCTTTCGGAACAATTTCGCTATTAACGGATTCGGCCCATAGGTTGGGACTGACAGGCAGCCCAGACGCAGTACGACATGCATACGGTCACTCGCGCTGTTGACATTGTGCCACCCAGCCCTTAGGCCCCAATCTCGGGTCGAAACGAACACCCGGTTACACGCGCTTTGCGCATAGCCGCATAGAAGTTGAAGACAGCCAATACGTGTCCGACATACAGGAAACCGCACAGGAAGCTGTGACGTTCGCAGAACTCGGCCTCTCACCGAAAGTTCTGTCAGCCGTCACAGATGCTGGTTACACGACGCCCACGCCCATCCAGGCAGGAGCGATCCCTTACGCGCTTCAGGGCAAGGATGTGCTTGGCATCGCCCAGACGGGAACGGGGAAGACAGCCTCCTTCGTGCTGCCGATGCTGACCAGGCTGGAGCGCGGACGCGCCCGCGCCCGCATGCCTCGCACCCTCATCCTCGAGCCGACGCGCGAGCTCGCCGCGCAGGTTGAAGAAAGCTTCGTCAAATACGGCAAGAACCACCGGCTCAACATCGCCCTTCTCATCGGCGGTGTCTCCTTTGACGAGCAGGAGCGCAAGCTGGAACGCGGCGCCGATGTGCTGATCGCCACTCCCGGCCGCCTGATAGACCATTTCGAACGCGGAAAGCTGCTTCTGACGGGCGTGGAACTCCTCGTGATCGACGAGGCGGACCGCATGCTCGACATGGGTTTCATTCCCGATATCGAGCGCATCTGCAAGCTTATACCCTTTACGCGGCAGACGCTGTTTTTCTCCGCCACCATGCCGCCCGAGATCACCAAGCTTACCCAGCAATTCCTGCAGGCGCCGGTCCGCGTGGAAGTTTCCAAACCCGCTTCAACAGCGGTCAACATCACGCAGCGATTGGTCAAGTCCGGCGCCAAGCCGTGGGCCAAGCGCGAGCGGCTGCGCGCGCTTATCCGCGCGGAAGGCGAGGACCTGAAGAACGCGATCATTTTCTGCAATCGCAAGACGGAAGTGGCGACCCTTTTCCGCTCTCTGGTGCGCCACGAATTCGACGCCGGCGCCTTGCACGGCGACATGGATCAGCGCGCCCGCATGACGATGTTGGAGAATTTTCGGCACGGCAAGCTGAAGCTTCTTGTCGCATCCGATGTCGCGGCACGCGGGCTCGACATTCCCGATGTCAGCCACGTCTTCAATTTCGATGTTCCGATCCATTCGGAAGACTATGTGCACCGCATCGGCCGTACAGGCCGGGCCGGCCGCTCCGGCAAGGCGTTCACGATTGTCACGCGCACTGACGCAAAATACGTACAGGGCATCGAAAAACTGATCGGTCAGGACATCGAGTGGCTGGACGGTGACCTTTCGACGCTAACGTCCGACGATGAGGCGCCGGAAAAGCCGCGTCGCGGCGAAAAGAAGCGCGAGGGGCACAAGGACACGCGGGAAAACCGGTCAGCGCAGCAACCGGAAAACGCAAACGGGCAGGAAGACAAGCGCGGGCCCAAGAATGTTGCGAAGAAAGCCGATGAGCGCGCGCGGCCGGACCGCCGCAAAGAAACGCCCGAACAGGATACCCCCGTCGGCTTCGGCGACAATATTCCCGATTTCATGAAAGTGCCTGGCAAGGTCTGATTTAAACTGGCCGGCTCGCCAGAAGCAGACAGATGAATCATCTGTCTGCCGCACAGGTGCAGGAAACGCCAACCCGCACCGACGAACTTTTCACGCCGTGGCAATGTAGGAGCGTATCTCCTCCGCCTCCCGCTCGGCCTCCTCGATCCGTCGCTTTACCACATCGCCGATCGAGACAATTCCAACCAATCTTCCCTGTTCCTCCACGGGCAAGTGCCGAAACCGGCCCTCGGTCATGATCTGCATCACCTCGTTGACCGTATGACTCTCCTGACAGACACGCACGCGCGCCGTCATGATCGCGGAAACAGGTTTCTCCAGAACACCCGGCCCCTCATTACCGATGACGCGGACGACGTCGCGCTCTGAAAGAATGCCTCTGATTCGCCCATTATCGGTGGTGACAACGACCGCGCCAATGCCGCGCGCGGCCAACAGCGATACCGCTTCGCCCAAGGTTTTGTCGGCCGAGACGGTGACAACCTCCCGGCCCTTTGCGTCGAGAATGGCCTTCACAGTCATGGCGATCTCCTCCTCGTTGCAACCGCCGCCCCCCGATCCTGATCGGATGGAGCGATGTTGCGCCGGGAGGCATGACATTGCAAGGTCGTCATCGCTCCGGCAAAGGCGGCCGGTCGAAGGCGCGGATCGCAAGGAAGCCGGCCAGGAAGCCGCCAATATGCGCTTCCCAGGCAATGCTGGGCGTACCGCCAGTGCCCGAGCCAAGCCCTACTACCAGGTTCACTACGAACCACACTGCAAGAAACACCACAGTCAGGCGCGAACGCAGGACATCGGGAAGCGGCAGGACCGGCCCGTCGAAGCCAGGCTTTCGGCCGCTCCGATCGATCTGGAAGGCGAAGCGGGCGGCTGCTCCCATCATGCCTGATACGGCGCCCGATGCTCCGATCAGCGGCACGGCATCGTAGGGATGAAGCGCAAAGTGCAGGAGCACGGCGGCCAGTGCGGTCGCGGCCCAGAAAAGGAGGAACCTGAGCACGCCTATACGATTGGCAAGTGGTGAACCAAAGGCGGCAAGCCAGATCATGTTGACTGCCAGATGCACCGCGCTGCCGTGCAGAAAGGCATAGGTAAACGGGCTTACGACCGCAAAAATATCAAGCGGATAGCCGCCGGTATAGCGCAAGGGCAGAAAAGCGAAATGAATCAGAAGCTGTACGTCCGCGGATGGCGAGAGCAGGTAAACGCGGAAGAGATGGATGAGAATGCACAGCCCGATGATACCGGTAACGATGCCGGAGAGGTTAAAGACCGGCTCCCGCCCCCCGGGTCCTTGCCGACCTTCCTGCTCCTCATCGGTCATGGTGTCATTCATGCTTTCATCATCATGGTGCGGGGACGGGAACCAGGTAACAGACATAGGCGAAAAACAGAAGCCGCCCAGCGTTTCCACTGGACGGCTTTCCGGTCGAGTCCCCCAGACCCGCCCATTGCGGTGCAAACGGCGTGCCAGTTTGCCAGCCGCACCAGGAAACCATCGGAATCCCCGGAAATGCGCCGATTCTGGCCCATCAACCATTCATTAACCTTAACGAATCCCTCCCGTGCACAACCCATATCGGGACTGGCATGCGTCCTGCTTCTCTTTCAAATAGATGAATGGAGAACGGCTTGCGTCCAGCAATGATACAGGCAAGCAACCGCGAGAAAGACCGGCAGGCATGAATCAGGACGGATCCATGGCTCTGTTCCAGTATTGGAACAGGCTGCGCGGCAGCCGCCCTGCCCCGCTGCGAACGGAAATAGAGCCGGCCGACATCAAACAGCTTCTACCGGATACGTTCATTCTAGAGCGGGATCGATCGGCTGAGCCCGTCTTCCGCCTGGCGGGCACCCGCATTTGCGCCACATATGGCAAGGAATTGAGAGGCAATGCCTTCCTGTCGCTCTGGGCAAGTGAAGATCAGGGCGTGGCCGGACGCCTCGCTCGACATGCTTTGGATGGTGCTGCGGCAGCAGTCATCACATTCGAGGGCACGAGCCGCGACGGGCGCCAGAATCATTTCGAGCTTTTGATTCTGCCCGTTGATGGCGGCAGAGAGGGGTCGCGGGCGCTTGGTACGATTCAGCCCTGCACCAGGCCGTTCTGGCTGGGTTCGGACCCTGTCGTTGAAAACCACATCAAGGGCTTCCGTCTCATTTACTCCGACCGGAAGCCGCAAGTACCGGCGGAGCGGCCCATCGCGCCCGCCCCACTCGCTGCTGGCGGAGGGGGTAGTGTCGCAGCGCACGCGGGTATTCACGGCAGGCGCATCCGTCACCTCGTTGTCTTCGAGGGCGGCCGGGGCGACTGATTCCACTGCGGGACCAAATTACCCGATCTTAATATTTGCCGCCCTACCGTCCGGCCGCTTCACCAATGCGGCATTGGTGGGGCTGCATTGACGCGTTGGCCCGCATCGATTTGGCAACGGGACGGCCCGTCAACCGACAATGGGCAGCGCACTTGACCGTCCAACAGGACGGTAGCGCGCAGGGTGGCTGAAATGACGCGGCGCGAGACGACAACTCCTACGTCGAGACATGCGGAAAGACGACGCTTCCAGCGCGTGAAGGTCACGCTGTTCGGGCGCTACATGCTCCAGGATCGATCCGAGCATCCTTGCCGCGTCCTCGACATGTCGCCAGGAGGCGTTGCCCTCCAGGCCGAACGGCCCGGCAGACCCGGAGAACGCATCATCGCTTACCTCGATCACATTGGGCGCATCGAGGGCCGCATCACCCGCCTCATGGATGGCGGTTTTGCCATGACGATCGGAGCATCGGAGCGCAAACGCGACATGTTGGCAGCGCAGCTTACCTGGCTGGCCAACCGTCATGAGTTCGACCTTCGCGATGATCGGCGGCACGAACGTGTGGTGCTGCACAATCCAGCCTGCGCGATACAGCTTCCAGGCGGTGAACTGCACCCCTGCCGAATCATTGATCTGTCGCTTTCCGGTGCAGCAGTGACGACACAAACGCGCCCGCCAGTCGGGTCGCTCGTCTTCCTCGGTCCCTTGCGCAGTGAGGTTGTTCGGCATTTTGATGATGGCATTGCCGTCGAGTTTGCCGTGGTTCAGGAGCACGACGCCCTCCTTGCCACGTTTTCCCAATAGACGGGAACGCTGCGCCAGAAACCCGTAAGACGGGCCTTAGCAGCACCACCTCCTCCACAAATATTTATGATTAACAGAGTTTTGAATAGACTCCTTATTCAGGAATATTTCCAAATTGTTTCAACCTTGCTTCTAATTTCAGGATACTTCTTTGCGCAGCATAAAGCGGAGCCTGCCATAGTCTCTCCAAACGGGGAGACGGACAGTGAAAAAACCAGTGGCGCTTCCGCTGGCAACAGCGGCGATGATTCAGTTTGCGTGCCTGATAGCAGCCGGCACGTCTTCGGCTTCCGATTTCATGCCCACCGGGCGGACGACCCTGCAGCCGGTCGGGCATTACGAGTTCTGCCAGCGCGAGCCGAGCGAATGCCGCACGTCGTACCCTCGCAACAAGCCAATCAAAATGACAAGCGATCTCTGGGAAACGCTGGTCGCGGTCAACAATGCGGTGAATACGCTCGTTCAGCCGCGCACTGATCTGGAACTGTGGGGCGTCGAAGAATATTGGTCCTATCCAGACCTTTATGGCGACTGCGAGGACTACGTACTTGAAAAGCGGCGTCTTTTGATCAAAGCAGGCCTTCCAGCCAGCAATCTGCTCATCACCGTGGTGCGCCGGCACAACGGAGAAGGCCACGCGGTGCTTACGGTGAGCACCACCAAGGGCGATTTCGTCCTCGACAATATGGAAACGCAAATCTTGCCCTGGTCCGCAACCGCATACCAATACCTCAAGCGCCAATCAAAACGGAGTGCGGCGCAATGGGTGTCAATTACCGACGGCCGCGACGCTGCTGTGAGCAGCGTTTCATCGAATTACTGAGCTTCACGAAAACCCGGTCGAGTCCCCACCTCCCCGTCCCCAACGACCGGGTTAGGAGCCGGCCCCGTCCCCCTGGGGTCGGCTCCGCTTATTTGATGGGAGTTTTGGAAGATCGTGCGTATCTACGGATGCGTGAGGAGACCACGCAATCCGCATTTCAGGAGAGACGATCCCAAGGCTCGTCACGCCGCGCTACTGCTCGATCAGCGTCAAGCCTTGCCGGAAACGTTTGGCGTTCTCGACATAGTCCGCTGACGAGGCACGGAGCAGTTCCACTGCATTGTCGTCAAGCTGACGAACAGGCTTGGCCGGCACACCCACAATCAGTGACCGCGGCGGAAATTCCTTTCCTTCGGTAATCAGCGCGCCGGCGCCCACCAAACAGTCGTTGCCGATCCGCGCGCCATTCAACACCGTCGCGCCCATACCGATCAGCGTGTTGTCGCCAATCGTGCAACCATGCACGATCGCACGGTGCCCGATCGTGCAGCCTCGGCCCACCGTCAGGGGAAAACCGATATCCGTATGCATGACAGTGTGTTCCTGCACGTTCGTATCGTCGCCGATCGTGATCGCTTCATTGTCACCGCGCAGAACCGCGCCGAACCAGATGCCGACATTGCGCCCGATGTCGACATTGCCGATCACCATGGCGTCCGGCGCCACCCAACCCGTGTCGGGTTCGGAAAATCGTGGGGCTGCTCCCTTCAGGGCATAGATCGGCATCGCCTCAGTTCCTTACACACGGTGAATTCCTGGAAGGGACGCTCCATCACAGCCATGCGATTGAGCGGAGCCCTCCTCCCCGCGCTCTGCTGACGCCGGCGGCGGCTGGCGTGCCGTGCGTCGTTTTGGACGCACAACGACGCGCTATCTCATCGAATCTACGCATCGTGCTTTCCGAAAATCGATCCAGATTTTCGGGCCGATGCTGTAGCCACACAGGTCAGTCGAGATCAACGTCCAGGATGGCCATCGAGAAATTGTAATCCCCATCATCTTCATCCTTGAAGATGATGCCGAGGAACTCATCTCCCACATAGAGCTCGCAGGAATCATCCTTGCGCGGCCGAGCCTTCACACTCAGTGATGGGTTCTGGAACGTGCGCTTGAAGTAGGCGTCAAGTTTCCGGATTTCTTCGGGCTTCACCAAAATTCTCCGCTGGCAATTCGTTGCCGCAGCTTCTGACACGTGGGCGACGCGGGTGTAAACCCCTCCGGAGCAATTGCCACGGAAAGACCATGAACCCGCTTAATCGTCCTTCAGAAGCTGGTCCATCGCGCGCGAGGGCTCCTCGCACCCCGCCTCTCCTATAATGCGCGCGGGCACACCGGCGACCGTCTTGTTGGGCGGTACGGGCTTCAGCACCACCGACCCGGCAGCCACTTTCGTGCAGTGTCCGATCTCGATGTTGCCGAGAATTTTTGCGCCGGCGCCAATCAGCACGCCATGTCCGATCTTCGGGTGGCGGTCATCCATCTCCTTGCCGGTACCGCCCAAAGTGACATCCTGAAGGATGGAGACATTGTCCTCCACCACTGCGGTTTCGCCCACCACAAGACCGGTGGCATGGTCGAGAAAGATGCCGCGTCCGATTTTTGCCGCCGGATTGATATCGGTCTGAAAGACGGCCGAGGAGCGGCTCTGCAGATAGAGCGCAAAGTCCCGACGTCCCCGTTGCCACAACCAATGCGCCAGACGATGCGTCTGAATTGCATGGAAACCCTTGAAGTAGAGCACCGGCATCATGAAGCGATCGCAGGCAGGATCACGATCGTAATATGCCTGGATATCGACGCGGACAATGGTGCTCCAATCGGGCTGATCCTGCCACATCGCGCCGAAGGTCTGGCGGATGAGATCGGCGCGCAGGTCCACGTGACCGAGCCGGGCAGCAATCCGGTGAAACACTGCTTCTTCCAGACACGCGTGATTGAGAATGGAGGCGTGAAGGAAAGCCGCCATCTCCGGGTCATTGTCGACCGCCTGCCTGGCCTCCGCCCGGATGCTGGACCAAATCGGGTCCATCGACTGCGGAGCATCGGCGCGTATTGCTTGTCTCGCCGTCATCAAGCTCTCCCGTGTGCCGGTCCAATGCGGCGCCAATCTAGTGCAGAAGTAAGGGCGATTGAACCAAAAATCTATGAACGCGTATCAAACGATCTTGATTTTTCAGCACCGGCCTGCGCGCCGCGCCGCCTTTACAAGGGATTTGCCCGCAAGAACTCCAGCACTCGTTGCTTGAATGTCTTGTCACCCACGGAGCGCATGTGGTCGCGCCGTTCTATGGCAAAAGCTTCGCCTTGCGGAAGTAACGCCGCCAGCGGTTCCGGCGCGCCAGCGATATCGTCCCGCGTACCGACGGCAACCAGCACCGGATGTGCGATGCGCGCCACCTCCTCCGGGCTCAGCAATGCGCGGGAAGTCGAGATGCAGGCCGCGAGGGCCTGACGGTCGCTCTTCGTCTGGTCGGCGAAAGCCCGGAACATGCGCCCGCGCTCATGGGTGACGGACGCAGGATCCTCGGCCAGCAGCGCATCGGCGATGACGTCCCATTCGCCAACTCCCTCGATCATGCCGATCCCAAGACCGCCAAAGACCAATGTCGCAACTTTTTCAGGATTCGCGAGCGCCAGGAATGCCGCGATCCGCGCGCCCATCGAATAACCCATCACATGCGCACGCCGGATATCCAGATGCTCAAGGAGCGCAGCCGCATCCGAAGCCATCTTCTCAGGAGTATAATCCTGCGGGTCATGGCTCTTGGACGAGCCCCCATGACCGCGATTGTCGAGCGCGACCACGCGATACCCGGCCTCCAGGAGGGTTTCCACCCAGCCGGGCCCTATCCAGTTGACTTCGTGGGTGGAGGCAAAGCCATGGACAAGAAGAATGGGATCGCCCTTCCCCTCGTCGATAAATGCGATGTTCTGGCCGTCGTGGGAGAAAGACTGCATTACCATACCCAATGGCGATCACTCACCGGCGACCGCGTCGATCAGCGGATGGCGCAAGCGGTCGCCCACCTCGATACCGGCTTTCTGCGCAGTTCCCGCCTTTAATTCAAGCACGAACTGCGAGCGCACGGGCGGCGCGATGCTGTCGGTCGAGAACGGCTCACCCTTGGCTATCGCTCTCACGCGGCCATCCTCTCCGATGAACAGGAGGTCGAGCGGCAGCGGCGTGTTCTGCATCCAAAAGCCTCGACGACTGCTGTCCTCAAAAATGAACAGCATGCCGCGGTCGTCCTCCATCGACCGCCGAAACATCAGGCCGCGCTGGCGCTCGACCGGATCGTCCGCCACCTCAATGGAGAAGACTTTTTCGCCCGCACCCGTTTCAGCAACCAAAGCCTCCGGATGAACAGGCAGAAGCATGGGCTCCTGGGCCAATGCCGAACCTGCGGACGTGAATGCCAGGATAAAGAGAACCGAGAGAAGGAAACGCATGAACCGCTCAATCGTCAACCGGGAATGGGCGGGCAGAAGCGCCGCCCTCCGCCAGTTTTACATCTTAATGCGAAACCGGCAATGTGCCGACATCGGGATGGATTTCAGCGGCCATCAGCCCCTTCTCTCCACGACCATAGCGCACCAGCACCACTTGCCCCGGTCTAAGTTCGGTGACACCGTAACGACGCAGGGTCTCCATGTGGACAAATATGTCCTCCGTCCCCTCGCCTCGGGTCAAGAACCCGAACCCCTTGAGGCGGTTGAACCATTTCACCAGCGCCCGTTCGAGCCCGCTTTCCGGAACAACCGTGACGTGCGTTCGCGGCGCCTGGTCCTCCGCCGGATGGACCGCTGTCGAATTGTCCATCGAGACAATCCTGAACGCTTGAAGACCCTTCTCGCCGCGCTTGGCGACGCAAACGACACGCGCTCCGGTCAGTGCCGCTTGATAACCGTCCCGGCGCAGGCACGACACATGCAGGAGCACATCGCCCATTTCCGCCTTGTCTGGCAGGATGAAGCCGAATCCCTTGGCCACATCGAACCACTTTATGGCGCCGGCGAGCTCGATCGCCTCGGCTGCCTCTTCGTTGCTGCTGCCCGTCCCCCGAGCTTCTTTGCTATCCGCAAGCCCTCGTGTGGTTGAGGAATTCTCCTCCATACGTCTAGCCTTCCCAAGTCCGTTGGACTGATTCTGTATTTGGAGAATAGCATCGCTGGCGCGCGCGTTAGCAAGACCTGCCAAGGCTTTTCAACAACGCCCGGATACACCGCACGTCTTTAAAATAAAGCCATAAGCAACAATCTCCTTGTTGCCCCGGCATGCGGCCGCGCCCTATGTATCAAGCTCCAATAAGAAAAGCACAGGAACGCGATATGCGCTATCTGCACACCATGGTACGTGTCCGCGACGTCGATGAATCGCTGGATTTCTACTGCAACAAGCTGGGATTGAAGGAAACACGCCGCGTCGACAATGAAGCCGGACGCTACACCCTCATTTTCCTGGCGGCACCGGGCGACCTCGGCAATGCCGAACAGAACGCTGCTCCGCTCGTCGAACTGACCTACAATTGGGATCCGGAAGAGTATGAAGGCGGGCGCAATTTCGGCCACCTCGCCTATGAGGTGGACGACATTTACGCGACGTGCCAGCACCTGAGCGATAATGGCGTGATCATCAATCGGCCGCCGCGTGACGGACGCATGGCTTTCGTGCGCTCCCCCGACGGAATTTCCATCGAACTGCTGCAGAAGGGTGAGGCCAAGCCGAAGGCGGAGCCCTGGGCTTCCATGGAAAACACTGGCACGTGGTAGCAAGACGATAAGAAAACAGGCCAGAGAGGGGCAAAGTCCGGCAATCGAGCAACCCCGGCCGGCTTTCCCCCCTGCCGCCTTTGGCCTGGACCAGGAGGGATGGGAGGCACGTGAAAGACGTTCTACAAGAACTTGAACGCCGCCGGCGCATTGCTCGTCAGGGCGGCGGGGCAGCGCGCATCGAGCATCAGCATGCCAAGGGCAAATTGACGGCCCGTGAGCGTCTTGAAGTTTTCCTCGACGAAGGATCTTTCGAAGAGTTCGACACCTTCGTCGAACATCGCGGAACCGATTTCGGAATAGACAAGACGAAATTCGCCGGCGATGGGGTCGTCACCGGCTGGGGTACGGTCAATGGCCGAACCATCTTTGTCTTCGCCAAGGATTTTACGGTGTTCGGCGGATCGCTTTCCGAAGCTCATGCCGAGAAGGTTGTAAAAATCCAGGAGATGGCACTCAGGAACCGCGCGCCGATCATCGGGTTCTATGACGCCGGCGGGGCGCGCATTCAGGAGGGAGTGGCGGCACTCGGCGGCTATGCTGAAATTTTTCAGCGCAATGTGCTGGCATCAGGCGTCATTCCCCAAATATCGGTCATCATGGGCCCATGCGCGGGCGGCGACGTCTATTCACCAGCGATGACCGACTTCATCTTCATGGTGCGCGACACCTCCTACATGTTCGTGACGGGGCCTGACGTGGTAAAGACCGTGACGAACGAAACCGTCACGGCCGAAGAACTCGGCGGCGCACATATCCACACCACGAAGTCGTCGATCGCTGATGGCGCCTACGACAACGATGTCGAGGCGCTCCTGCAGATGCGCAGGCTGATCGATTTCCTGCCGGCGTCGAACACGGCAGACATTCCCGAAATCGAATTTCACGGTGATGCGAGCGAACCGGACCGCTCGCTGGACAGGCTGGTTCCGGCCAATGCCAACAAGCCCTACGACATGAGGGAACTGATCTTGAAGACGGCTGACGAAGGCGATTTCTTTGAAATCCAGGAGGCTTTCGCAGCAAACATCGTCGTCGGTTTTGGCCGCATGGAAGGGCGTACGGTGGGATTCGTAGCCAATCAGCCGATGGTGCTTGCGGGCGTGCTCGACGCCGACGCCTCGCGCAAGGCCGCACGTTTTGTGCGCTTCTGCGACTGCTTCAACATTCCCATCGTCACCTTTGTCGATGTGCCGGGTTTTCTTCCCGGAACAGCCCAGGAATATGGCGGCCTCATCAAGCACGGCGCCAAGCTGCTCTTTGCCTATGCGGAAGCCACTGTTCCGAAGGTCACCGTCATCACGCGGAAAGCCTTTGGCGGCGCCTATGATGTGATGGCTTCAAAGCATCTGCGCGGCGATATCAATTATGCCTGGCCGACCGCCCAGATCGCGGTGATGGGAGCCAAGGGAGCGGTGGAGATCATCTTCCGCAAGGATATTGACGATGCAGAAAAGATCGCGGAACACACGCGCCGTTACGAGGAACGCTTTCTCTCGCCCTTTGTCGCCGCCGAGCGGGGCTATGTGGACGAGGTGATTATGCCGCATTCCACACGCCGACGCGTAGCGCGGGCGCTAAGAATGCTGCGCAACAAGGACCTGCAGAATCCTTGGAAGAAACACGACAATATTCCGCTGTAAGGAGGAGCCCCTGCCCCGGCTTCCGTCCGTCGAGATTTTTGCTGATCACTCGGCGTCGGGTCTGGTTTCATCAGAAGCATGCTGGAACAGCATGGCCGCGTTAAGGCCCTGGCCGACGGACATTACCTTCGCTTCTATGTCGCCAATGCTGATATGTTCATTGGGAAAGCGTGCCTTCACCTGCATCGCGATCTCCGGCACGTTTAAAACGCCTTCACGTTCTACAGCGCTCCTGACCATCGCATAAACTTTCTGCAAAAGCTCGTCTGAAAATTTTCCGGTCATTCGAACGCGCAACCCCAGCTAAACCGCCTCATGAAGCCCGCAAGCGCGGCGAGGAAGGTGCACCGTACGCCACAAATCCGCCCTTCGCAAGTTTTTATCGTCTTTTCAATGAGTTAGACGAATATGTCTCTTGCTCGCATGGCGCGTCTTGATAATATTACGTCACTTACTAATTTTAATCTCTTGACTAACTTACTGCCCGGAATTCCTCTGTGCCGTCGGCAGTATCGGGTTCTTAGGAGGTGAATCGTGGCGACACTGGAACGACCGGAACGTCTGCAGATCATGCTGAACAGCGACGAATTGCAGGCGCTGGAAGATTTCAGATTCGAGAATCGAATGCCCAGTCGGGCTGCTGCGGTCCGCGAATTGCTGCGGCGCGGTTTACTGGCCGGTGGCTTTCTGACTCCCCCGGGTGCGAAATCCCAGGACTTCGGTGTCATCCGCAACGAATCGGCCCTGGCAGAACCGGAAGGGGAATCCTGAACCGCGTGATCACCGCATGCATCATTCCAAATGCACGCTGACACTCCTACGTCAGCAGCTAAAATGAGCGTGGCGGAACAAACAGGCAGATCGTGCGTGTGTCGTCGTCGCCGGCAATCGAACACCAGTGGTAAACACCATCGGGCGATGTTCTAATACGCTGATCCGAATAGGCGACGACCTCGCCTGTCGTATTTATGACATAGCCTTCCGGACGTTCAGAAATCAGACTTGCCGGAACTTCGCGACAATCCCTGCCGGAGCAACAGGCGTAGGGGTACGACCAACCTGATTTCGCTTCATGCGCAGTCCCGGCCGACGGGGCAACCGAAATCGCAAACGGCAGGATCAGGACGGCGGCAAGTCCGCGCGGCGAGACGTTTGGGCTTGGCATAGCTGGTCCCTCAAACAGTCCTCCCGTAAATTCTCGGGAGCGCCAGGCGGCCATTCGGGCGCACGAGACGCTCTTCGTTCGTTCTGAACCGATTCTGGTTTTCCGGCCGGTGCACTGCCCGTCCTGGATTCTTGCTCGCCGCCCCGGCTCGCGCCCACATAGAACAACCTGCCGTTCAGAATGTTCCCGATTCCGGTTTGCACGGCGGCGCGTCGGCGCATCCGACATTGACTTTTTCGATGCGGAGGTGTGGGTTGCGCCCGATAACTCGAACGGGCGGTTCTTCACCGCTCCGGAAAGGCCAACCGGGATCGCGCCATGACCAAGACCGACATTGCTCGTCGGGTGTACAACCATACCTGGAAGCTCGACCCGATCTGCCGCAGCCTCCTCGATACCGATTTCTACAAGCTCCTGATGCTACAGATGATCTGGGGGCTCTATCCGCATGTCGATGCAACGTTCACGCTGACGAATCGCCACCAGAGCGTCAAACTCGCGAAGGAGATCGACGAAGGCGCGTTACGCGAACAGCTCGATCATGCGCGTTCGCTCCGTTTTGCCAAGAAGGAGATGATCTGGCTGGCCGGCAACACCTTCTACGGTCGCAAACAGATCTTTCGGCCGGAGTTCCTGGCTTGGCTCGCCGATTTCCGGCTGCCGGAGTATGAGCTCAGCCACCGGGACGGACAGTTCGAACTGAATTTCCACGGGCGCTGGATGGAAACCACCATGTGGGAAATTCCGGCCCTTGCCATCATCAACGAGTTGCGCTCGCGGGCAGCGATGCGCTCTTTGGGCCCGTTCGCTCTCGATGTCCTTTATGCACGCGCCAAGGCCAAGGTCTGGTCCAAGGTCGAGAGGCTGAAGAAGTATCCTGACCTGCGCATTTCCGATTTCGGCACCCGCCGCCGGCACTCCTTTCTCTGGCAAAGGTGGTGTGTGGAAGCGCTGAAGGAAGGCATCGGGGACGCTTTCACGGGCACGTCCAACGTTCTTCTGGCTATGGACACGGATCTGGAAGCACTCGGTACCAACGCCCATGAACTGCCCATGGTGCTCGGCGCGCTTGCCCACACCGACGACGAGCTGAGGGAAGCGCCCTATCAGGTGCTGGAGGACTGGCAGAGCTATTATGGTGGAAACCTGCTGATCGTCCTACCTGACACGTTCGGCACTGAATCCTTCTTGCGCCATGCTCCCGACTGGGTCGCCGACTGGACCGGCTTTCGTCCCGATAGCGCGCCGCCTATTCAAGGTGGTGAGCGCATCATCGAGTGGTGGAAGGAGCGTGGCCGCGACCCGCGGGAAAAGCTCTTGATCTTCTCCGACGCACTCGACGTCGATACAATCGAGCGTACCTTCAATCACTTCAAGGGCCGCGTGCGCATGACTTTCGGCTGGGGTACCAACCTCACCAACGATTTCGAGGATTGCGCGCCACGGGAAATCGACCGTCTCAAGGCCATCTCCATGGTATGCAAGGTCAGCGAGGCCGGCGGGCGGCCCGCAGTGAAACTTTCCGACAATCCGGAAAAGGCGACCGGCGATCCGGATGAAATCCGCCGCTACCTTTCTGTCTTCGGTGATCAGAACCGCGTGCGCCAGCCGGTCGCCGTCTGACTATCCGCTTTTAGAGCTAAATCCGCGAATTCAACGGAAGCTGCCGCTCGGCTGGCTGCCGCGTGGCGCGTGAGCGCGTCGTGCGTCTTTGGGCCACGAGGACGTGCTATCCAATTGCATCTGCGCATCGTGCTTCCGTAAAGCGATTCGTATTTCGGCCGATGCTGTAGAGATTCTGCCACGCGCGCACCAAAGCAGTTGACCATATAAAGATTTCTTTATATCCTTATCTAGATATTCCACTCGAACGGACGGCCGGCTCATGCACAACCCTATTGACGCACTGATTGCCGAAAAAGGCGTCCTGCTCGCCGATGGCGCAACGGGAACCAATCTCTTTGCAATGGGGCTTGAATCGGGTGAAGCGCCGGAACTCTGGAACGAAACGGCGCCCGAAAAAGTGGAGGCGCTGCATCAGAGCTTCGTGGATGCAGGCGCAGACATCATTCTCACCAATTCCTTTGGTGGCACCCGTCACCGGCTGAAGCTCCATAAGGCGCAGGACCGCGTGTTCGAGCTGAACAGAAAAGCTGCCGAGATCGCCCGCAAGGTGGCCATGCGGGCCACTCGCCGCGTCATTGTTGCTGGCTCGGTTGGCCCCACCGGCGAGCTTCTGCAACCCCTCGGCGCGCTGACCTATGATGCGGCAGTGGAGGCTTTCGCCGAGCAGATCGAAGGTTTGAAGGCAGGTGGCGCCGAGGTTGCCTGGATCGAGACGATGTCGGCGCCGGATGAGATTCGCGCCGCTGCGGAGGCGGCCATTCAGGTGGGGCTTCCCTATACCTATACCGGCTCGTTCGATACTGCAGGGCGAACCATGATGGGACTGGCGCCCCAGGACATCCATGGCGTGGCCGACGCATTGAGCGACAAGCCGGTCGCCCTGGGCGCCAATTGCGGTGTCGGCGCACCCGACATCCTGGCCGCCCTTCTCGATATGTCAGAGGCCCGTCCCGATACGACCATCATCGTTAAAGGCAACTGCGGCATACCCCAATTCCACGGCTCGGAAATTCATTACTCCGGCACACCGGAACTGATGGCCGAATATGTGCGGCTTGCCGTGGATGGCGGTGCAAAAATCATTGGAGGATGCTGCGGAACCTCCTTCGACCACTTGGCTGCCATGCGCGAGGCACTCGATACCCATCAAAAGGGTGCGCGTCCGAACATCGGCGACATCGAGGCGCGCGTCGGTCCCATGCGCAACAAGGCCGCGGCACAAAGCGGCTCGAACGGAGCAGCGGCTGAAAGGCGCCGGGAGCGTCGCCGGACCCGTGCGTAATCCCTCTGCTGGCAAGCGGATGCGCCCGCGCGGCAAGGCGGCATCCTCACTTACTCCATTGTGCGTTCTCGAAAATCAGCTCTGTGCGCTAGGCAAAGGCGTCGGGCATCGATTCCTTGCGCTGAGCCATGTACGCCTTGAGCGCTTCGTCTATGCCCTCGTCCAGATGCGGCGGCTGATAGATGTCAAGCCAATTCCGGGCAAGCTGGTTGGCCCGCTGATTGGCCACTTTCTCGCCTTCCGCGGCCCATTGTTCATAGGAATTGTTGTCGGCGATCGTAGAACGGTAGAATGCCGTCTGGAAGTTCGCCTGCGTGTGAGCACAGCCGAGATAATGGTTGCCCGGTCCAACTTCGCGTATGGCATCCATTGCCTGTCCGTTATCCGACAGGTCGATGGGCTCGCACAGGCGCTGCTGCATTCCAAGCTGGTCGATATCCATCATGAATTTCTCATAGGAAGTGACCAACCCACCTTCCAGCCAGCCGGCCGCATGCAGCACGAAATTCGTCCCCGCCAGCACGGTCGCGTTCAGCGTGTTGGCACTCTCAAAGGCGGCTTGTGCGTCCGCGACTTTCGAGGCGGTCAGCGATCCGCCCGTGCGGAAGGGAAGCCCCAGCCGGCGGGCAAGCTGCGCCGCGCCGTACGACACCAGGGAAGGCTCCGGTGTTCCGAAGGTGGGTGCACCCGACTGCATGGAAATAGACGAGGCAAAGGTGCCGAAAATTACAGGCGCTCCCGGCCGCAAGACCTGTGTGAACGCGGCGCCGGCCATCACTTCCGCCAGAATCTGGGTCAGCGTTCCGGCCACTGTCACCGGGCTCATTGCGCCCGCCAGAATAAACGGCGTGATGATGCAGGCCTGGTTGGCCCTGGCATAAATCTTGGCCGCGCCCAGCATCGTCTCATCAAAGACCATCGGCGAATTGGCATTGATGAGGCTGGTGATGACCGTGTTCTGATCGACAAAATCCTCGCCGAACAGAATCCTCGCCATTGCCACCGTGTCCTCGGCCCGGTCCGGTGCGGTAACAGAACCCATGAAGGGCTTATCGGAATACCGCATGTGCGCGTAGACCATGTCGAGATGGCGCTTGTTGACAGGCACATCCACCGGTTCGCAGACCGTGCCCCCGGAATGGTGAATGGCCGGCGCCATATAGGCAAGCTTCACCAGATTGCGGAAGTCCTCGAGCGTTGCATAACGGCGGACACCGTCGAGGTCACGGATGAAGGGCGGGCCATATACAGGCGCGAACACGGTGGTATCGCCGCCGATCTCGACCGAGCGTTCGGGATTGCGCGCGTGCTGGATATAGCTGGCCGGTGCCGTCTTCAGAAGCTCTCGACACAGACTCTTGGGGAAATGCACGCGATCGCCGCGCACGTCCGCACCAGCCTGCTTCCAAAGGTCCAGCGCTTCCGGATCGTCGCGAAATTCTATCCCGATCTCTTCCAGCACCTTGTCGGCATTGGCCTCGATGATGGACAAGCCTTCCTCGTCCAACACCTCGTAGGGTTTGATGGAACGGCGGATATAGGTGAGTTGCTGGCCCGGTCCGCCGCCACTGCGCGCCGCACGCCGTGCGGCAGCGCCGCCTTCGCCTCGGCCACCGCGGCTGCGCCTTGCAGGCGTCGCTTCGGCACCCCTGTTCTCATCAACCGGCAGGTTCTGGTTCATCGCCCTGATCCTCGAAACTTTTCATCCATCGGCTGGCCAGGATGTCGCGGCAATGGGCGAGCATGGACCGAAGAATGTGATCGCTTCTTTTCGCAACTCGGGAACACGCACATTCGATCCATCCTCGATTCCCGAGAGCATCGTATTCATGCGCACGCCCACAAACGTTCCGCGAGCGCCAGTATGTGTCGCATTAAGACCGGGAACGGGATCGACGCTGATGACCGCGACAGGACCGGCGTCGCATCTGGGCTCGAGATATTGTTCGTTTGCACTGCGTTCCGATCTCGCCAGCCGGAATTCTGGAACTGTTTGCAGTCGCTTTCCTTCTGCATCGCGTCGCAATCGAGCATGGAAACGCGTGCAGGGCGGATTAATTAACCTTGGAAATGCCGGTCTTGCCGGCGCACCAACAGCAGGAGCCTGGAATGTCGGACGACGATATCATTCTTTCGGAGCTTCCCGATGACGAACTCGTGCAGCAGATGCACGATGACCTTTATGACGGCCTAAAGGAGGAAATCGAGGAAGGTACGCGCATCCTGCTCGATCGTGGCTGGGCGCCCTATGATGTTCTGACTCAGGCGCTGGTGGAGGGTATGCGGATCGTCGGCGAGGACTTCCGCGACGGAATTCTGTTCGTGCCGGAGGTGCTTCTGTCCGCCAACGCCATGAAGTCGGGAATGGCCATCCTGCGTCCGCTTCTGGCGGAAACCGGCGCGCCCAAACAGGGCAAGATGATCATCGGCACCGTGAAAGGCGACATTCACGACATCGGCAAGAATCTCGTCGGCATGATGATGGAAGGCGCCGGCTTCGAGGTGATCGACCTGGGCATCAACAACCCGGTGGAGAACTATCTTGAGGCTATCGAGCAGCACCAGCCCGACATTGTCGGCATGTCGGCGCTTCTCACCACCACCATGCCCTATATGAAGGTCGTCATCGACACCCTGAAGGAAAAGGGTATGCGCGACGATTATATCGTCCTTGTAGGCGGCGCTCCGCTCAACGAGGAGTTCGGCAAGGCTGTCGGCGCAGACGCCTATTGCCGGGATGCGGCGGTAGCGGTGGAGACCGCCAAGGCGTTCATGAATCGCAGGCACAACCTCGCCGCCGCGACTGCTTAGATCGCGGCGGTCATCGCGTCGGCCGTTGGGGAACGCGTCTGGCTACCGCTCAGCCGCGTTACCGACGTTCTGGCCCGCCTGTTGTGTGGCGTCTACGGCATTGGCCGTATCCTGGCCGACCCCGCGGATGGTGTTGGCGCAGCCTGCAACAAGGCTCACGACTGCGGCGAGCGCGATTATGCGTGAGAATGGCCCGATCGACATAGGCGTCTCCCTCTGAATGCGGGTAAAAAGATGGCAACGGCCCTAGAACGAACAGCAGCGGAAAAAGTTCTGGTGATCGCCTGCGGGATGATTGCCCGCGAGGTTCTCGCCGTGCGCGAAAAGCTGGGGTTCGAGCATCTGGAACTGACCTGCCTTCCCGCCGAGTATCACTACTATCCCGATCGCATCCCCCCTGCCCTGGACGCGGCAATCGAACGCGCTCTAAAGGAGGGCTACCGCCACATCTTCGTCGGCTACGCGGATTGCGGTACGGGCGGCGGGCTCGACCGGGTTTGCGAGAAGCACGGCGTCAAACGCATCGAGGGGCCACACTGTTTCGCTTTCTATCAGGGGCTGGAAGCATTCGCAGAACGGGAGGAGGCAGACATGACCTCGTTCTATATGACTGACTTCCTATGCCGCCACTTCGACGCTTTTTTCCTCAAACCTCTGGGGTTGGACAGGCATCCGGAACTGATTCAGGATTTTTTCGGCAATTACGAGAAACTCATTTATCTCGCACAAACCGACGATCCTGCGCTGGAGAAGGTCGCGCGCAAGGCAGCGCAAATGCTGGACCTGGTTTCTGAGCGCCGCTTCACCGGCTATGGCGATCTGCCCGGAGCCTTGAAATTTGCCGTCGAGCCGGCCGGGTAAGCCGGCGCCCTTCTTGCGAGCGACGACAGCCTACCATGAAAGGGCCGGAAATGCTGTTATAGCTGCCGTCCCCCGGAGATTCCCATGCTCGCGCGTTTAATTGCACCATCCGTCATCATTCTTGCTCTCACCACAGATCCGGCCGTTGCGGATGGTGAAATCCTGCAGATCATCACCGATGCCGACCAGGACCGCCTCGACCGTTACGAAGAGATGCGCGAGGCGGCCATAGCAGAAGCCCGGGCGACGGGGACGCCGAAGGACGTTGCAGTTTTCGAGGGAATTGTCTCCCGACCGAACCTCGATTTTGCAGGCTTCGACATGGCGGGCGAGTGGCAATGCCGCACCATTAAAGCGGGCGGGCCTGTCGCCCTCGTCATCTATGACTGGTTTCAATGCCGCGTGAGCGATGACGGCTCCGGTTGGATGCTGGAAAAGCTTTCGGGATCGCAGCGCACCAGGGGTCGCTTTTTCACGGACGGTGACAAGCGGCTGATTTATCTTGGTGCCTTCCATATTGCCGGCCAGGCACCCTCGCCTTATGGTTCCGGTCCGGAGACCGATCAAGTAGGTTATGTCTTCCGCAGCGAGGAGGAGCGTTGGCGCATCGCCTTTCCCGCTCCGGCACGGGAATCCAAGCTCGACATCCTGGAATTTCGCCGCCCGCAATAGGCAACCATCGCAGCGCTCGCACGGCAACATCCTTGGCGCGGAAGAACGTTCGCATTGCAAAGAAGGACAAGCGTTTGAAAGTGGAAGGCAGAGCGCTGGATTCGAATTTCGCGGAACGCGCCGATGTGGCGCCGCGCCGCCTGTCCAGCATATTCGAAGAACTCGCGCTGGAGGCGGGAGACTCGATAACGGTAGAAGAGATTCGCCAGGCCCTCGGCGACCGCAGCTTTGCAACACTCCTCGTCCTTTTCTCGCTCTTCAACATGCTTCCCTGGCCGCCGGGCAGCACACTCCTGACCAGCATTCCTCTCGTCCTTCTGTCCGTGCAGATGGCATGGGGACGCTCCACCGTCTGGATGCCTCGCTTCATTCTGCAAAAATCCATATCAGCCACCCAGTTCCGCCGTATGAGCGAGCGGCTCGTGCCGAGAATTCAATGGCTGGAACGCTTTGTGCGTCCGCGTTATTGGCCATTTGCGCGCGATCATGCCGACCGCATCATTGGTCTGTGCACATTGGTTCTTTCGACCGTCATCCTTTTGCCGATCCCGTTTGGCAACTGGTTTCCCGCCCTCACCTGCGCGCTCATGGGCGTGGCTCTTTCCGAGCGGGACGGGATTCTTTTCGCCTCTGCCATCATCACCGGCGTGCTCTCCATTGCGGTGATAACAGCGGTTGTGGTCGGCGCAACCAGCGTTCTGGCCGGAATTCTCATCAGCTGAGGGACCCCGCGTCGCTTTTGAAGTCACACGCGTCGTGCCGCAGCAAGCAGGTTCGACGCGCATACGGCAATCCTTCCGATAGACAAGAAAAGAGGCTCACATGGCCGACCTGATCGTCGTTTACTGGCGGGACATTCCCGCACAAATCATCGTGCGCAAGGGGCGGAAAACGGCCAAGCGCGAGTTGCCTCTGCGATTTACCGAAGCCATCGACATGTGCGCCATGCGCGTCGGCGCGCGCGATACGGATGCTTATCTGGCCGAGTGGCGGCGCGGCGAGCCCAAGCCGGTGAGCGACGACCTTGAAGCGGAAGCCGACAAGGCCATGCGCGCGTTCGAACAGGACTATACGAGCGAGCGCCTGAAGACCCTTGTCAAGGCAGGTGGACATGCCGGCGAGTGAGGGAGCACGACCTGCCTCCCATCATAACACGTCGAAGACCATAGCGCGACGCTACACAAGGCGGGCGTGGTCCGTGCGCCATGCCCGCTCTCTGGAATGGATCTACGCTCGTTTTGCCGAGATCTTGCTGCTGCTCCACCCATTCTGGAATGCTGTCGGCTACAGCCGCGCGGAAATGCCGATGGCGTTTATCGAAAAGAACGTCAAGGGCTTCATGTTCGACTGCCGCATGTGCGGCCAGTGCATCCTTTCATCCACCGGCATGTCCTGCCCGATGAATTGTCCCAAGCAATTGCGCAACGGGCCCTGTGGCGGCGTGCGTGCCAACGGCAATTGCGAGGTGGAACCCGACATGCCGTGCGTCTGGGTGAAGGCGTGGCAAGGCACGCAGCTCATGCGCGATAGCGCAGCCATTCTTTCTGTTCAGAAGCCGGTCGACCACACGCTGCGCGGCAGGTCGGCCTGGCTGCGTGTAACCCAGATCGCGGCGGCGCAGAACGACGATAACGGTTCGATGCTATGAACAGCCCCCCGCGCCAGTCCGATGAAAATCCGCTTGGCGCCCATCTGCCGCTCGATCCATTGCCGGGTCATTCCTCGCGAGGACGGCTTGAGCGGATCTTGAAGCGTGGCGAATTCGCTGTCACCGCAGAGCTGAACCCGCCCGACAGCGCCAATGCACAGGATGTCTATGAGCGCGCGGCCATCTTCGATGGCTGGGTCGATGGCATCAATGCCGTCGATGCGTCGGGGGCCAACTGCCACATGTCATCGATGGGCATCTGCGCGCTTCTGACCCGCATGGGTTATGCACCGATCATGCAGATCGCCTGCCGGGACCGCAA
This sequence comes from Phyllobacteriaceae bacterium, assembly GCA_029279965.1. GTDB lineage: Bacteria > Pseudomonadota > Alphaproteobacteria > Rhizobiales > Rhizobiaceae > Chelativorans. The sequence continues at coordinate 25,758 of JAJUHJ010000031.1, forward strand.
CCGCATCGCGATACAGGGTGATGTCCTGGGCGCGGCGGCAATGGGGGTCAGCAACATCCTGTGCCTTACTGGTGACGGTGTGCAGGCCGGCGATCAGCCGGGTGCCAAACCAGTTTTCGATTTTGATTCCATGTCGTTGCTGGAAACCATTCGCATCATGCGTGAGGAAGAACGTTTCCTGTCGGGGCGTAAGCTTTCCACGCCGCCCGCTGTCTTTCTGGGAGCGGCGATCAATCCCTTCGCCCCGCCGTTCGATTTCCGCCCCTTGCGTCTCGCCAAGAAAGTCGCCGCAGGCGCGCAATTCGTCCAGAGCCAGTACTGCTTCGATGTGCCGATGCTGAAGGAGTACATGAAGCGCGTGCGCGATATGGGGCTCCACGAAAAATGCTTCATTCTTGTCGGTGTCGGCCCTTTGGCCTCAGCCAGAACGGCGCGCTGGATCCGCTCCAATGTGCCGGGCGTTCATATTCCCGACATGGTGATTTCACGGCTGGAGGGCGCGGAAAAGCAGAAGGAAGAGGGAAAGCGTCTCTGCATCGACATCATCAACGAGGTGAAGGAAATCGAAGGCGTGTCCGGCATCCATGTGATGGCGTACCGCCAGGAGGAGTATGTCGCCGAAATCATACATGAATCGCAGGTCCTGAAGGGGCGCCGTCCGTGGAGGCGTGAACCTGGTCCCGATGATGCACTTGTGGCCGAGCGCCTCGACCACATTCTGGAATCGCCGAGCGAGAGGCCGGTCGACATGGTGAAAGAAGCACCCGGTAGAGATGGGCGAATACCCAGTTGAAACTCAATGCATAACGACATAAAGAAGTCTTTATATCTTCTGGAGGACTGCGCATGACTCGCACGATCGTTGCCTCGGCGAAACGGGAAGTCGTTATCGGCTTCGACCAGCCCTTCTGCGTCATCGGTGAACGCATCAACCCGACGGGGCGCAAGAAGCTTGCTGCTGAAATGGTCGCCGGCAATTTCGAGACGGTAAAAAAGGACGCTCTGGATCAGGTCGCCGCGGGCGCCACGATGCTGGACGTCAATGCCGGAGTGACCGCCGTCGACCCGAATGCGACCGAACCTGACCTGCTCGTGCAGACGCTGCAGATCGTGCAGGAGTTGGTCGACGTGCCGCTGTCCATCGATTCTTCCGTTTCGGCCGCGATCGAGGCCGCGCTCAAGGTCGCCAAGGGCCGGCCCCTGGTGAATTCGGTGACCGGTGAGGAAGAAAAGCTTGAGGCCATCCTTCCCCTTATCAAGAAATATGATGTGCCGGTCGTTGCGATTTCCAACGACGAGACAGGCATTTCCGAAGATCCGGATGTTCGCTTCGAAGTGGCCCGCAAGATCGTTCAGCGCGCGGCGGACTACGGCATTCCAGCACACGACATCGTCGTTGATCCGCTCGTCATGCCCATTGGGGCCATGGGAACCGCCGGGAAACAGGTTTTCGCGCTGCTGCGCCGGCTGCGCGAGGAACTCAAGGTCAACACGACCTGCGGGCTGTCCAACATCTCGTTTGGCCTGCCGCACCGCCACGGGATCAATGCCGGCTTCATTCCGATGGTCATTGGCGCAGGAATGACAAGCGCCATCATGAATCCTTGCCGTCCGCAGGAGATGGAGATGGTACACGCCGCCAACGTGCTGAACGGCACCGACCCCAATTGCCAGAACTGGATCCTGACCTATCGCGACTACCAGCCTGCAGCGGCAGGGAACTCCAGCGCTGCGGCGGAGTCTACGAAGGATAATGGTGGCCAATCTTCCAGTGGTGGTCGTCGCCGCGGCGGACGCGAGGCACGCATGGCGCGAATGGCGCGAATGGGGCAAGGATAGCGGCCCGTCATGCTTTCCCCACTCAAAACCGGGCAAAGAACAATCGCATTGCGGCAAGCCAAGACATGGTAACGCCACTCCCGGCAAGTGAAACAGGTGACCCGATGGCCGACCACCTCGTCCTCTTCATGCCATCCGGCAAGCGGGGGCGTTTTCCGAAAGGTATGACGATCCTCGATGCCGCACGGCAGCTCGGCGTTTATGTGGAAAGCGTCTGTGGCGGGCGGGCCACCTGCGGGCGTTGCCAGATCGAGGTGCAGGAAGGCCACTTCGCCAAGCACAAGATCTCCTCGTCCAGGGAAAGCATCTCTCCACTTGGCCCCAAGGAAGCACGCTATGCCGAAAAGCGGGAACTTGCCGCCGGCCGGCGTCTCTCCTGCTCCGCCACCATTGAGGGCGATCTGGTTGTTGACGTGCCGCAGGACGCGATCGTCAATGCGCAGGTGGTACGTAAGGACGCCGACCAGCGCGTCATCGAACGGCATCCGGCGGCACAGCTTTGCTATGTCGAGGTGGACGCGCCCGACATGCACAAGCCGCTGGGCGATCTCGATCGGCTGAAAGCCGCACTGGAGAAAGACTGGGGATTGAAGCGCATCGATGTCGATCCTCATCTCCTGCCTCAGGTTCAGGGTATCCTGAGGGAAGGCGAATGGGCGGTGACAGCCGCCATTTATCATGACGAAGAAGATGAGCCTGCGCGTATCGCCGCCCTGTGGCCAGGATTGAAGAACGAGGCATATGGGCTTGCCTGCGACATCGGCTCGACCACCATCGCCATGCATCTGGTGTCGCTGCTTTCCGGCCGCGTAATTGCCTCCGCCGGGGCGTCAAACCCCCAGATACGCTTCGGCGAGGATCTGATGAGCCGCGTTTCCTACGTCATGATGAACCCCGAAGGGCGGCTGGCGATGACAAGGGCCGTGCGGCAGGAAATCTCGAAGCTGGTGGACAAGGTTGCCGCCGAAGGCGGGATTGAGCGTAGCGATATTCTCGACGCCGTCTTCGTCGCCAATCCGATCATGCATCACCTCTTTCTCGGTATCGACCCGACGGAGCTCGGAGGCGCGCCTTTTGCGCTGGCGGTCTCCTGCGCGGTGAAGATTCGCGCCGCCGATGTGCGGCTGGACCTCAACAAGGGCGCCCGTCTTTATATGCTGCCGTGTATTGCCGGGCATGTGGGCGCGGACGCTGCGGCCGTTACACTTTCGGAAGGACCGTACCGGCAGGAGGAGATGATGCTGATCGTCGATGTCGGCACCAACGCCGA
>JAJUHJ010000032.1 GCA_029279965.1 Phyllobacteriaceae bacterium
GCGTATCCCGTTTGTCTCCTATCCTTACGAATGGTCCTTCGGAATGCTGAGGGATGCGGCGCTCTTGCATCTGGATCTGATGCGGCGTGCGCTTGCGGCCGGCATGATCCTGAAGGACTCTTCAGCCTACAATATCCAGTGGAACGGCACGCAGCCTGTCTTCATCGACATCCCCTCCTTCGAGCCGCTTGGCAAGGGCGAGCCGTGGGTGGGCTACAGGCAGTTCTGCGAGTTGTTTCTCTATCCCCTGATGCTGCGAGCCTATAAGGGCGTCGATTACCGGCCGTGGCTGCGGGGCCGCATCGACGGAATTCCGGCGGAAGAGATGCGCGGATTGATGTCGACGCGCGACATGCTGCGACCGGGCGTGCTGCTTCACGTGGCGGCGCAGAGCGCACTGCAGAAGCGCTATTCCGGCGCGCGCGGCGGAAACGTGCGTGGGACATTGGCAGAGGCGGGTTTCGACAAGGCGCTCATCGAGCGGAACGTCGAAAAACTTACCAGGCTCGTTTCAGGACTCTCGCTTGCGAATACGAAAACCACCTGGTCCGACTACGACCGCACTCACTCTTACGACGATGTCGAATTGTCTCGTAAGCGCGCCTTCGTACAGCGTGCGGCGGGCACACGCCACTGGCGTCTCGCCTGGGATCTTGGCTGCAACACCGGAATGTTTTCGCAAGTTGTGGCCGAACATTCCGACTGTGTGGTTTCGATGGACGGCGACTGGATGGCCATCGAGCATCTCTATCAGCGGCAGAAAAACGATGCCGAGCGGAAGCCGATCCTGCCGCTCGTGGTCGATTTAGCCGATGCCTCACCCGGTCAGGGCTGGGGCGGTGCGGAGAGGAAAAGGCTGGAAGACCGCGGTCGGCCCGAACTGACACTGTGTCTCGCGCTTGTCCACCATATCGTCATTTCGGCCAACATACCGCTGGCCGATTTCATCCGCTGGCTCGCTGGATTGGGAACGGCACTCGTGATCGAATTCGTCGGCCGCGAGGATGAGATGGTGCAGACGCTGCTTGCCAATCGCGAGGATCAGTATGACGATTACCATCCCGAAATCTTTCGCGAACTGCTGGCGGCGCACTTCGATGTCAAGGCGGAGGAGCCGTTGAAGGGCGGGAAGCGGCAAATCTACTTTGCAACGGCGCGATAGGCCTCAAGGTTTGTGAAGCCGGATTTGATGCCGGCGCATCAAAACACGGCCGCTCCCTGGTCGGCCCGCGACACGATCTGCCGGAAGCTGGCAAAGAGTTCGCGGCCCATGCCAAACTGGTTCTGCGAAAGATCCGCGTGTGCCGCCTCGCGGTGGGCGAGGGTCTCGGCATCGACCAGCAATTCCAGCGTGCCGGCCTCCGCATCCAGCCTTAACGGATCACCATTTTCGACCTTGCCGAGGAGACCGCCGTCAGCGGCCTCCGGCGTTACGTGGATGGCAGCGGGCACCTTGCCGGATGCACCCGACATGCGCCCGTCCGTTACCAGAGCCACTGCATAACCGCGGTCCTGCAGAACACCGAGCACAGGCGTCAGCTTGTGCAATTCCGGCATGCCGTTGGCTTTCGGTCCCTGAAAGCGGATGACGGCAATAAAATCGCGGTCGAGTTCGCCGGTCTTGAAGGCCGACTGCATTTCTTCCTGATCCTGAAAGACGACAGCAGGGGCTTCGACAATGCGATGTTCCGGCTTGACGGCCGAGGTCTTGATGATTGCCTGGCCGAGATTGCCCTTCAGGACGCGAATGCCGCCCGTCGGCTGAAACGCCTTTGCGAACGGCGCAAGGACCTTTTCATTCCCACTTTTTTCCGGAGCAGGTTCGCGCGTGATGGCCCCGTCCGCACCGAGCTTCGCCTCGACGGCATAGCGTCTCAGCCCCGGTCCCCACACCGTCTGCACATCATCGTGCAGCAGGCCCGCATCGATGAGCTCACGGACCAGAAAGCCGATGCCGCCGGCAGCTTGGAAATGATTTACGTCGGCAAGACCGTTCGGATAGACGCGCGCAATGAGCGGCACATGCGCGGAGATTTCCGCGATATCTGCCCAGGTCAGCTCGATTCCGGCGGCGGCTGCCATCGCGACGAGATGCATCGTGTGGTTGGTCGACCCGCCAGTGGCGTTGAGCCCGACGACGCCATTGACGATTGAGCGTTCGTCGATCATACGGCCCACCGGCGTGAATTCGTTGCCGAGCGCCGTGATGGCCAGTGCCCGCTGCGCGGCCTCTTTTGTCAGCGCGTCGCGCAATGGCGTGCCCGGATTGACGAAAGAAGAGCCCGGCGTGTGCAGGCCCATGATTTCCATCAACATCTGGTTCGAGTTCGCCGTGCCGTAGAATGTGCACGTGCCAGGCCCGTGATAGGATTTCGATTCGGCATCCAGGAGCGCCTCACGCCCCACCTTTCCCTCGGCGAAAAGTTGGCGCACCTTCGCTTTCTCGTCGTTGGGCAGTCCGCTCGTCATCGGCCCGGCAGGGATGAAAATGGCCGGCAGGTGGCCGAAGGTGAGCGCGGCAATCGCAAGGCCCGGCACGATCTTGTCGCAAATGCCGAGATAGACCGCTGCATCGAACATGTTGTGCGACAGACCCACTGAGGCTGCCAGCGCAATCACGTCCCGCGAGAAGAGCGAAAGCTGCATTCCCGGCTGTCCCTGCGTAACCCCATCACACATGGCGGGGACGCCGCCGGCCACCTGCGCCACTCCACCCGTTTCGCGTGCCGCCTGTTTGATGATCTGCGGAAACGTCTCGTAGGGCTGATGCGCCGAAAGCATGTCGTTATAGGCAGTGATGATGCCCAGATTGGGCACCGTATCACCGGAAAGAGCGGCCTTATCCTGCGGGCCGCATGCGGCAAAGCCATGCGCAAGATTTCCGCATGAAAGCACCCCGCGGTGAGGGCCTTTTGCTGCCGCCTCGTCCACGCGGGCCAGATAGGCTTCCCGGGTCGGCCGAGAGCGTTCGCGAATGCGGGCTGTGACGGCTTCGATTTCTCGCTTTGCGGTCATCGTTCCTGTCCTGTCTCATGCGTTGTCCGCCAGGGCAGATCGCACGCGTGCCGATTTCAGACGTCGGCATTCTCCGCCTGAGCGTGCCGTGCGTCTTCTGCGACGCACAAGAACGCGCGATCCTTGAATCTACACAACATGCTTTCCGGAGGTCGTGCCCGGTTTTCCGGCCGATTCTGCAGGCGCCCAATAGACATGAACAGGCCTTTTCGCCTGTTCCACCACGGCGCGAATGGGATGCTTCAGACCATCTCCGGATGGTGCGAGCGCTGTCTCCAGAACGGCTTTCTTCTCAGCCCCTTCGATGTGAAGCGCCAGAAATCCGGCGTCGAGGAGAAGGGGCATGGTGAGCGTGAGGCGCGGTTCTCCGCCGCTTGCCGTGTGGACGGGCAGAACGCGCCTTTTGCCATTGACATCCAGCAGCGCCGGGAGATTGTCCGCATCCGGGAAAAATGAGGCGGTATGCCCGTCGGTTCCCATCCCGAGCACGGCCACATCAAGTGGGAGCGGCAGCGTTTCCAGAAGGCGGTCGGCGTGTTCGGCAGCCTCTCCGACACTGTCCAGATCATGATAAAGGCCGACGAAATCTGCGCTTGCGGCTTGCCTTTGCAAAAGATGCTGTGCCGCAAGACGGGCATTCGACCGGTCGGCGGAAGGCGGAACGAACCGCTCGTCGACGAGCGTAACCGTGATGCGCGGCCAGTCGATGGCGGCGTGTGAAAGAGCGCGGAAAAAGGGTGGTGGGGTGCTGCCGCCGGAAACGGCGATCAGCCCCGTTCCACGCGACTGGACGGCGGCTGAAAGGTGCTTGGCCACTTCTTTCGCCAACGTCTCGGCAAGCTCTTCACCGGATACAAAATTGTGCCAGATGATGTTGTTCATTACACGCTCTCATGCCATGTGCGGCCATCGCGCTCGATCAGCGCAATGGAGCCGGAGGGGCCCCACGTGCCGGCGGTATAGAATTGCACATTCTGGCCGCGCGCTTCCCACGCGGCGACGATCGGGTCGATCCAGCGCCAGGCCGCCTCCACTTCGTCGCGGCGCATGAACAGCGTCTGGTTGCCGCGGATGACGTCCATGATCAGCCGCTCATAAGCATCCGGATTACGCTCCGCAAAGGATTCGGCAAAGCTCATGTCAAGCGGGATATGGCGCAGCCGCATGCCACCGGGGCCTGGATCCTTGATCATGATCCACTGTTTCACACCCTCATCCGGCTGGAGGCGGATGACAAGCTGATTGGGCGGGATGCTGCCCTCTTGCTCGCCGAAAATGGAATGCGGAATGGGCTTGAACTGGATGACGATTTCCGAGACGCGCGTTGCCAGCCGTTTGCCGGTGCGAAGGTAAAACGGCACACCCGACCAGCGCCAGTTGGCGATCTCTGCCTTCAGGGCGACGAAGGTTTCCGTGTCGCTCGCCGCGCCCAGCTCATCGCGATAACCATTCACCGCCCCGCCATTCGATGCACCGGCACGATACTGCCCGCGCACAGTGACGCGTTCGGCATTGGTGGAACCGACCGGTTTCAACGAGCGCAATACCTTCAGCTTTTCGTCGCGCACGGCATCGGCATCGAGCGATGCGGGGGCCTCCATTGCCACGAGGCAGAGAAGCTGAAGAATGTGATTCTGCACCATGTCGCGCAGGGCACCCGCCTTGTCGTAATAGCCGGCGCGCCCTTCCAGCCCCACAGCTTCCGCGACGGTAATCTGAACGTGATCGATGTGAGCCGAGTTCCACAGCGGCTCGTAAAGTGCGTTGGCAAAGCGCAGCGCCATCAGATTCTGCACCGTCTCCTTGCCAAGATAATGGTCGATGCGGAAGACGCGCGCTTCGTCGAAAACGCGGCCGATCGCTCGGTTCACCTCCTGGGCCGTCTCCAGACTGCGCCCGATGGGTTTTTCAACGATTACGCGCGACGTAGGTGTCGCAAGCCCGTGCTTGTCGATCCCGTTGACGATATCGCCGAAAAGCGTGGGGGCGACGGCAAGATAGAAGGCGCGCACGGTATCGCTGTTGCCGATTGCCCCCTTGAGGTCGTCAAGACCTCTGTCGGTGGTTGCATCCGCCGAGACATAGGACAATCGGGCTATGAACCGGTCTAGTTCGTCTTCCTCGATGTCCTCTTTCGCGACATGGGCCGATATGGCCTTACGGCCGAAGCTTCGATACTGCTCGTCATCGAGTTCGGAACGGGATGTGCCGATAATACGGGTCGGCTCGGAAAACTGGCCCGCCCGCTGACGCTGATAAAGCGCAGGCAAGAGCTTGCGCTCGGCGAGATCGCCCGTGGCCCCGAAGACGATGAGGTCGAACGGTTCGACCGGTATTGTCTGGCTTGTCATTCCAGCTCCGAATTGCTTTGCAACAGACAGGCACTTCCATAGTCTAATCGATTTAGGAACGCCAGAACCTTTACAGGGCCGGATTGTCGCGCTTGCCCCGTGGTTCAAAAGACGGGGTACTCGGCACCCGCACTACAGGGATAAATCTGCGCGCCCGACAGGTACCGATTACCCCATTGGGGCGCTGCTTGCAAAATTCTGCCGAGACAGAAGAGAAGGGTTCATGAACCTCTGAGCGCGGTCGATGGAGAGCATGCTCGGCATGTCCCTCCTCTTCGCTCATAAGCTTCAGATGCGATCGCGAAGGGCATACCAATTGAGCGCCAGGAAGAGCAGGGCGTGGCGGAAGATTCGCCCGCCTGGAAAGGGCGGAATCTCGAGATCTTCCAGAAGTCGCAGCTTCTCGCGGTCCCCTGCCACCGCTTCGGCATAGAGCCTGCCGGTGAAGTTTGCCAGCATGACGCCATGACCTGAAAATCCACCGGCGGCGATCACGTTGGGCTTGACCTCGCGCACGAAGGGGCTGCGCGGCAGGGTGATGGCCACATAGCCTCCCCAGGTGTGGGTGATCTCGACGTCGCGCAGGGCAGGATAGACCTCCGCGATCTGACGACGCAGTTGGGATGTAATGTCCTTCGGATTGTTGGCGGAATAAACTTCGCGCCCGCCAAAGAGCAACCGGCCGTCTCCCAGCCTGCGGAAATAGCGGACAACGAAACGCGAATCGTCCACGCTCTCCCTGCCGGGCAAAACCGGGCTGTCGGAGGCGAGCGGGACCGTTGCGGCGATGAAGGAGCCGACCGGCATCAGGTGAGCGGCCGTCATGGGCTCCAGATCGCCGCCATAGGCATTTGTCGCAATCAGGCATTTTCTGGATGTGATTGTGCCGTGTCCGGTCTTCACGCGCACTTTGCCTGCATCGGCCTCAATGCCCGTCGCCCTGGTCTGCTCGAAGAGATGCGCCCCGGCCGCCTGAGCCGCGCGCGCCGTTCCGACCAGAAGCTTCAGCGGATGGATGTGCCCGGTTCCCGTGTCCCGTATGCCGCCAAAATAGCGCGTGGAGCCCAGTCTTTCTCGCGTTTCGCGCGCGTCCATGAAGCTGATATGCGGATAGGAAAACCGCTCCCCCATGATCTGTACATGGTTGCGGTAGTCATCCACATAACGCTTCTTGTGCGCGACCGACATCTGACCGGGCATGTAGTCGATCTCGATGCCGTTTACGGCGGCGAAGTCGAAAAGATACGCCTTGGCCTCCTCCGCCAGGTCGAACAGCGCTTTGGCACGGGTGAAGCCGAGCTTCGCCTCCAGCTCTTCCGGCCAAGCCCGTTGTCCGGTGCCGAGTTGGCCTCCATTGCGCCCGGAGGCGCCGTCGCCGAACCGGCGGGCTTCCATAAGCACAACATCAACACCGGCCTGGGCGAGATGCACCGCTGCCGACAGGCCGGTGAAGCCGCCTCCGACGATAACAATATCGGCCTGCCGGTCGCCATCCAACGGCGGGTATTCCGGCCTGTTGCCGATGGTCGCTTCGTACCAGGAATGTCCGGGAGAAAGGGGAGGCATCATGAACAATGAGTGATGAGCAGTAAATTGTATATTGTCATCGACGAGCGATGTGAAGAGAGTTACCCGTCAACGAAAAAGAGCGCATTACACGTTGAGCAACAGGTACTCCCTCTCCCACGGGCTGATGACCCGCATGAAGGTCTCGAATTCTACCCGCTTGATCGCCGCATAGGTGGTGATGAAGGGCTCGCCCAGAACGTCATGAAGCCGCGCATCCGCCTCCAGAAGCTCCACCGCTTCCAGCAGACCGCGTGGCAGTTCGATGAGATCGTTGTTCACGGCGGTCTTGGCGGGACTGTCAGGTTCCGTCTTCTCCAGGATGCCGATCAGCCCGCAGGCGAGGGAAGCCGCCAGCGCGAGGTATGGATTGGCGTCCGATGATGGAATGCGGTTCTCCACCCGCCGCGCTGATGGATCCGAGCGTGGTACCCTAAACGCGGTCGTGCGGTTGTCGTAGCCCCAGCAGGTGTTGACCGGTGCCGCGCTGCCCTGAGTGAGCCGTCGATAGGAGTTCACATAAGGCGCGAGCATGATGACCGCGTTGGGCACGTGCCGCTGCAGGCCTCCGATGAAATGGCGGAACGTGTCTGTCTCCGCTCCATTCTCATCGGCAAAGACGTTGCGTCCATCCTTCAGCGAGACGACCGACTGATGGATGTGCATCGCAGAGCCAGGCTGGTCCTGGATTGGTTTGGCCATGAAGGTGGCATAGGTGCCGTGTTTCAGCGCGGCCTCGCGGATTGTGCGTTTGAACAGGAACACCTGGTCAGCCAGTTCGACGGGGTCGCCGTGGCGCAGGTTGATCTCGAGCTGTCCCGCACCCTCCTCATGGATCAGCGTATCGATCTCCAGACCTTGTGCCTCGGAGAAGTGATAGATGTCATCGATCAGTTCATCGAACTCGTTGACGCCGGCGATGGAATAGCCTTGCCCGCCGCCGATCGGCCGCCCGGAGCGCCCGACGGGCGGCGTCAGGGGATAATCCGGGTCAGGGTTCTTGTGCACGAGGTAAAACTCGATTTCCGGCGCAACAATGGGCTTCAATCCATGCTCAGCATATTGCGCCGCCACCCGTTTCAGCACATTGCGCGGGCTGAACTCCACCGCGCGGCCGTCCTGGTGCACGAGATCGCAGATCACCTGAGCGGTCGGATCGCTTTCCCATGGCACCGCCGAAAGGGTGGAAAGGTCCGGCACCAGTTTCAGGTCGCCGTCATCTTCGGGGTAGGTGAAGCCGTTGCCGCTTTCGGGATACTCGCCGGAGATGCTGGCCATGAACACGGCCGAAGGCAAGGCGAGCGAGGTGTTGGAGGTAAATTTCTTCGACGGCATCATCTTGCCGCGCGCCACGCCCGCCTGATCCGGCGTGATGCATTCTATGTCCTCGATCCCGCGCCAATCCAGCCACGCGGTGACTTCCTTCCAATTTCCCACCCCGCGCAGGTTTTTCAGGAAAGCCGGCGTGCGGCGGGCGTTCTTGCCCGCGGCGCGGCTTGGCCTCTTCTTGTCGAGCATCAATCACCAGGACGTTTTTCAGATGGTGAAAGTATAACCGCGAGGCAAGCCGGAAGGGAAGGCCCGGAGCATTTACCGTCAGATGGGCTCATCTGACGTTCGCATAAATGGGAAGTAACAAGGAGATAGAGCTTTTATGCGCTCAAATGAACGCACTGCGCTCTAGGAATTGAGGACGCGTTCTATTGCCCGCTGGAGACGGTCGGGTGTGATGGGTCTGACAAACGTCGCGTCAACCGCGTCCGTGCGTGTTTTAAACAGGTGGTGCTGATCAGGTTCTACGATCATCAGCACACGCGGCGATCCCTTCGCTGCTTGCCGCTGCCGTGCGAGTTCCGCCAGGAGGGGTTCGATCACTTCTTCCTGTTTGAGCGCATCGATGATCACGATCCGTGTTTTGCGTCTGAGCGTCTCCAGGACCGATTCGGGCGGAATGGGCATCGGCTTCAGATAGATGCGCTCGATGGTTCGCGCGATGACGATGCGGTCGATCGGAGAGGCTGCAACGATGATCGCACGATTCGTGCCCGAACGACCGTCACGTTCCGACGCGTCACTCTGAAAATCCCGGGGGAGCCCTTCCCCGGTTGGACCGCTGTTCATCATTGCGACTATTCGATATCCAGATTTCAATGTATGGTTGCGTCAGGCGGCGGCATACTCTCCGTAATAGCGATATTGTCAAGCCGGATAATGATTTTGTTTATGTCGACTTTAGACCAAGGAGCAACCCGGCCCATCCGTCCACCTGTCAGGAGCGGCCGCGGCGGACGGCTATGATAGATTTTTTGAGACCGGCCACCTTTTCGTGGCTGATTTCGGCGTCATCGAACAGGCTCCGCATCTGGCGCGTCGAAACAAGGCAATGATGCGCGATGATATCGCGCGCCTCTTCACGCTGTTCCACGCGCTCGAAGAAGCCGAGGGAAAAGCGTTGTAAAAGCGCGATGCGCAATGTGCGCGGGAGATATTGGAACCCCGGAAAGCGGAAATGCGGTTCGTAAGGGAACCAATAGTTCGGCGTTTGCACGTAGTAGCGGGGAGCGAGCCTTTTTGTGTTCGCCGCGAAACGAACCATCTGTTCCCAGTCCCCCACATGCTCGATCACGGAGTTTGAGTGGACCAGGTCGAACTGCTCGCCTGCGAACAGCTCCTGATCCGTGGCGCTGCCGGCCACCGACAGGAACAGGGCAGTGTCCCGAATTGGCGCCTGTTCGAGGTTGACCAGGGTGATTTTGATGCGATCACGGTTCTTCTGGATGAAATCCTCTCCGATCAGCCAGTAAGTCTCCGTTCCGCCCAGATCAAGAATACGGGCCTCGCCGCGCTCTGCCAGCGCATCCTCTATCAGCGCCTGCACCTTGGCAAAGCGCCGGGCGCGGAACTTGAATTCCAGGCTCGTGCGGTCGGTATAGGGATTGCGGACGGGCTTTTCGGCAATAGCCGAGCCTTCGCTGAGTGACATGTCTTTGTCTCATCCTTGTGATACCGCAGATCGGAAACTAACCAATTGCCGGCAAGGCGTCCAAACGCGTTTGTCAATTTGGTTAACCGTATGGGCCGGTCGCCGCAAGAAGAGTAGGAGCCGGTTGTGGTGCCGCGGAGAAGATTCACGCTTGTCGCGCATTGCAAACGACAATAGGCTGCGCCCGATTACAACCCCCCGCGCGGGCGGGCGAAACGCGTTGTCGGGATATCTTTCATGAAGCAGAAAGCTACCTTGATCTGTGCCGCATTGGTCTGCGCTGCGGTCCCTGCATCCGGTGCAATCGCGCAAGAGCGCATCGTCCACGTCTATAATTGGTCGGATTATATCGACGAAGACATACTCGACGAGTTTACCGCTGAGACAGGAATCGAGGTCGTCTATGACGTGTTCGATTCAAACGAGATCCTGGAAACCAAGCTGCTCGCGGGCGGCACAGGCTATGACGTGGTGGTCCCCTCGGGCGAGTTTCTGGCACGCCAGATTCAGGCAGGCGTCTTTCGGGAGCTTGACAAGTCCAGGCTCTCCAACATCGACAACATGTGGGACGTGATCGAGGAGCGCACGGAAAAATACGACCCCGGCAACGCCTATTCGGTCAATTACATGTGGGGGACGACCGGTATCGGCTACAACGTCGCCGAGATCGAGGAAGCGCTTGGCACCGATACGATCACGTCCTGGGATGTCGTGTTCAATCCGGAGACGATGGCGAAACTCGCGGACTGTGGCGTTCATATGCTGAACGCACCTGCCGAGATGGTGCGCGCGGCGCTGGATTATCTCGGTCTGGACCCGGGCAGTGAAGACCCCGAGGAACTGCAGCAGGCGGAGGAACTGCTCCTTTCGGTCCGTCCCTATGTGCGCAAGTTCCATTCGTCCGAATATGTGAACGCGCTTGCAAATGGTGATATTTGCCTGGCTGTGGGATGGTCGGGCGACATCTTCCAGGCGCGTGACCGCGCGGCCGAGGCCCAGCAAGGCGTGGAAATCGCCTATGTGATCCCTGAGGAAGGCGCCCAGATGTGGTTCGACCAGATGGCCATTCCCGCCGATGCTCCCCATGTGGAGGAGGCGCACGAATTCATCGACTACATGATGCGGCCGGAGGTGATCGCCAAGGCTTCCAATTACGTCTTCTACGCAAATGGCAATGAGGCTTCTCAGGAATTCCTCGATGAGGAACTGCTCGAAGATCCGGCGGTCTATCCCGATGCGCAGACATTGGATAATCTTTACACTACCATGCCCTACGACCCGCGGGTTCAAAGGTCCGTTACGCGGCTGTGGACGAGAGTTGTGACCGGGCAATAGGGATCGGGGCGCAGGTGCAGCAAGGTGCCTCTGCCGCGCCGCGTGAATGAAGGGCGGACGAGACATGGAATCGCTCGGCAGCACGCGTCGGAGCTTCGCGCCTTGGACTGATCCCGATGCGAAGCCTTACATCCGCTTTGAAAACGTTACCAAGCGCTTTGGTGATGCTGTAGCCGTGGACGATCTCTCGCTCACAATCTATGAGCGGGAATTCTTTTCGCTTCTGGGTGCCTCGGGCTGCGGCAAGACCACGCTGCTGCGTATGCTCGGCGGTTTCGAACAACCCACTGAAGGGCGGATCCTGCTCGACGGGCGGGATCTTCGCGGCGTGCCGCCCTACCGCCGCCCCGTCAACATGATGTTCCAGTCTTACGCGCTTTTTCCGCACATGACGGTGGAAGCAAACATTGCGTTCGGCCTGAAGCAGGAGGGAATGCCCAAACCCCACATCGCCGAGCGCGTGGCGCAGATGCTGAAGCTCGTCAAAATGGAGCGGTTCGCCAGGCGCAAGCCGCATCAATTGTCGGGCGGGCAGCGTCAGCGCGTCGCGCTTGCCCGTTCTCTTGCAAAACGTCCGAAAGTTTTGTTGCTCGACGAACCGCTGGGCGCGCTCGACAAGAAATTGCGGGAGGAGACCCAGTTCGAATTGATGGATCTGCAGCAGGATCTGGGGCTTACCTTCATCGTCGTCACTCACGATCAGGAAGAGGCAATGGCAATGTCTGACCGCATCGCGGTGATGGACACAGGGCGGATCATGCAGGTGGCAACGCCAGCCGAGATATATGAGGCACCGGCGTCGCGTTTCGTTGCCGATTTTGTCGGCAGCATCAATTTCTTCGAAGGAGTGTTGGCCGGATCCGCAGGAACGATGACGCGCATTCGCGATCAAAGCGGAGTTGAGTTCCAGATTTCCGATGATGCCAATGCGGTCACCGGCGATACGGTGTGGCTGGCGATACGGCCGGAGAAGATAAGTGTTACGCGCGAGCGGCCGGCCGAGGCGGACAACGCGCTCGACGGCGAAGTCTGGGACATTGCCTATCTGGGCGACGTCACCGTTTATAACGTCAAGCTTGATGATGGGCGTATCGTCAAGGCAAGCACGATGAACAGTCAGCGCCGGGTGGAGGATGCGCTCACCTGGCACGACCGGGCCTGGATTTCCTTTTCCGCCGATGCCGGCGTCGTGTTGACGGGTTAGGCCATGCGGGCGTTCTTCTCCTCCACGACGAGCCGTTTGGTCATTGCTGTGCCGTATCTGTGGCTTCTGGTCTTTTTCCTGGCGCCCTTCTTCATCGTCTTCAAGATATCGCTTTCGCAACCGGCGATCGCGATGCCGCCTTATGTGCCCGTTTTCGATTTCGCGGAGGGCGTTGCCGGTTTGCTGCGACACCTGGCGGCGTTTTCCCTGGACAATTACCTGTGGCTTCTTGGCGATCCCCTTTATGCGAATGCATATCTGTCGAGTCTCGTTATCGCGGCGGTCTCGACGCTGCTGGCCCTGGTTGTTGGCTATCCGATCGCCTACGGTATGGCGCGAGCGCCGGAAGGATTGCGGCCGATCTTCCTGATGATGGTGATTCTGCCCTTCTGGACCAGCTTTCTGATCCGCGTTTACGCCTGGATCGGCATCCTGAAACCGGAGGGGCTGCTTAACCAGTTCCTGTTCTTCCTGGGCGTCATCGACAAGCCGCTCGTCATTCTCAACACGACGACGGCAATTTATATCGGCATCGTCTATTCTTACCTGCCCTTCATGGTGCTGCCGCTCTACGCATCCCTTGAAAAGATGGATTATGCGCTGATCGAGGCGGCGCAGGATCTCGGCTGCCGGCCGCTTGCCGCCTTCTGGAAGGTCACGGTGCCGCTGTCGTTCCCCGGCATACTGGCAGGCTCTATGCTTGTGTTCATTCCCGCGGTCGGGGAATTCGTCGTGCCGGATCTGCTTGGCGGCTCGCGCACGTTGATGATCGGCAAGACGCTGTGGAACGAGTTCTTTTCCAACCGGGACTGGCCGGTATCCTCGGCCGTCGCCATCGTGCTCCTGTTCATTCTCGTGGTGCCGATGGTGTTTTTTCAACGTGCGCAGGCGCGTGCGAGAGAGCGGGACAACTAGGCGATGGCCGGCACGTGGGGACGTTTCAACGTTGTATCGCTGGTGCTGGGTTTCGCGTTCCTTTACCTGCCGATCCTTCTGCTCGTCATATATTCCTTCAATGAATCGCGGCTCGTCACCGTCTGGTCCGGCTTTTCGACCAGATGGTATGTCGAGATGCTCAACAATCGCGGTCTGATGGATGCGGCGTGGGTGACTGCGCGCGTCGCTTTCATTTCCGCCAGCGTCGCCACGGTACTCGGTACGATGGCCGCGGTCGCGCTCACGCGATATACACGGTTTCGCGGCCGCCTGCTGTTTACCGGCATGGTTTTTGCGCCGCTTGTTATGCCGGAAGTTATCACCGGCCTTTCACTTTTGCTCCTGTTCGTGGCGGTCAGCTTCGACCGAGGCTTTGCCACCGTCACCATCGCCCACATCACCTTTTCCATGTGCTTCGTGGCGGTGGTCGTGCAATCGCGCCTGATTTCCTTCGACCGGTCGCTGGAGGAGGCGGCGATGGATCTTGGAGCCACGCCGCTAAAGGCGTTTTTCCAAGTCACTTTGCCGGTAATCCTGCCCGCGGTCCTGGCGGGTTGGATGCTTGCTTTCACATTGTCGCTCGACGATCTGGTGATCGCCAGCTTTACGTCCGGTCCGGGTGCGACGACATTGCCGATGAAAATCTATAGCCAGGTGCGACTGGGCGTGACACCCGAGATCAATGCCATCTGCACCGTTCTGATCGGCCTGGTGACCGTGGGTGTGATCGTGGTTTCATTGGTCAGCAAGCGCAGGCACCTTTTGAGGCAGTAGCGGACTGTGGCAGAGGAGGCCACTGCTTCATCATCACTTGTTCTCGCGCGCTGCTTGCTTACTCGTTCCTCTCCGGCCTCCTGAACGAGGCAACGAATGGGGCTTCCCAGGAGCCGCCGACGAAAAACATGAGCGGAGTATCAAGGCGCGGATCAGCACCTTCCGGCGCGGAAAGGGTTCCGTAAAGAGCCAATGCGCGACCGGCAAAAGGAATGATTCCGTCAAGCGAAACCACGTATTGTCCGGTGCGGGCTTCGGCATTTTCCAACTGCGCGATACCAGACGCTATGGTGGCTTTCAGTTCTGCACCCTCGATCTGCAGCACTCCTTCGCTGATGGCCGCCAGTGGAAAGAAATCGCCAGCCGCGCTCTGCTGGAAAAATGCATCGAGGCTCAACCCCGGCACGCTGCCGCTGCCGAACGTCACAGATGCGGTGCCCTGCATGTTGTGCAGCACTGATTCCAAATCCGCTCCGGTGCCTTTCAGCGACAGGGAGAACGCCATAGGCGCCCGCGGCACGAGGCTTTCCTGGCCAAGCATGGTGGATAGTTGCGCCGCGTCGATCTCCTCGCCGACCGTGCGAAGCTCGACGTTGTGACTTTCGCCAGTGCGGTCTGCCCGCAGGCTGAGCTGGATGGTTCCGCCAAAGGCGGTCGCGTCGGAGATATCGAAGGTGGCGAGGCCGTTTCTTGCCTTCGCAGCCGCTGCAATATCGGTCAGGGCCGCTTGCCCAAATGTAGCGTTTGCTGCCGAAAAGCGGAGATCGAAATCGAACAAGCGTTCCGCGTCCGACGGCCCGCTTGCAGCAAGCGGACCGGATGAAAATGGGCTGAATGTTTCGGCCAGGGCGCGCAGGTCGAGCCTGTCGAAAGCAAGAGTTCCGGCAACCATCGGGTTGCCTTGGGCGAAGCTGATATCGAGCAGCCCCGTTCCGGTGCTGGTCTCTAGATCAAGGGTGGCTTGCTCGAATTTCAGGCGGCCGGCGTTTCCTATCACCCGTGCCGAGAACTCGACGGGGCCGACATCGCTGGTGGGCAGTGCGATCGCATGGAGCCATTCCGAAAGCTGGTCGATCGAGGGCGTCGAGGCGGTAAGCTGGCCGTCGATGAAATTGGCGCCCGAAAGATTGGCCGTGCCGTTGAAGGTGGCTTCCGCCGGAGCTGCCTTAAGAGAAAAGCTGAGAGGGGCGTTGCCTCCACCGAGAAGGATGAGCGGCTGGGTACTGGAAGCTGTCAATGAGATGGTTTCGCCCCGCCAGACGCCGCTTGCCGACAAGGTGGCCTGCCGGTTGAGCGCAGGCCATTCGAATGTTCCGGTAAGGCCCTCGATGACATCTGCCTGCTGCTCCCCGTCGGGCATGACCACGCGGCCGTCCTCGAACGAGACGGTTCCCAATGTCTCGCTCGGCAGGAGACTTGTGTCCGGTTGTTTGGGCTCGGCGGAAACCGCTTGCCGAGCGGTGTCCACGGATCGTGCGATCCTGCCCCAGCTTTGCGGCGGCGGCAGGTGCAGCCTGCCTTGTTCTTCCGCAAGTTGCAGAACCGGTCGCACCAGCAGCATTTCGGTGAACACCACTTCACCGCGCAGCGCGGCCAGCGCGGAAAGCTCCACCTCAATACGTTCCGCATGGAGCACGGTCGATGGAGCCGTCTCATCCCAATCGAGGAGGGTGACCTCATTCAGCACCGCGCCGAAGGTGGGCCATACGTGGACCGCCGGCCCGTCATCGAGCTGGACGCGATAGCCCGTCCATGCGCTCATCTGATAGGCGATGCCATCGCGTACGATCCGTGTGGAAGCGATGATCGGCAGCGCTGCCAGGACCATGACCACAAGAACGGCCACTGCGCCGGCAAACCAAGCCCCCTTCCTCTTCACTGAAATCGGCATACTCCCTCGCCCGTTGGAACGGATGTCCGATCCGGATTGCCGAAGCGGGTTTAAACCAAGACTCTTATATATCAAGCCTTTGTGACGCAGTTAAGTTGACGCGATGCTTGGTCTTGCCCCTTGTCTTTCGGGCGGGCATAAGAAGGCCGCGCAACAGGAGGATCGACATGCACCGAGACGAGCCGCTTTGGAAACCGGATGAAGAGTGGATTCGGAATTCTCCGGTATCGGCTTTCATGAAGGAAGCGGAGCGTGTATCCGGGCGGCCGATTGACAATTTTCGTGCACTTCATCGCTGGTCCGTCGATGAACGCGCGGCGTTCTGGCCGTTGGTCTGGGATTTCTGCGGTGTGATCGGTGAGCGCGGAGCGCGAGCGCTGATCGATGGTGAGAGAATGCCCGGTGCGTCGTTCTTTCCCGATGCGAAACTCAATTTCGCCGAGAACCTGCTCGGAAAATCCGGTGGCGGCGACGCGATCGTCTTCCGTGGCGAAAACACGGTGGAGCGTCGCCTTTCCTGGGATGAACTTAGCGCGCTGGTCTCCCGTCTCCAGCAGCTCTTCAAGCGCGAGGGCGTGAAGCCGGGCGACCGGATCGCGGCAATGATGCCGAACATGCCGGAAACCATCGCGGCCATGCTGGCGGCGGCGTCCCTCGGCGCCATCTGGTCATCCTGCTCTCCGGATTTCGGCGTGCGCGGCGTCCTTGACCGCTTCGGACAGATAGAGCCGGTGCTGTTCATCGCGCCCGATGGCTACTGGTATGGCGGCAAGGCCTTTGACGTGTCGGAAAAGACCGGCGAGGTTGTCGATGCGTTGCCAAGCGTGCGCAAGGCGCTCATCGTCGATTATCTGGGCAAAGCGAAGGAGGCGGCTGCCGGCATCCAGCGCGCAGCAGCAATGGAGGATGCGCTGGCGCCGTTTTCCCCCGCAGACATCACTTACGAGCGCCTGCCTTTCGCGCATCCGCTCTATATCCTTTTCTCTTCCGGCACGACGGGGGTGCCAAAATGCATCGTCCATTCTGCCGGCGGCACCCTTCTTCAACACGTCAAGGAACATCGCCTGCATGCCGGCATCGAAGACGGCGATCGTGTTTTCTACTTCACCACCTGCGGCTGGATGATGTGGAACTGGCTTGTTTCCGGACTGGCTTCCGGCGCCACGCTGCTGCTTTATGACGGGTCCCCGTTCTATCCGGACGGCAACGCCATGTTCGACTTTGCACAAGCTGAAAAGATGACCTTTTTCGGCACGTCGGCGAAATTTATCGACGCCGTGCGAAAGGCGGGGCTGGAGCCGGCTGACACACACGATCTTTCCAGCCTGCGCACGATCGCCTCGACCGGCTCGCCGCTGGCGCCGGAAAATTTCGAGTTCATCTATCGTTCTGTGAAGAAGGATGTGCACCTGGCCTCGATCTCCGGCGGCACGGATATCGTCTCCTGCTTTGTGCTTGGCGTGCCAGTGGAGCCTGTATGGGTGGGGGAAATCCAGGGGGCCGGCCTCGGCATGGCCGTCGAGGTGTGGGACGATGAGGGCCGCCCGCTGGAACATGGAAAGGGCGAACTCGTCTGCACCAAAGCATTCCCGTGCATGCCTATCGGTTTTTGGAACGACCCTTCCGGCGAGAAATACCGTTCTGCCTATTTCGACCGGTTCGACAACATCTGGTGTCATGGCGATTTCGCCGAATGGACGGCGCATGGCGGCATTGTTATTCACGGACGCTCGGATGCCACCCTCAATCCCGGCGGGGTGCGAATCGGAACGGCCGAAATCTACAATCAGGTTGAGCAATTGCCTGAGGTGCAGGAGTCGATCTGCATCGGCCAGGAGTGGGATGACGATGTGCGGGTCGTACTGTTCGTCCGGCTCGCGGAGGGCCACGTGTTGGACGAGGCGCTGGAAAAAGCAATTCGCACCCGGATCAGGGTGGGTGCCAGCCCGCGCCATGTCCCGGCTCGCATCGTTGCGGTCGACGATATTCCGCGAACCAAGTCCGGCAAGATCACCGAACTTGCCGTGCGTGACATCGTTCACGGCCGCGAAGTCAAGAACAAGGAGGCGCTTGCTAATCCCGAGGCGCTGGAGCTTTTCCGCGATCTGCCGCAGTTGAAGAGTTAACAACTCCTTGCTGTGAAATTTACTGCGATTGCGGTGGTGAGCGCGTTGGTTACAAACCTGTTGTTCCAGGTAAGATGTCGTTAAGGATTGGCCCCAATAGTCGTTTGCAACTTGACGAACAAGCGTCACTCAGCGGGCCAGAGTTCGCAAGCCCCGTTTACAGCACAGAATCCATATTCCGGCGCCCTTCGGGGCGCTTTTTTTATGCCTCCCGGTCGCGGGTAAGTGAACCAGACAGCAAGATAACAGGCATAATCGCGGTGACAATGATGGCCAACGCTGCCATAGCGCCGTCCTCGACTGCCCCACGCGAGGCATTCTCGTAAACATAGGTCGCAAGCGTGTTGAAGCCGAATGGGCGCAGGAGGATGGTGGCCGATAACTCCTTCACCGTATCGACGAACACCAGAATACCAGCCGTGAGGATGGCCGGCTTCAACAGGGGCAGGAGGACGGTAGCGGCGCTCGCCGGGGCGGAGCGGCCGAGGCTGCGTGCTGCTTCGTCAAGATTGGGTGGCAACTTGGCCAAGCCTGCCTGTACGGCGCCTTCTGCGAGCGCCAGAAAGCGAATGGCGCAGGCCAGAACCACCGCCACCGCCGACCCGGTAAAGAGGAGGCCGGTCGAAAATCCGGCATATTCGCGCGCCAATCCGTCGATGAAATTGTCGAAACGGGCAAGCGAGATCAGAAGTCCGAGCGCCAGGATCGTTCCTGGCAAGGCATATCCGATGGCTGCGAAACGGGTCAGCACGGCCATCCCGCGCGAGCGGGTGAGGCTTGCTGCATAAAGGAGCAGGAGCGCCGCACAGACGGCGACCAGTGCCGTGGCAAGGGCCGTCGCCAGGCTCGTGATAAGCGCTTCCGCCAGGTGAGGATCGGCAAGCTGGTGCGGTCGATTGAGCGCATAGCGCCCGAAAATGGCGAGCGGTATGCCGAAACCCGATAGCACCGGCAACAGTCCGAGCATCGTCGCCGCGATGCCTCGGAGACCGAGAAGCGGTTTGCGCGGGGGGCGTGCCTTTATCTGGGTGGAGCGGGCAGCGTGGAAGCGTTGCCTGCGCCGCGCCAGATGTTCGGCCATAAGCAGGAAGATGACGATGACCAGCATGACAAGCGCGATTTGCGCTGCACCTTCCAGGCTGCCGCGGTTGAGCCAGGTGGAAAAAACGGCGAGCGTCAGCGTGCGCACGCCCAAATGCTCCACGGCGCCGAAATCATTGATCGTTTCCATCAGCACCAGCGCGACGCCGGCGGCAATGGCGGGGCGGGCCACAGGCAGGAGCACCCGCCAGAACACGCGCGCCGGCGCCGCGCCCAACGTACGCGCCACGTCGGCAATGTTGCGTCCCTGCATGAGGAACACCACTCGCGCGGTGAGGTAAACATAAGGGAACGTGACCGAAGTCATCACGATCGCTGCGCCCGTGGTCGTACGAATGTCTGGAAACCAGTAGTCGCTGGGCCGTTCGAAGCCGAACAGGGTCCGAACTGCGCCCTGCACCGGGCCGACGAAGTCGAAAAACTCCGCGAAGGCATAGGCGGCAAGGTAGGGAGGCACGGCAAGAGGCAGCACCAGCGCCCAGGAAAGAGTTCGGCGCAAGGGGAAATCGTAGGCAACGATCAGCCAGGCGCAACCCACTCCCACAATACCGGTGCCGAAAGCGACCTGCGCAAGGAGGATGAAAGTGGTAACCGCCGACCGCGGCAGCACGTAACGGGCAAGATGCGGCCAATCGGCTCCCGATCCGGAAAGTGCCACGATGAAAATCGTGATGATGGGCAGGAGGACAACTGACGCGACGATCGCAGCAAGAAAAAGCGACAGGGGGTGGCGCTGCCGGCGAGTCCTGCCGGGCTTCATCGCCGCCGAGGCCGGTTGCCTGAGAGTAAAGCTGCTCATCATTCACTACTGCAAGAGCTAAAAAGCCAGGCCGAACCGATTGTCCGGCCCGGCCTTGCTCATTCATGCGGGCATTTTGCCAGCGTTATGCGTACCACCAGGTAAGTCCACTCGGCTGCGGAATGCCTTGCCGCATCGGCCCGGGCCCGCCGAGGGGAGGCACCGCCGGTCAGCTTTCCGG
Organism: Phyllobacteriaceae bacterium; assembly: GCA_029279965.1. Taxonomy (GTDB): domain Bacteria; phylum Pseudomonadota; class Alphaproteobacteria; order Rhizobiales; family Rhizobiaceae; genus Chelativorans. Next base: position 20,263 of record JAJUHJ010000032.1, read on the forward strand.
ACCGTCGTCAAAGCCGACGCGATCCACCATCTCCGACGCTGCTGCACGATTTTTGGCGATCTCTGCCAGCGGCAAGCTGTCGGGCTTGATCTCTCCGAAAGACTTGACTGTCTCCGATACTTCCACGCCCGGCAGCACCGGATATTCGTAATTGTGTTCGGCATAAATGGCCTGGGCCTCACCGCTCGAGAGGAACTGCATCAGCTTGAGTGCATTCTCTTGGTTGGGTGCATTCTTGGCGAGTGCCATGCCCGAGATGTTGACATGGGTTCCGCGGCCATCGGTGTTCGGAAACAGAACCTTGATGGCATCGGCCCATTCCTTCTGCTCCGGCTCCTCCTCGTTGGTCATCATTTTGCCGACGTAGTAGGTGTTGCCGATGCCGATATCGCATTCACCCGCATAAATGCCCTGCGCCTGGTCCCGGTCACCGCCATTGGGCTTTCGTGCCAGATTCGCCTTGACGCCCTCGAGCCATTCCTCGGCCTCATCCTCGCCGTGGTGGGCGATCATGGAGGCGATGAGCGCGATGTTGTACATATGCTGACCGCTGCGGACGCAGATCTTGCCTTTCCATTTGGGATCGGCCAGTTCTTCGTAGGTAATGGTGTCTTGCTCGACACGTTCCTTGGAGGCATAGACGACACGCCCGCGCGTTGTCAGGCCGAACCAGTGCCCCTCCGGATCGCGAAATTCCGCCGGGATGTTCTCATTCAGGGTTTCATCCTCGACCGGCTGCGTGACGCCCTTTTCCTTCACATTGACGAGGCGGCCGACATCGACGGTCAGGATTACGTCCGCCGGTGAGTTCACGCCTTCGGCTTCGATGCGATCCTCCAGGCCCTGGTTGAGGAACAGAACCTCCGTCTCGATGCCGGTTTCCTCGGTGAAGGCATCCAGAAGCGGCTCGATCAGAAAAGGCTGACGTTGCGAATAGATGTTGACCACATCGTCCGCATAGGCAGTGGAGGAAAATGAGAAGGCGCTTCCGGCCAAGGCGAGGACTGCCAGGGCCGACTTCGATCTGAAGGCATTATGAAACATGATCTGCTCCTCGTCACCGGGGTCAAGAACCGGGAAGGGTTGATACGGGGCACCGGGCAATGCTGCTGGGATGCAAATGCCGCGGGGCCACCTTTATGAAGGAATGGAGAGGAAAACGCAAACAGAATCAGTAGTTTAGAACTATTCTAAACTCTTTTCATCAAGTTTTGGTGGCTTCAGTCCGCCAGCACCCGCGTTGACGGGAAAACGATTTCCACCAGCGTGCCTTCGCCCGGAGTCGAATTTATGGAGAACTGCGCCCGGTTGGCCTCGACCATTGCCCGGGTAAGCGGAAGGCCGAGTCCGGTGCCGTCGCCGCGCTTGCGGCGCAATGTGTTGATCTGCTTGAAGGGCTTCATTGCCTCGTCGAGTTCGGCCGAACTCATGCCGACTCCGGTATCGCGTATCCGGATTGCGACGGAGCCATCCCTCTCATAAGCCGTGGAGACGATGACCTGTCCGCCGGCAGGCGTGTAGCGCACGGCGTTGGAAAGAAGGTTGAGTGCGATCTGGCGCACGCTTCGCAGGTCTGCCACCACATCGGGAAGCCGGGTGGCGAAGCTGGAGCGGATGATGACGCGTTCTCCGTTTGCCTGCGGCTGCATCATGGCGACGACCTGGCCCAGCGTCTCGTTGAGCGATACGGCCTCATGCGCCATCTCCTGCTGTCCGGCCTCGATCTTGGAAATGTCCAAGAGGTCGTTCACCAGTTCGAGCACATGGTTGCCGGACTGATTGATGTCTCGCAGGTAGTCCCGGTAGCGACCATTGCCGATGGGACCGAACTTCTCGTCCATCATCAGCTCGGAGAACCCGATAATCGCGTTGAGCGGCGTACGGATTTCGTGACTGACACGGGCAAGGAATTCGCTCTTCTGGGAGGAGGCGCGCTCGGCCTGGGCACGTGCCTGGGTGAGTTCCTCTTCCGCGCGTTTCCAGTGCGTGACGTCGCGCAGCACGGCGCAGAAACCATTGCCGTTCGGGAGGCGCCCGATAGTGATGAACAGCGGAATGAAACGCCCCTGAGCCTCACGCCCGATCACCTGCCGGCCATCGTTGAGAACGCTTGCGACCCCGTTGTCCGACAACGCTGTGATGTAGTCCTCGATCGTGCGCCTGCTCTCAATGGCGAAAAGTGAGGTGAAGGGTTTTCCCGCGATATGCTCTGCGTCGAAACCGAACAGGGCCTCCGCAGGCTTGTTGATGGAGCGGATGGTGCCGTCATCGGCGATAATTGCGATACCGTCGGTGGCGGTGTCGACGATGGCGCGCATCTCGGTAAGCCGGGATTGCAACTCGGCCGCCTTTTCCTCCTCCTCCGGATTGGGCAGGGGCATCTGTACGGTCACGGGGCGCAGCGCCAGCATTAGAGCTTTCCCACCCTGCCAGGCGATAGATTGTAGATGCGCTTCGACGGCCACATCTTGGCCGTCGGCTGTGCGCAGGTGAGGTTGCTCCCCGGGTGCCTCGCCATCTTCCGGTTCTTCAAAGAGTGCACCGATGCCGCCTGCAGCTTCCAGATCAGCAAGGCTTTCATAGCCGGTGAACTTCAGGAATTCACGGTTCGCGTAATGCAGTCGATCTCCCGAATGGATGAGAAGGGGCAGGGGCAGGCTCGAAAGCGCCGCCGTTGCGGCGTCCGCGTGCTCCGGTTGGAAGAAAGCGGAGGGCATGACGTCTGGTCGCGGCGCGATGGCCTCGCGGCCCTCGGCGACTGCGGAGGGCGTCATTTCCCCCTCGTCTGCCATGTGTCCGGACGCTGCGTTTGCCTCTGCAGTCGCTGTCGCGCCGCCCTGTTCCGGGGCGCTGTGGTCGTCTTCTTCCTGCACACCAGCCGTGCCGGAGACGCCTTTCACCTGTGGTCGCGCGGACTCGGGCTCCTTGGTCCGTTCCGCACCCTTGGCTGCTTCTTTCTCCTCGGCATCACGCGCCGCCGCTTCCTCGTTGGCCCGCCGCAGCCTTTCCCCGATCTCACGGAACGCGGAGCGTTCGTTCGTGGACAGCGTGCCGTTCCATGCGGCTTCACGATGCTCGGCGAGATCGATCACCTTTTCGTCGGCCACCGGAGGTTTCGAGGCGGAGATCGTGATTGCCGGTTTTTCGCCCAGGAACGGATCACTCTCCGCATCGGTCCCCGCGGAATCAACGGGCGCTGGCGGCTCGATCCTCTCATTCGCCTCCGGCTGGTCGAGATGCGCGTCCTCTTGAGGATCCGCCTCCATTTCGCCGGGGTTCATTCTTGTTGCCGGCGCGTGTTCGGCCTCGCCAAGACGCGCGATGCCGAATCCGCGGAAACCTTCGAACACGTGCCCGCGCCCGTATGCGGGAAGGGCAGCAAGATCAACGGGCACCGTAAGTTGCGTGCCCGAAAGCGGCCACATAACCGTACGTCCCGACCAGGTATCGCGCCGCTCCAAAAGCCGGCTTATCTCACCCTCCGGATCGAACCCGAAACGGTTTGCGACCTCGGTGAAGCTGCGACCGATCACGTCGGCGGAATATTCCCCCATCGCCTCAACGAATTCGCCGGAGATTGCGGAGAAGCGACCCTCTGCATCGGTGCGCCAGGAAAAACGGACGGTGCGCGGAACCGGCGCATCATCATGCGGTTTGGCTTCACCATTTTCGGGTGCTGCCGTCTGCGCCGGTTCGGCCACCGCACTGGATTCGCCAGGCTGAACGTCCGGGTTATCTACGGACGCGCTTGCCTTTCTCATGTCATCCTCGGACAGGGTGTCGGACCCGTCGTCAACCACGATAAGCAAATGTCTGAGCGGCAGGTCAGTGAGGCGTGCGATCCCGGCGGGAAGCTGACGGTTTTGCCCGGCAATGCGCTTCTTGACCAGCCGGTCCTCTTCCTCGCCTACGTCCCTCACGAGTTCCTGCAGCGTTTCGGGAGAAATACCGAGGGCTTCGAACCCTCCGGAAGAAGCGATCAAGGTCCCGTCCGCATCCAGCATGGCGGCGAATTGACCGGGCTCGTCGAAGCCCGCCACCATCCGGCGAGCCTGCGTAACGGCATCCTCTCCCGCGGGGCCAGGCAGGGCGAAAAGCAGCGCATCCTCCCCTCGCGGCAGAACGATGGCGCTTGCGGTGAGCGTGATGGCCCTGCTCTTCAAGCCGCTGGTCATGCGCAATGTCATGGTGCGGTCGCTGCCGATCCGTGGAAAACCGGGAGCGGCCATAATCTGCCGCAACGCCGTGGCCGGCAGAAGCGGTTTCTCACCGATAGCCGCTTCGATGTCGCTATAGCCGAGCCATTCCGCGCCGGCGCCGTTGGCCCACAGGATCGCCCGCAAATCCGTTGAAAGGATAGCCAACACCTCGCCCGCCGCGAAGCGTTCGCGCATCTCGTCCCGAACGACGATATCGAGAAACGAATAGGACTCCGACGCCATTCAGCCTAACCGCTTATTGCTGAAATTAACCACTCGTTAATAAGAGCACGTTGCGCTCGCGTCCACAAACGGTGCGCTGGCACGGCCATGATTCTTCCTCCGTGGTTAATCACACGAGACGTTATTGTGCATTGCACAATATATATTGCAGCGCACAATCAGGAATGTTATATAGAACGGACATTGATGCAACCATTGTGGCTTCGCGGGTTGGTTAGGTCAACAAACGAGCCCTGAAGGGATATTCATCATGAGCAAAACCGGCAGCAAACAGGCGGAAGGCCCCTCCTATCGCTCCTTCGAAGCCGAGGCGGCCGAACAGTTGCGCTCCTTCGCTCACAAAGGCGTCGAGCAGGGCCGTCAGGCCTACGAGCAGATGAAGGACGGCAGTGAACACGCACGCAAGGCATTCGAGACGTCCTTCGAGATCGCCAGGGCACTGAGTGACGAACTGGTGTTGAAATCGCTGGAGGCCGCTGAGGCTGGTACGGAGGCACATGCGGCTCACATCGAGAAGCTGGCTGGTGCCAAGAGCCTTTCCGATGTCGCGGAACTGCAAAGCGATTTTGTGCGCAGGCAAATGGAGTTTGCCGCCAACCAGACGCGCGCCTTTCATGCGATTTTCCAGACGGCCGGCATGGAATTTTCGAGGCCGGTCCGGGACCTCTTCGACAAGGCTGTGAAACAGACTGCTGCCTGAGGCGAACGGTCGCGCTGCAATTCCCGGCAGAGGCGGCTATATGCGCTTCGTTCATTGGAACATGGGGATCGGCTCCTCCCTCCTCCTCCCGCCGATTCCTATTAGAAAAGACCGGGTCCTCCCCCGGTCTTTTCCTTTTTTGGGCCTTCGTTGTTCGTTCGCTTCTAAAAAGCTGTGAGCTGTTTTCCCATTCCCGCGTGGTCGCATTCTGTAGCCTGCCGGCAACGCAGCCCTCTTGAAAAGCGCCTCGTTTGCCCGTAAGGACGCGGGCGAGACGAACGATCTCCGTGCGGTTGTAGCTCAGTTGGTTAGAGCGCAGGATTGTGGCTCCTGAGGTCGGTGGTTCGAATCCACCCAACCGTACCATTCTCAAAAAAAGTCCATTCCGGGCACACCGATACAGTTTTATACCGGAGACCGGCTCGCACGCGCCCAAGCCCGACTTAAGATCGGGTGACGACGTTCAAAAAAGTGAACCTTGCTTTCCCGGTTCCTTCGCGAGGTCGGGCTTCTTCCGTTCGCCGGATTTGCCAGCCGACTTTCCTGTGGTGACCGCGCCGGCGATGCCGTCGGAAAACTGGAGACGAAGTGCCTGGCCAGGCTTCAGGTCGCGTGCCTGTTTGAGGGGTTTGTCGTCTGCGTCGCGTACAAGCGCAAAGCCGCGTGCCAGCACACTTGTGTAAGACAGCGTTTTGCCAAGGCGCATTGCCTGCTCGCTCTGCGCGCGCGCGTTATCGATTCGGCTCTGGACCGCGCGGTCCGCGCGCGCGCCTGCCTCAGCAAGTCTTTGCCGGTTCAGGCGAATACGCTCCAGGCGGGCGTGCGGACTTATGCGGGCCGCGTCACGGTCAAAACGGGCACGACGGTTTCGCACGAACCCGAGATAAACGAGTGGTAGCCGGTCGCCGCATTGAACTGCCCTGCGGCGCGCCTCGGTAATTCGCCGGTCGAGCGTGGTGATCGAAAGGCGCAGGCCCTCGAAATGCAAGCGCTTGCCGCGAGTCGCTGCCCGCAACGCACGTGCCAGGCGGCCGGCAGCTTCGTCGAAGCGTCGGCGGGGAAGCGCAAAAAGCTGGTCGGGAGAAGGAAGCGCGCGCGCCACGGCTTGTGCCTGCTGGCGACGTCGTTCAAGGTCCCGCGAGACTGCCGCTTTCAGCCGCGCCGAAAGCCGGGCAAGATTTGCCTCCAGCTCCGCTTTTACCGGAACGGCCATTTCCGCAGCGCCCGTTGGCGTGGGCGCCCGCCTGTCGGCTGCCAGATCGATCAGAGTCCAGTCCGTCTCATGGCCAACCGCCGATATGATCGGGATTCGCGATGCCGCCACCGCGCGTACCACGGCTTCGTCATTGAAACCCCAAAGATCTTCCAGGCTGCCGCCGCCGCGCGCGACGATCAGCACATCGGGCCGCTCGATCGATCCACCGTGTTCGAGTGCGTTGAAGCCGGATATGGCCGCCGCGACTTCCTGACCGGCTGTCTCGCCCTGCACCCGCACGGGCCAGACGACGACATGCACGGGAAAGCGGTCTGTGATGCGGTGGATAATATCACGAATGACAGCACCAGTGGGCGACGTGACGACCCCGATGACGTGCGGCATGAAGGGCAGGGGGCGTTTCCGTTCCTCGGCGAACAGACCTTCGGCTGCCAGCTTTCGCTTGCGTTCTTCCAGGAGCGCCATAAGCGCACCGGCTCCGGCCGGCTCCAGGCTGTCGATCACGATCTGGTATTTTGATGAGCCGGGATAGGTGGTCAGCCGGCCAGTCGCCACCACTTCCAAGCCTTCCTGTGGTGGAAAGCGCAGACGGCTGAACGTGCCGCGCCAGATCACGGCCTCGATGCGCGCCCGCTCGTCCTTCAGCGCGAAATAACAATGTCCGGAAGCATGTGGCCCGCGATAGCCCGAGATCTCACCGCGAATGCGCACATGACCGAACGCATCCTCGACCGTACGTTTCAGCGCCTGCGATATTTCGCTGACGGAGAACTCGGCGACATTGCTGAGCGAATCGTCTTGTCCAGTCATGCCGGGATTGAGCCTCTCATGCCGTGACCGGTCAACCCGTGAACCCGGGAAACGAGCCGCGGCCTTCGATTCCGGTAGATCTGACGGTCTTTCGCGTGCGGGGTCACCAACCCGGCAGGATGTGGCTGGGCCTCTGTCTCTTGCCGCGGCGACCCCGATGCGCCATCGCCGCAAAATCTAAGCCTTCCGCCTCGCTGATCGAACGCTGAACGGAGATGTTGTCCAGACTTTCGGCCACATGGCGAGCCAGCGCCTCGACCAGTTCGGGCTGGCTGGTGCGCCCGCGCATCAGGCCTATGCGGCAATCGGGCAAGGGGGGAAAGCCGTCGCGCTCGCCGAGGACGCGCATGCCGGCGCGCAGAGCGCATTCCGGCAACACGGAGACCGCAACGCCGGAAAGCACCGCCGCGGAAATGGCCGTTGCAGAAAAGCTGGTGAACAGCACGCGGTATTCGCGGTCGATCTCCTTCAGCGCGTCGCAGGCGACCCGACGC
>JAJUHJ010000033.1 GCA_029279965.1 Phyllobacteriaceae bacterium
GCTTAACAAATGGTCGTATGCGATCAGCGTGCGCGGCAGGCGGCCGCGCAGGCACAGGCGGTTTTCTTTGGTGACTGTGCAAGGCCGGAAAGCCGATTGCGGCTGCGTGCACGGCCGGGTAATAGAAGCGCGTGAAGGACGAAGGGCGTGGCCGAGATTCTGCCGCAAGACATCGCACTAGACGCTGCAAGCCGTCTGCTTCTGGCCGGTGAGCCGGTAGCGATTCCAACGGAAACGGTCTATGGCCTCGCCGCCGACGCAACCAGTGGCGAGGCCGTCGCCCGCATTTACGAGGCGAAGGGCAGGCCGCGATTCAATCCGCTGATCGTTCACGTGGCCGATGTTGCGATGGCCGAACGCTTCGCGGAATTTTCCACCCTTGCAAGGCGTCTTGCCGGAATGTTCTGGCCCGGGCCGCTGACGATGGTTCTGCCGCACCGAGCAGGTTCCGGCATTCACCCTCTGGTGAGGGCGGGGCTCGACACGATCGCGGTGCGCTGCCCGGAGGGGTTCGGCCGTGACGTGGTCGGCCGCATTGGACGGCCGCTCGCCGCGCCCAGCGCCAATGTTTCGGGCAGGGTGACCGCCACCACGGCGCAGGCGGTAAACGCCGCCCTTGGCGACCGCATACGCCTTGTCGTTGATGGCGGGCCGACGCGTGTGGGCCTGGAATCGACAATTGTGAAGGTTACGGATGAAGGGCTCGTGTTGCTGCGTCCCGGAGGGGTGGCGGCGGAAGACATCGAGGCCGCCGCCGGGATGCCGTTGCAGCGCGATGCCAAGGACGTGCAGGCGCCGGGCATGCTCGCCTCCCATTACGCTCCGCGGGCGCGCATCCGCCTGAATGTGACGGACGTCAAGCCTAGCGAAGCCTTGCTGGCATTCGGCCCTGATCGCGCTTCGGGGGCGGAAAAGGCAGCAGAAATGCGTAATCTCTCGCCTTCGGGCGATCTGAGGCAAGCGGCAGCCAATCTCTTTTCATATCTTTCCGCCCTCGATGCGGCGAATGCCGAAACGATAGCCGTGGAGCCGGTTCCCCGGCATGGGCTGGGTGAGGCAATCAACGACCGCCTGGCTCGTGCGGCGGCGCCGCGTGAGACTGGCAGACAGGAAATTTGAGTTCTGCTGATGAACACGCAAACCGATATGCTCGATCCCGCCCTTGCCAATAGTTTTGCCGAGATTGTCGGTGAGAAGCACGCTCTGCGCGCGCCCGCCGATATCGCCCCTCATGTGGTCGAGCCGCGCGGGCTTTACGGTGGACACACGACATTGGTCCTGAAGCCCGGCAGCACTGAGGAGGTAAGCCAGATCCTGCGGCTGGCGAGCGAGACACGGACGCCAGTCATTCCGCAAGGCGGCAACACCGGCCTTGTTGGCGGGCAGATGCCGGACGCATCAGGGAGGCAGGTGGTTCTGTCCACCTCACGCCTCAATCGTATCCGCGAAATCGACCTGAAGGCCAACACGGCGACGGTAGAGGCTGGCGTGGTGCTGCAAACACTGCAGCAGGAAGCAGAGGCAAACGACCGCCTGTTTCCGCTGGCGCTCGCCTCGCAGGGCTCCTGCCAGATCGGCGGCAATTTGTCCTCCAATGCCGGCGGCATCGGCGCACTTGCCTATGGGAGTGCGCGCGATTTGTGCCTGGGTGTCGAGGTGGTGCTGCCGACGGGCGAGATCCTTGACGATCTGCGTAAGCTCAAGAAGGACAATACCGGCTACGACCTGAAGAACCTGTTCGTCGGTGCGGAAGGCACGCTGGGGATCATCACGGCAGCGGTTCTGAAACTTTATCCCCGGCCAAAGGGCAGGGAGTTCGCATGGGCGGCCCTGCGGTCTCCCGTCGATGCGCTCGAGCTTTTCGAGACGGCAAACGACCGGGCGGGCATGGCATTGACCGCTTTCGAGCTGATGGGGAAGACGCCGCTCGATTTCGTGCTTCGCCACATGGCGGGCACCCAGGCGCCGTTCGGTGAGGACCATCCCTGGCACGTGCTGCTTGAAATATCATCCGGGCGCTCGGCTGAGAATGCACGCGCATTGATGGAGGATATTCTCGGCTTCGGCCTGGAGGAAGGACTGGTGCTCGATGCCGTTCTAGCTCAAAGCGAGGCCCAAGCTGCCAGCCTTCGCCATTTGCGCGAAGCCATGTCGGAATCGCAGAAACCGGAGGGAGGCTCCATCAAGCACGATATTTCCGTCCCCGTTTCTGCAATCCCTGAATTCATCGAGAAGGCCGGCAAGGTTGTACAAGAGGTTGTGCCGGGAAGCCGCGTCGTCTGTTTCGGCCATATGGGTGACGGAAACTTGCACTATAACGTGTCCCAGCCTTCCGGTATGGAACGCGCAGCATTTCTTGCCCGCTACCGGGCGATGAACGATGCCGTCCATGCCGTTGTCCGCGCGCTGGGCGGCTCCTTTTCCGCTGAACATGGAATTGGCCGTATGAAACGTGACGAGCTGATCGCCACGCAGTCGGCAGTTGCCACGGACCTCATGCGTCGCATCAAGAAGGCCTTCGACCCGGAAAACATCATGAATCCCGGAAAGGTCATCTGACGCGTCACTTGTTGTTGCCGACCGATGCGGCAGTCACAAAGTGATAACCAAGCGGCAGATCAGCAAAATTTAACCGAGTTTCTAAGGCTGGCAGTAAGACCGCGCCGCTAACGTGCTTTCCCATAAGAGGCCAAAAAATTGGCCCGGAGAGAACCGGAACACCGGCTCTCAGGAGTAACAGGAAGGCATATTAAATGGCGACTAGTCTCAAGCCAGTATGGGCGGGCCGCGCTATGCGGCTCGACCCGTTCCAACTGCCGCAGGTGGTTAGCTACGCGTCGCATGACGACTTCGGTGAGGTGACGTTCACCATCGGCAAGCGCGGCGTGCGGATGCGCCGTGTATTGGACAGAAGCCAGGTCCCGGTAACCTTCGCCCTGCCGCCGGCCGCCTTTCGCGGTGTTGCCGCACGGGCGATCGAGGACGAGCACGGTGAAGTCACCGTCACGCTGGAGCTTCTGCACAAGGACCCCATGCTGTCCGTTCCGCTTCTGGTGGCCGGCGACCTTGACGATGTTGCGGCCGACTGGCGGGCATGGGCGGATGGCTACCAATTGCCCATGCTGCTGGTCGAGGGTGATGGCGTCGCCCGCACGCTGGAGGAATCTCTTGGCAAGGTAAAGACGCAACATCCGCTGGAGCGCCGGCAGGGTCGTGTGGTTCATCAGCGCCGCCCGCGCTTTCTCGCTCGCAGGAAAAAGGGTGCACTCGGCCTACGGCTCGTGGTGGGCGGCGACGAGATCATCGCGCGGGATTGAGCGGAAAGGTATTACGGTATCGACCGATACAGGCAGGTGATTTCACCTGCCTGCCGAAGGTGGTCTTGGGGATCAGTAGGGATTTGCCGCCGCCCAGACTCCGGCGCCCAAGAGGCCGAGAAAGATCAGCCAGCCGACCACCGAGTTGGATTTGAAGAGCATCAGGCACTGGTCCGCATCGTCTATATCAAGGGTGCGGATCTGACGCGCCATATGCACGCCAGCCGCGATCAGGCCGGCATAGGCCGGCACGGGAACCGCGGCGAGCGTGAAAGCAACAGCGAAAATCAGCAGCGCGCCGCCATAGAGCGCCACAAGCCAGGCTTTGGTCTTTTCGCCGAAAAGGCGGGCGGTGGAACGGACGCCGACAAGGGCGTCGTCCTCCTTGTCCTGATGGGCATAGATCGTGTCGTAGCCGATCACCCACAGGATCGAACCGCAGTATAGCAGCAGCGGTGCAAGCGACAGGCTGCCGAAATGCACCGCCCAACCCATCAGCGCGCCCCAGGAAAAGGCAAACCCCAGAAAGAGTTGTGGCCAATCCGTGAATCGTTTTGCGAACGGATAGACCGCGACCGCGGCAAGCGAGGCGAAACCCATGAAGATGGCGAACGCGTTGAACTGCAAAAGCACCAGCAGCCCGGCCAGTGCCTGCGCTACCAGAAAGCCCCAGGCCTGCCGGCGCGAGACCTGGCCGGAAGGAAGCGGGCGTGAACGTGTCCGCTCCACCTGGTCGTCGATATCCTGATCGACCAGGTCGTTGTAGGTGCAGCCTGCCCCTCGCATGGCGATGGCGCCGAGGAGAAAGAGGATGAGGAACCAGGGCGAAGGAACGACCTCGGCAAGTGGGGCTCCCGGTTCGGCGCCGGCGCCAGCCGCCATGGCCAGCGACCACAAGCACGGCCACAAAAGCAGCTTCCAGCCGATGGGCCGGTCCCAGCGGGCGAGTTGTGCATAAGGCCACGCCGCTCGCGGCAGCACCTGGTAAACCCAATGGCCCGATGGCGCGTCGGCAACCCGGCCGCGCGACTGCCGTGACTGGATGATCTCCATTATGACGCCTTCCTTGGCCGTTTGCCCATGTGAGTGGCAAGACGAGCGCTGTGCGTCAACCCTCACGTCGATGGGCGGCGGCTATCACGCAGTTCTACGCCAAGCGGTAATTCCCATTAAAGCGACGCCTGTCGCTTGACCTGAACGCTTTTCGGCCATAGCCCGTCAGCAGAAACCTCATGACAGCAGGCTGGTCAAGATGAATGTCCTCCTCATCGGCTCGGGTGGCCGCGAACACGCGCTGGCCTGGAAAATCGCCGCGTCGCCCTTGCTTGGAATGTTTTATGCCGCCCCCGGGAATCCCGGTATCGCCGAACATGCCGAATGCGTTTCGCTCGACACCGAGGATCATGACGCTGTCGTCCGCTTTTGCCGCGAACGGGAGATAGAACTCGTGCTGATCGGCCCGGAGGCGCCGCTGGTCACCGGGCTCACTGACACCTTGATCTCGGCCGGAATTCCGGTCTTCGGCCCGACAGCGGATGCCGCTCGGCTGGAAGGTTCCAAAGGCTTCACCAAGGATCTCTGCGCCCGTTACGGAATTCCTACTGCCGCCTATGGCCGCTTTGCAGACGCTGATCGTGCCAAGGACTATGTGAGGAAGGTCGGGGCGCCGATCGTCGTCAAGGCGGATGGGCTTGCCGCGGGCAAGGGCGTGACCATCGCCATGACGGAAGAGGAGGCCTACGCCGCCATAGACGAGTGTTTCTCCGGCGTTTTCGGTTCTGCCGGCGCGGAGGTGGTGATCGAGGAATTCCTGCAAGGCGAGGAGGCGAGTTTCTTCTGCCTTTGCGACGGCAAGACGGCGTTGCCCTTCGGCACGGCGCAGGATCACAAGCGCGTGGGCGAAGGCGATGTCGGGCCCAACACGGGCGGTATGGGCGCCTATTCTCCCGCGCCGGTGATGACGGAGGAGATGGTGGCGCGCACCATGCGTGAAATCATCGAACCGACGCTGAACGGTATGGCCGAGATGGGGACCCCTTTTGTCGGCGTGCTTTATGCGGGGCTCATGATTACCGAGAATGGCCCGAGCCTCATCGAATTCAACGTTCGCTTCGGTGATCCGGAATGCCAGGTGCTGATGCCGCGGCTGAAAGACGATCTTCTTGCGCTCATGAAAGGGGCGGTCGACGGACAGCTTGCGCATATGTCGGCGCGCTGGCGGGACGAAGCGGCGCTGACGGTGGTGCTTGCCGCAAACGGATATCCTGGAAAACCGGAGAAAGGCTCGCCCATAATGGGACTCGATGGGGCAGCCTTCGACAACACGCAGATCTTCCATGCCGGCACGGCCATCAATGATGGCAGAATCGTCGCCAATGGCGGGCGCGTTCTGAATGTCACCGGCCTTGGCGAGACGGTGACAAAGGCGCGTGATGCCGCCTATCGGGCGGTGGACCGGATAGACTGGCCGGGCGGTTTCTGCCGCCGCGACATCGGCTGGCGGGCCATCACACGGGAAGCAGAGAGCGTTTGAACGCTCTTGATCCTCGGGCGGATTTTGGCGATCGGGCTCGGGTTTGCACTTTGCGAAAAGCGTAAGTAAGCCTGTCGATGCACCTTCTCGAAAGTTAGGAGACAAGGCATGTATCGCGCACCCGTGGAGGAGATTGGCCGCACGCTGAACCATGTCGCGGGGCTGAAGCGGATGCTCGATGAGGGGCGCCTCAACGGCCTTACGCCGGATCTGGTCGAGGCGATTCTTACAGAAGCGGGGCGTTTTGCCAGCGAAGAGATTGCGCCTCTTGCCCGCATAGGCGACGAGCAGGGCGTGCGCCTCGATGATGGACAGGTAACGACGCCGCCCGGCTGGCCGGCACTTTATCGCAAATGGCGCGAGGCCGGCTGGAACGGGCTCGCCGCTCCTGAAAAATGGGGCGGGCAGGGCCTGCCGGCGATGTTGTCGGCCGCGGCGCTCGAAATGTGGCATTCCGGCTCGCTTGCCTTTGCCATCGGTCCGGCGCTGAATGTCGGCGCGGCGGAAGTGCTCGAAAAGCATGCAACCGAGGAGCTGCAAAACACCTACGTCGGAAAGCTCGTCTCTGGTGAATGGATGGGCACGATGAACATGACGGAGCCGCAGGCCGGCTCCGACGTTGGCGCGTTGACCACTCGCGCGATCCGTGCCGCGAACGGTACGTACCGGATTTTCGGGCAGAAAATCTTCATCACCTTTGGCGAGCACGATTTCACCGACAACATCGTGCATCTGGTTCTGGCGCGCCTGCCGGACGCGCCCGCCGGCAGCAAAGGCATTTCGCTCTTCCTCGTGCCGAAGTTTCTGGTCAACGAGGACGGGTCGCTCGGCGCGCGTAACGACGTCTTTTGTGCTTCAATCGAGCGCAAGCTCGGCATTCATGGCGCACCAACCTGCACCATGGTCTATGGCGATGGCAGGTTCGGAACCGAGCCAGGCGCCATTGGATGGCTGGTGGGAGAGGAAAATCGCGGCCTTGCCTGCATGTTCACCATGATGAACAATGCGCGTCTGGCGGTCGGCACCCAGGGCGTGGCGATCGCCGAGCTTGCCTGCCAGAAGGCTGTTGCCTATGCACAAGAGCGTCGGCAGGGACGCGCGCCTGGCTGGAAGGGAGAGGGCATGAGCCCGATCGCGGCTCATCCAGATGTCAAGCGCACGCTGATGACGATGAAGGCGATGACGCAGGCCGCGCGTGCTGTCTCTTATTCATGCGCTTATGCCATAGACATGGCACGTCTCGGCGACCACGATGACCGGGATTATTGGCAGGAACGCGCCAACCTCCTCACGCCCGTGGCGAAAGCCTTTCCGTCGGACATCGGCGTGGAGGTGGCATCGCTCGGCATGCAGGTCCACGGCGGCATGGGATACATTGAGGAAACGGGTGCGGCCGTGCTTTACCGCGACGCGCGAATTGCCCCGATCTACGAGGGCACGAACGGCATTCAGGCGATCGATCTGGTGACGCGCAAGCTGCCGCAATCGGACGGTGACAATGTCCGCGGGTTCATCGCGGAATTGCGGCAAGACACCGAGAAAGTGCGCGGCGCGAATATGCCGGAATTGGGCCATGCGGCGGACCGTCTCGCCGAATCCCTGGACGATCTGCAAGCCACGACGAACCACCTTTTGTGCCTTGTGAAGGAGGGCGCGGTCGAGGAGGCCCTTTGTGGTGCTACGCCATATCTGCGCCTGTTCGGGGTAACAGTGGGTGCAATTACGCTTACGAGGGGGGCGGTATCGGCCGGCGACGTCGGGCAGGCCCGCATTTGCCGGTTTTTTGCCGAAAACCTCCTCGGTGAAACCGCAGTGTTGAAGCGCGCCATCATCGACGGTGCCGCGAGCCTCATTGAAGCCGATACGCTCGAGAAGTGAGGCCGTTCTACGGATAAAGGCGGGTTTTGGACCACGCTCCACCGTCTTCGCGGGAAAAAATCACCCGGTCGTGCAGCCGGAATGGCCGGTCGTGCCAGAATTCGATGGTTTCGGGCACAATACGTAGTCCCGACCAGTATTCAGGACGGTGAATCTCACCGATCGCGAACTTGGCTGTGTAGTCGTCAACTGCCTTTTCCAGTGCGAATCGGCTTTCGAGCGGGCGCGACTGTTTTGAAGCCCATGCCCCAATTCGGCTGCCGCGGGGGCGCGAGGCGAAATAGGCATCTGCTTCCGCCGCACTGACCTTTTCCACAGGACCGCGCACGCGCACCTGCCGACGCAGGCTTTTCCAGTGAAAGCACATGGCTGCCTTCATTGTGGCAAGGATTTCCCTGCCCTTTGTGCTTTCGAAATTGCTATAGAAGACGAATCCACGTTCGTCGACGCCCTTAAGCAGCACCATTCGCACGTTGGGCATTCCCTCAGCGTCCACCGTGGCAAGGGCAACGGCGTTCGGATCGTTCGGTTCGGATCGTTCAGCGTCGGCAAGCCACTCTGCGAAGAGACGGAAGGGCTCGCTTTGCTCCGTGAAATCAGCGTCGTTTAACTCGTTCGTAATCATCATCGTGCTCGCTAACGTCTCATAAAGGGGGAGAATGCCGATTGTCCGGGCTGATGCAAGTGGCAGATAAGGACCGCCGCTTGGTGCATGAGGGGAACCGGAAGCGGTTTTCAGAGAATGCGATGCGGGGATCCTGCAAGACCAAGCGCCCGAGCGCACGAGCACTGCGGAATGCGGTGAGGGTTGCCGTGCTCACGGCTGCCACCGCGGTGGTGTGCGCCTGCTCCGGCGGGAGTGGCGGAATGGGCGCGGTAGACACCAGGATCACAACGGCATCGGTCCCAACGGCTATTCCTGGCGACCTTGTGCCGGATGGGAAGGCCATGCTTTCAGCCTTGTCGGGTGGGGCGCAGCCGGGCGGCTCCTCAGACATGTCGTGGGAGAACCCGGAAAGCGGCGCTCGTGGTGTGATTATCTCCTCGGAGAAAGCGGAGCATTCAAAGTGTCTGGGCTTCACCGCCACCCGCCAGAGTTTTGACGGCATCGCCCTTTATCAGGGCACCGCGTGCGAGGATGCAGCGGGCGTTTTACGCCTGTTGCGACTCGCGCCCCTTTAAACCGGGGGAGCACTGGAATTTGGCCGCGCAAATGCGCATATGACAGGCAGTCTCACAGCAGGAACCAGAGTACGGCATCTTCGTTTCGGCTTTGGATAAGGCAAGAATGAAAGATCCCTATGACGTGCTGGGCGTCGCAAAGAGCGCGTCCGAAAAAGAAATAAAGGCGGCCTTTCGCCGCCTGGCCAAAAAGTACCATCCTGACCAGCGGCCCGACGATCCGCAGGCAAAGGAGCGCTTTGCCGAAATCAGCCAGGCCTACGAAATCCTCGGCGAGGAGAAGAAGCGCAAGGCGTTCGACAATGGCGAAATAGACGCCAGCGGCAAGCCGCGTTTCCACGGCTTTGAAGGTGGTGCACATGGCGATCCCTTCGCCGGTTTCCGTCGTGCCGGTGGTGGGCCGGGCCGTACCCATTTCGAGTTTCACAGTTCCGGTTTCGATCAGGACCCGCTCGGCGGTGCGGATATTTTCAGCGAACTTTTCGGCCAGGCTTTTCGTGGTGGTGCCGGCGGGGCAAAGCGGGCGAAGCGCCCCGAAGGGCTTGGCGATATCAACGTCGTGCTTGATATCAGCGTCGAGGACATGGCCACTGAAGCCAAGGTATCCGCGATCTTTCCCGATGGAAGGCGGATGGCTGTGAAGTTGCCGCGTTACGTCGAGGACGGCCAGACGATCAGGCTGAAGGGGCAGGGGGCTGAAACACCTTTCGGCGACCGTGGCGATGCGCTGGTAAAGCTCCGTGTGCGCCCGCATCCGCGCTATCGGGTCGAGGGGCGTGATCTGCATGTTGATCTGCCGGTAAGCCTTCGCGATGCGGTGAATGGCGCTAAGGTGACCGTGGAAACGCCAACCGGCAAGGTGGCGGTGCGGGTGCCTGCCTGGTCGAGCTCCGACCGCACGTTGCGCCTCAAGGGTCGCGGCCTGCCCGTGAAAACCGGCGGCAATGGCAATCTTTATGCCCATGTGCGTATCATGTTGCCCGAAGGGGGCGATGCGGCGCTGGAAGCTCTCTATCGCAAGGCTGAAGCCTGAGCGGCACGGCAAGACGGCGTTTGCATCGCGCCGTTGCCGAGCCGCTTGCCATTTTCCATTCCATCCTTCATCGAACAGGCATGGCCCCTGTGATGACCCCTTCGCGAATGCGCCTTGATCAGATTCTGGTCGAGTTGGGCTTCTTCGGCAGCCGAGCCCGTGCCCGCGATGCGGTGTTGCGCGGAACCGTAAGGGTTGCCGGAGCCATCGCGCAAAAGCCCGGCCAGCTTGTCGCCAGCAATGCTGAAATTGTGGTTCAGGACCCTGCGCGCCGCTATGTATCGCGCGCCGCGCTGAAGCTCATTCACGGGCTTGATGCATTCGGTCTGGACCCCGCAGGTGCGCAGGCACTCGACATCGGGGCATCTACCGGCGGCTTTACCCAGGCGCTTCTGGAGCGCGGGGCCGCGCACGTCGTCGCGATCGACGTGGGCATTGGACAGATGGATGTTAAATTGCGGGAAGACCCACGCGTTACCTCTCTGGAGGGAGTGAACGCTCGCCATCTCACGCGCGCGGCCATCGGAGGGCGGGGGCCTGATTTTCTCGTCTCCGACGTCAGTTTTATCTCCCTGAAGCTCGCTCTCCCCCCGGCTCTTGCATTCGCCGAGATGGGGGCGCACGGATTGTTTCTTGTGAAGCCGCAATTCGAGGCGGGGCGAGGAGCCATCGGCAAGGGTGGTCTTTTGCGCAATGCCGCCGAGGCGGAGAAAATCGCCCACGATCTTGCCTCGTGGCTGGAGACGAACGCGGGTTGGCACGCGGTGGGGCTGATACCTTCCCCTATTACCGGTGGCGATGGCAACCACGAGTTTCTTCTTGCGGGGCGCAAGCAATGACGGAGCACCTAGCCATCGACGAGCTTGGCGCTCAGGGCGATGGCATCGCCCGCACACCGGCCGGGCCGGTCTATGTACGCTTTGCTCTTCCTGGCGAAACCGTTACCGCCATCGTAACAGGGCAGCGGGGAACGCTTCGCACGGTGCGCCGGCCCTCGGCTTTGAGGGCGGCGCCCGCCTGCCGGCACTTTGGCGCCTGCGGGGGCTGCGCTGTCCAGCATCTCGCGCCGGAAGCTTACCTGGATTGGAAGCGCGAGAAGGTCGAGCGGGCGTTGGCGAGCCGCGGACTTTCCGCTGATGTCGAGCCGCTCGTTCCATGCCCCCCGGCTTCGCGCCGCCGCGTGACCTTCACCGCGCGCTTGGTGGGTGGGAATGTGCTGCTCGGCTTCAACGCGGCGCAATCCCATCAAACGGTTGCTGTCAGCGAATGTCCGATCGCCGTGCCCGAAATCGTTGCTTCGCTGGCGGATTTGAAGGCGCTTGCTGGAATCATTCTGGCTGACAAGAAGCCGATTCGTCTTACCGTTACCTCCACGCGGACAGGATTGGACATCGCGACAGATGACGTTCGGCGGCTGGATGAGAAGAAGCGGCAGAAAGCAGTGGATCTCGTTCTGGCAAAGGGGTTTGCGCGCCTTACCATATGCGGCGAAACGATCGTGGAACGTGAAAGGCCCGTCGTCCTGTTCGCGGGTGTTCCCGTTGCCGTGCCGCCTGCCGGCTTCCTGCAGGCCACCACTCAGGCCGAGGAAGCGATGGCAGGTCTGGTCGCCGAGCATCTTTACGGTGCGCGGCATGTGGCCGATCTGTTCTCGGGCAGCGGCACGTTCGCGCTGCGCCTTGCCCGCATATCACGCGTCCATGCGGTGGAAGGCGATGCAGCCGCATTGCGCGCACTGGATGAAGCGGCGAGGCTCGCCCCAGGCCTGAAGCCCGTGAAGGCTGAAAAGCGGGATCTCTTCCATCGGCCGCTTATCGCAAAGGAACTGCACGCATTCGACGGTCTCGTCTTCGATCCACCTCGATCGGGTGCCGAGGCGCAATGCCGGCAAATCGCACGATCCCCAATCAGGCGGATCGCTGCGGTCTCATGCAATCCGGGCACGCTCGCCCGCGATCTTGCCCTCTTGATCGAGGGTGGTTACCGGATCATGCGTGTGGTTCCGATCGACCAGTTTCTATGGTCGCCGCATGTGGAAGTGGTGGCGCTGCTGGAGCGTGCTGGAAAACCCTGAAACGAATCTCATCGTTCTGATTCGCTCACCTTTCTTCCGAACCGGACCCTACTTCGGTCGTCCGGTTCACGCAGGTCCGTTGCGCCATGTCACGCCTGCGTGCCGCCTACGGTGATGCCATCCATCCTGAGGTGCGGCTGTCCGACCCCCACGGGCACTCCCTGCCCAGCCTTGCCGCACATGCCGATACCCGTGTCGAGCTTCATGTCGTTGCCGATCATCGACACGCGGTGCATGGCGTCCGGCCCGTTGCCGATCAGCATGGCGCCCTTGATGGGTCGGGTCACCTTGCCGTCCTCGATCATATAGGCTTCGGTGCAGCCGAAGACGAACTTCCCCGAGGTGATGTCGACCTGTCCTCCACCGAAGGAGACGGCATAGATGCCCTTCTTCACCGAGGTGATGATCTCCTCCGGTGTCTTGTCTCCGGCCGTCATGTAGGTGTTGGTCATGCGTGGCATGGGCTCGTGAGCGTATGACTCGCGCCGTCCATTGCCTGTTGGTGTCATGCCCATCAGACGCGCATTCTGCCGATCCTGCATATAGCCCACCAGCTTGCCATCCTCGATGAGCACGGTGCGATTGGTCGGCGTGCCTTCGTCATCGATGGTCAGCGAACCGCGCCGCTCGGCAATCGTGCCGTCATCCACCACCGTTACGCCCTTGGCAGCCACTTGCTGCCCGAGAAGACCAGCAAAGGCAGACGTCTTCTTGCGGTTGAAATCACCTTCCAGACCATGGCCCACCGCCTCGTGCAGCATGACGCCCGGCCAGCCATTGGCGAGCACGATATCAAAGGTGCCGGCCGGCGCTGGCGCGGCCTCCAGATTCACCAAGGCCTGGCGCAAGGCCTCGCTTGCCGCGAAATGCCACGAATCATTGGCCAGGAATTCGCCGAAACTCTTGCGTCCGCCCATGCCATAGGAGCCGCTCTCCTGCCGGTCGCCGTCTCCGACCACGACAGAGACGTTCACACGCACCAGAGGACGGATGTCGCGCGCGAGCTGGCCGTCTGCGCGCAGAATTTCCACATGCTGCCAGGAAGCGGCGAGCGAGGCGGTCACCTGGCGCACGCGCGGATCTTTCGCTCTTATCCAGCTATCGATCTCCTGGAGAAGCTTCGCCTTCTCCTCAAAGGCGGGGGCGGCGATGGGATTTTCCTCTCCATAGAGCCGCTGGTTTGTGCCCGATGGGGCGGCAGCAAGCGAGCCTGAATAGCCATGCTTTACGGCCGATACTGCATCGGCGGCTCTAAGAAGGGCTGCCTTCGAAAGCTCGCTCGAATGGGCATAGCCTGTTGATTCGCCGGCCACTGCCCTGAGACCAAAACCCTGGTCTGTGTTAAAATTTGCCGTTTTCAGGCGACCGTTGTCGAAAACCAGCGCTTCTCCTTCGCGCTGCTCCAAAAACAATTCGCCATCATCGCTTCCCGAAACCGTATCGGCAACGAGCGTTTTGATCTGTTCCGGCGAGCAGTCGAAGGCTTCGAGCAGGGAGCGGGGCATTGGGCAGCATCCTTTGTTTGTCCCGTCCATGTAGAGACGACGGTGCAAATGATCCAGTGGCGCGCGTTTCTGCCCGGCACTTTCCTGCTGCCTGGCTGCTGTTATTTCGTCATGGCAGCGCGTCGAAACCTTCGGCGAAGCCGCTCAGGTCCACCGGAATGCCGATGCCTTCCTCAGGTGTTTGAAACACGATGAAAGTGGCCGATTCGCCCTCGCGGAGGGTCTGCAGGAGCTCTTCTTCCAGAATGACCTCCGCATAGCAGCCATCCTGAAAGCAGCGCACGAAATAGGCACGGCCGATATCCTCGCCGTCGACATTGAGGCCGAGACCGTTGGGCAAAAGCACGCCGAGCGGGGCGAGCACACGAAGAATTTCCGCCTCGTCGTCAGCTGTGCGCAGCACGACCACCGACAATCCTACTTCCGGCCTGTCCGCCGCAACCACATTCTGCATCATGGCGCATTGTTCGCTCGACGCTCCCGCGGGCGTATCGCAAACGATCGACCATGCGCCGTGGGTCGAACGGACATTCCCGTCCTCCGGCTGTTGCGCCGCGGCCGGCATAATTGCGGCCATCGTCGCGGCAAATGCCGCCACACGTGCCCATAACGGCATGATAACCCTCACTGACGTATCGATTCGGCCAAATGTATCGCGATGTATCGCCACTCGAAAGAGAAATGCGGAAATTCGGGAGCGGATGGCGCTTTGCGCGCGGCTGGTCTCACTTTTCCCATAAATCCGACGGAACTGCGGCATCCCGCCACTATGGCTGGTTAATGGGAAAAGAGCGCAAAAATGCCGCATCTGCGTTTCTATGCCTTTCTTGCGGTTCTCATGAGAGTATGATTTGAACGCGCCGGGAGTCCTGACAGGGGTCCCATTGGGCTGCCGGACAGCTTCGGCAGGAAACGCTTCGACCGGGAGATGACGAAGGTATGAAGAGATTTGCAGCAAGCCTCGGGCTTCTTGCGCTTTCGCTTTCCGCCACGGGTGCATTCGCACAGCCGGAGCCCTGGCAGGTGCGCTTCCAGGAAGCCGTTACGCCAGTCATGGAGGAGGTCGCCTGGTTCGAGAGCTATACGCTCTGGTTCATCGCGCCGATCACCATTCTCGTAATGGCCCTGCTGGCATGGTGTATCTATCGTTACCGTGCAAGCGCCAATCCGGTGCCCTCGCGCACCAGCCATCACACTGTCATCGAGGTGCTGTGGACGGTCGGGCCGGTGATCGTGCTTCTCTTGCTCGCTGTTCCCTCGTTCCAGCTTCTGACCTTGCAGTACACGCCCGATGAAGAGCCGGCTATGACGATCAAGGCCACGGGCGTGCAGTGGTACTGGGATTACGAGTACCAGGATGAAGAGGCACCGCTGACCTTTACGTCAATCATGCTTCAGGAAGATGATCGCGCGGCCGCCGGGAAAGAGGATATAGCGGAATATCCGCGCCTGCTCGCGGTCGACAACGATGTCGTCGTGCCGATCGATACGACCGTCAGGTTGCTTGTTACCGCCAGCGATGTCATTCACTCCTTCGCGATGCCTTCCTTCGGGATCAAGGTGGACGCTGTTCCTGGACGAATTAACGAGACCTGGTTCAAGGCGGAACGTGAAGGCATCTATTATGGACAATGTTCGGAGCTGTGCGGGAAGGATCATGCCTTCATGCCCATCGCCATTCGCGTCGTTTCGCAGGAGCAGTTCCAAACGTGGTATGCAGCCGCGCAGGACGATCTTGAGAGCGCGAACCAGCAATTGATGGCGGCAATCGAAGAAAGCGAAGAGGGCGACAAGCTCGCTTCCGCGGCCGAATAGCCGGCGACCTTGGGTAGAATTGGAGCGGTAGAAGATGGCAGGCGCTGCAGTGCATAGCGAACATGACGACCACACGCCGAAGGGCTGGGTTCGCTGGGTCTATTCCACGAACCATAAGGACATCGGCACGCTTTATCTGATCTTTGCCATCATCGCCGGCATCATCGGCGGCTTCCTGTCGGTGATGATGCGCTGGGAACTGGCGGAGCCGGGCATCCAGATCTTCCACGGGCTGGCATCCATGGTCTACGGCTCCGAGGGGGCGGCAGCGGTGGATGCGGGCAAGGAGATGTACAACGTCTTCACCACCGCCCATGGCCTGATCATGATCTTCTTCATGGTGATGCCGGCGCTCATCGGCGGCTTTTCCAACTGGATGGTTCCGCTGATGATCGGCGCGCCGGACATGGCGTTCCCGCGCATGAACAACATTTCCTTCTGGCTCCTCCCGCCGGCGTTCATACTGATGCTTCTGTCGATGTTCGTTCCGGGCGCTGCAGGCAGCTATGGAGCGGGAACCGGCTGGACGCTCTACCCGCCTCTGTCGACGATTGGCCAGCCTGGCCCGGCGGTCGACATGGCGATCCTGGCCGTCCACATTTCGGGCGCTTCGTCGATCCTCGGCGCGATCAACTTCATCACCACCATCTTCAACATGCGCGCCCCCGGCATGACGCTGCACAAGATGCCGCTCTTTGCCTGGTCGGTGCTCATTACGGCATTCCTGCTGCTGCTGGCATTGCCCGTTCTTGCCGGCGGCATCACGATGCTCCTGACGGACCGCAATTTCGACACGGCCTTCTTCGCCCCTGATGGCGGTGGCGATCCGATCCTTTACCAGCATCTGTTCTGGTTTTTCGGGCATCCTGAAGTCTACATCATGATCCTGCCGGGCTTCGGCATCGTCAGCCACATCATCTCGACGTTTTCCAGAAAGCCGATCTTCGGCTATCTGGGCATGGCCTATGCGATGGTTGCCATCGGGGTGATCGGCTTCATCGTCTGGGCGCACCACATGTTCACGACGGGCATCTCCCTCGATACGCAACGGTACTTCACCTTTGCGTCGATGGTGATTGCCGTTCCGACGGGTGTGAAGGTGTTTTCCTGGGTCGCCACCATGTGGGGTGGCTCCATCACCTTCCGCGTGCCGATGCTGTGGGCCATCGCCTTCGTCTTCCTGTTCACCGTTGGCGGTGTGACGGGCGTGCAGCTTGCCAATGCGGGCCTCGACCGCGCGATGCACGACACCTACTATGTCGTCGCGCACTTCCACTACGTGCTGTCCATGGGTGCCGTTTTTGCGATCTTCGCGGCCTGGTACTACTGGTTCCCGAAGATGTCGGGCTACATGTACAACTCCTTTGTCGCCCGGCTGCACTTCTGGATCACGTTCATCGGCGTGAATCTGATTTTCTTCCCGCAGCACTTCCTCGGCCTTGCCGGAATGCCGCGCCGTTACATCGACTATCCGGACGCCTTTGCGGGCTGGAACATGGTGTCCTCTTACGGCTCCTATCTTGCGGCCATCGGTGTGCTTGTCTTCCTGTATGGCGTCGTTGAGGCGTTTGCGAAAAAGCGTGTTGCCGGCGCCAATCCATGGGGTGAGGGCGCAACGACGCTGGAATGGCAGCTTGCTTCTCCGCCGCCCTTCCATCAGTGGGAAGAACTGCCCAGGATCCGCTAGTGGAGGAATGCCGGTGCGGGCTGGACCGGAGGCCGGCCCGCGCTAACCGAGGATGTAGAAAGCTATGGCACTGGTCGAACGCGAGCATGTAGATGGGGAGATCGGCCGCCTCTCCGAGGCGACTGCCGGAGATTTCATCTCGCTCTTGAAACCTCGCGTCATGTCTCTTGTCATCTTTACCGCTTTTGTAGGCATGGTGATGGCGCCAGAGGGCATTCATCCCTTGCTGGGGCTCATCGCAATCCTCGCGATCGCCATCGGCGCGGGGGCGTCGGGCGCCCTCAACATGTGGTACGACGCCGATATCGATATCCGGATGACGCGCACCGCCACCCGTGCGGTGCCCGCTGGCCGCATCGCCCCGGGTGAGGCACTCGGCTTCGGCGTTGTCCTTGCCGGGTTCTCTGTGGGTATCCTCGGGCTTATGGCCAATTGGCTGGCTGCCGGCCTGCTCGCGTTCACCATCTTCTTCTACGCCGTCATTTATACGATGTGGCTGAAGCGTTCGACGCCGCAGAATATCGTCATCGGCGGGGCAGCGGGCGCGCTGCCGCCCGTCATCGGCTGGGCAGCGGTCAGCGGCACGGTGACGCTGGAAAGTCTCGTTCTGTTCCTGATTATCTTCCTGTGGACACCACCGCACTTCTGGGCGCTCGCACTGTTCAAGACCGATGATTACGAGCGCGCCGGGGTTCCCATGATGCCGAATGTCCGCGGTGAAGCTCATACCAAATGGCAGATCTTCGTCTATGCGGTTCTGGTTGCCATTAGCGGCGTTTTGCCGGCCGTGATGGGCTTTGCCGGACCCATCTATGGTATCGGCGCAGCCATTCTGGGCGCCTGCTTTGTGTGGTATTCCTGGCAGGTGCTTCGGATGGAAGAGACGGATGGGGCCAAGCGCCCCGCAAAGGCACTCTTCGCCTATTCGCTTTTCTATCTCTTCGCCATTTTCGCCGCGTTGCTTCTGGACGTCCTCTTCGCGCGGCTTGGAGCCTGACTGATGGCGGATGATGAACGCATCAAGCCTACGGAAAAACAACTCAAGGCGCGGCGCAACCGCTCCATCGGCATCGCGTTAGCCTTGGTGGTGTTCGTCATCATTGTGTATCTGGGTACGCTGCTGAATCTCGGCCCGGCAGTTTTCGATCGAGCGATGTGATGACTGTGAACAACTCTTCGGACAAGGACACTGTAAGGGACCGCCGCAATCGCGTTGCCGCGCTTGTGTGCGGGGGTGTCTTCGTCGGTATGGTCGGCCTGTCCTATGCGGCGGTGCCGCTATACCAGCTGTTTTGCCAGGTAACGGGCTATGGCGGCACGACGCAGCGCGTTGCCCAGTATTCGGATACCATTCTCGACAAGACGATCACCGTCCGTTTCGATGCCAACACCAACGGCATTCCGTGGGAGTTTGCGCCGAAGCAGCGGGAGGTGACGCTCAGGATCGGGGAAACGCGAGAAGTATCCTACGTGGCACGCAATACTGCTGACGAGCCGACCACCGGGACTGCCACCTACAATGTTTCGCCGGCTGTGGCGGGCGCCTACTTCAACAAGATACAGTGTTTCTGTTTTACGGAACAGGAATTGCAGCCGGGACAGTCTTATGACATGCCGGTGCAGTTCTTTGTCGATCCGGCGATCGTCAATGCGCCGGAACTGAAAAATCTGAATGCGATAACCCTGTCCTATACCTTCTATCCGAAACACGACGCATCGGCGAAGGCGCCGACGCCTGATGCGGCGGACGAACAAGAGCTTGGGGGATAAAATGGCAGAAGCCCACGCCAAAAAACACGACTATCACATCATTGATCCCAGCCCCTGGCCTTTCATCGGCTCGATCGGCGCGCTGGTAATGGCATTTGGCGGTATTGCCTGGATGCGTGCCTTGCGAGGCGACTCGTTCCCAGTGCTGGGCGTGGATCTCGCCGCCGCAAATTACTGGATTTTCTTCGCCGGCGTCCTGATCGTGCTTTACACGATGTTCTCCTGGTGGAGCGATACGATCCAGGAGGGGGATGAGGGGCACCATACGCGCGTTGTTTCGCTGCATCTGCGCTACGGCATGATCATGTTCATCGTCTCGGAGCTGATGTTCTTCGTGGCGTGGTTCTGGGCATTCTTCGACGCCAGCCTCTTTCCGGGCGAAGCGGCGCAGGTGAGCCGGACCGAATTCACCGGCGGCCAGTGGCCCCCCCAGGGCATTGAGGTGCTCGACCCATTCCATCTGCCGCTTTACAACACCATCATTCTGCTGCTTTCGGGCACCACGGTCACCTGGGCGCACCATGCGCTGCTGGAGAACGATCGCAAGGGACTTATCGCAGGCCTGGCGATTTCGGTCGCGCTTGGTGTCCTGTTCAGCTTCGTGCAGGCGTATGAGTACATGCACGCGCCCTTCAGCTTCAGCGGCTCCATCTATGGTGCGACCTTCTACATGGCGACCGGTTTCCACGGTTTCCACGTGTTCATCGGCACCGTCTTCCTCGCCGTGTGTCTGTTGCGCTCCATCGCAGGCTACTTCACGCCGCAGCAGCATTTCGGTTTCGAGGCCGCTGCCTGGTACTGGCACTTCGTCGACGTCGTATGGCTGTTCCTGTTCGCATTCATCTATGTCTGGGCCTCGATCGGCGGAACGATTGCTCATTGATGAAACGGACATTCTGAGAGGGGCGGCCGCCGCTGGCGGCTGCCCCTTCTGCATCATGGGAGTGCCTGATGAGTGACGAGCATGCACTTCCCGTAGCCGTGGACCCGGTCCGCGTTGGGTTGCTTGGTCGCTGTCCTTCCTGTGGGGAGGGCCGCCTTTTCGCGGGCTTTTTGAGCCTGGGTGAACAATGCGACGGCTGCCAGCTTTCCTATGATTTTGCCGATGCAGGCGATGGTCCTGCTGTCTTCGTTATTCTGATTGTAGGCTTTATCGTCGTCGGTCTCGCCTTGTGGATGGAATTGACGACGAGCGCGCCGTTATGGCTGCATTTCGTCCTGTGGGTGCCACTCACAATCGGTCTCTCCCTTGCGGCATTGCGCCTGATGAAGGGGCTTCTGATCGCACTTCAGTATCGTAACAAGGCGGCTGAGGGGCGGCTGGACCGATGACCACTGACCAGACCGGCGGCGGTCGGAACAGGACATGGCTCCTATTGGCGTTCAGCATTCCCGCATTGGCGCTGCTCCTGGCGCTTGGAACATGGCAGGTTCAGCGCCTGCAATGGAAGGAGGGGCTTCTCCAGCGAATCGAAACGCGCATTCATGCCGACCCGATTGCACTGGAGGAGATTGCGGCACTGCAGGAAGAAGGCGCGGATATCGATTACCGGCCTACGGCTGTTTCCGGTACTTTTCTGCACGAGGCCGAACAACACTATCTGGCGACCTGGCAGGGAGCGTCGGGTTTTTTCGTACATACGCCGCTGCGACTTTCGGACGGCCGGTATATTTTCGTCAATCGCGGTTTCGTACCCTATGACCGCAAGGAACCGGACACGCGCGCGGAAGGGCAGGTGCGCGGAACGGTGGAGATCGAGGGTCTGGCCCGTACAGCTCCCGCCGACAAGCCCTCATTCATCGTGCCGGACAATGACCCGGCAAAGAACATCTATTACTGGAAGGATCTGCAGGCAATGACGCGAGCCGCGAGCCTGCCGGAGGGCGAGGTGTACCCGTTCTATGTGGATGCGGGCGCGGGTGCAAATCCCGGAGGCTTGCCGGTCGGCGGCGTCACTCGGATAAACCTGCCCAACAATCACCTGCAATATGCGATCACCTGGTACGGCTTGGCATTTGCGCTCGTCTGCGTTCTTGTGGCGTGGTTCTGGCGCGCACGCGCCGATGACAGCGGCAAGGCTTGACAGCATGGACCGGGCGCATCCACCTTCCGGCGGTATGGACAGGAGACCTGCATCAATGCCGAACGGCGCAGACAAACAGAAGCTTACGGTGCGGCTGTGCGGGCCACGCGGTTTTTGCGCTGGTGTCGACCGTGCGATCCAGATTGTCGTTCTGGCGCTCAAGAAATACGGTGCGCCGGTCTATGTGCGCCACGAGATCGTGCACAACCGCTATGTGGTCGAAGGTCTGCAGGAGCGTGGCGCCGTCTTCATCGAGGAATTGGATGAGATCCCCGATGAGCACCGCGAGTGTCCGGTGGTCTTTTCCGCGCATGGCGTGCCGAAATCGGTTCCGGCAGATGCCGAAGCACGCAACCTGTTCTACCTGGATGCCACCTGTCCGTTGGTCTCCAAGGTGCATAAGCAGGCAATGCGTCACCAGCGGCTTGGCCGACACGTGCTTCTGATCGGCCATGCCGGTCATCCCGAAGTGATCGGCACGATGGGGCAGTTGCCGGAGGGGACCGTCAGCTTGGTCGAGACAGTGGAGGAGGCAAACTCTTTCACGCCGCCTGCGGGCAGCGAACTCGGTTTTGTCACCCAGACGACGTTGTCGGTGGAAGATACAGCCGAGATCATTGCTGCTCTTGAGCAGCGCTTTCCCGATTTGCAGGCGCCTGCGGCCGAATCCATCTGCTATGCCACAACGAATCGGCAGGATGCGGTAAAAGCAGCGGCACCCGGCTCGGACCTTTTCCTCGTGGTGGGCGCACCGAACTCTTCCAATTCACGCCGCCTTGTCGAGGTGGCAGAAAAGGCAGGGGCCAAGCGAGCGCTCCTCGTCCAACGGGCATCGGAAATTCCCTGGGAGGAAATCGGTCCGGTTTCCGTGCTGGCACTCTCGGCTGGTGCTTCCGCTCCGGAAATCATTGTCGAAGAGATCATAGATGCCTTTGCCCGTCGTTACGAAGTGACCGTGGACCTCGCGATCACCGCAGAGGAGCGCGAGAATTTCCCTGTCATGCGGACACTTCGCGACGTCGAACTGACCAAGGCAGATATGGCTTTCGTTAACGGTATGGGTTGAGCCGCACATGGCGGTCTATACGGACGTCTCCGAAGAAGAGCTGTGCAGGTTCCTGGCGAATTACGACGTTGGCGAGCTCTTGTCTTACAAGGGCATCGCCGAGGGAACGGAAAATTCGAACTATCTGCTCCACACCGGCTCTGGCAGCTACATTCTCACGCTCTATGAACGCCGCGTCGAACGGGCGGACCTGCCCTTCTTTCTCGGCCTGATGGAACATCTGGCTAAAAAGGGTATCTCCTGTCCGCTGCCGGTTCATCGGCGCGACGGGGAGTTCGTCGGCGATCTCGCCGGACGGCCTGCCGCGCTCATCACGTTTTTGGAAGGCATGTGGATGCGCAAGCCGACACCACGGCATTGCCGCGCGGTTGGCAAGGCTCTCGCCAGTTTGCATGACGCGGCGGCGGACTTCCCTTTGACCCGGCCCAACGCCCTTTCTCCGGAAGGGTGGGCGCGGCTCTGGGAAGCTTCGAAGGACCGGGCCGATGAAGTGGAAGCGGGCCTTGCACGCGAGGTGGAAAGGGAGTTCAGCGAGATCATCAATCGCTGGCCGGTCGATCTTCCCTCCGGCATCATCCATGCGGATCTTTTTCCCGACAACGTTTTCTTTCTGGGCGGGGAGCTTTCCGGGATCATAGACTTTTACTTCGCTTGTAATGATCTGCTGGCCTATGACATCGCCACGTGCCTCAACGCCTGGTGTTTTGAAAAGGACAATGCCTTCAATCTTACCAAGGGCGCGGCGCTTCTTTCAGGCTATCAAAGCGTGCGGCCACTCGAGGAGAGCGAGATCGATGCGCTTCCGCTTTTGGCGCGGGGCTCAGCGCTGCGTTTCATGCTGACACGGCTGCATGACTGGTTGACGGTTTCCGATGGAGCGCTTGTCGAAAAGCGCGATCCCATGGAATACATGCACCGCGTGCGGTTTCATCGCCGGATCGAGGCGCCCACCGAATACGGGATCGGGCTTGCGTGAAACGAATTGACATTTTTACCGATGGTGCGTGTTCGGGCAATCCCGGCCCCGGCGGTTGGGGCGCGGTTCTGCGCTACAATGATGTGGAGAAAGAGCTTTCTGGCGGAGAGCCGGAGACGACCAACAACCGCATGGAATTGCGAGCGGCGATCGAGGCGCTGAATGCGCTGAAGGAGCCGTGCGAGGTGCATCTGCATACCGACAGCAACTATCTGCGTGACGGAATTTCCGGCTGGATCGAAGGGTGGAAACGGAACGGCTGGAAGACGGCGGCGAAAAAGCCGGTCAAGAATGTCGAGTTGTGGCAGGCTCTGGATGAGGCACGCCAGCGCCACGATGTGCGCTGGCATTGGGTGCGCGGTCATGCGGGCCACCCGGAGAACGAGCGCGCCGACGCGCTGGCGCGCGCCGGCATGGCGCCCTTCAAGAGAGGCCGAAGAGCGAGCTAAAGCTGTTCGATAATACGCGCGGCACCGCTTGTCACTGCCTGGCCGGGTGACTCTTCGACGTTGACTGCCTTGACCGTCCCGTCTTCAACAATCATCGAGAAGCGTTTGCAGCGCGTGCCAAGTCCGGCTTTTGCAAGATCGATGTCGAGACCGAGCGCCCGCGTGAACGTGCCGTTGCCGTCAGACAGGAAGACAAGCTTGTCCTCCGCCCCGGTAAAGCGCGCCCACGCGCCCATCACATGCGCATCGTTCACGGCCATCACGGCAACGCAATCGACGTCACGCCCGAGAATTGCATCATAGTTCTCGATGTAGCCTGGGAGGTGATCGTTCGTGCAGGTGGGGGTAAACGCGCCCGGCACTCCAACCAGCACCACCTTGCGGCCCGCAAAGAAATCAGTCGTGCCGATCTCCTCCGAACCCTCCGGCGATGCCTTCTTGATGCTGACGTCTGGCAGCCGGTCGCCAACGGAAATGGTCATACTGATACTCTCCTTCAGGGGGTGAACATGCAGATTGCGGTTGACCCTTGCCGATGGCGAAGGAAACGACCGCACTGGACAGAAATCTAGGGCGTCGGGGCAGCCGATGCCAGTGCTTATCTGTCCGGGAGCATTGCTAGTTCCGCGGCACGCCAAGCGTGCCGGCGACGGCGTCATCGCCGTTCACCAGGGTGTATTCGAGGGTGAGGTCTCCGTCATCGGGAGCAGCCAGAATGTCAGCCGAAAAGATCACCGCCCCATCCGCACGGCTGGTGATCTCGGGAATACCAAGCTCCAACCCCTCCGGTGTAGCGACGAACAGGTGCGGTTTGCGTGCGTTGTCAGGCAGATCGGCGCGAAACAGGAGCCTCTCGCTATCGCGCGATATATCGCGGACGCGAAAACCGTCATGCGCCTCTTCAGGCAGCGCGGCAAAGGCCTGCTCGATCACCTTCCGGTGCTGTGGGTTGTCGGGGTCAGTGCCTGCATCGAGGGAAAAGGCAGCGTTGATCGGGATGCAGATCGACTCGCAGATGCCCAGGGACACCGTGCCTTCGATCGTGCCTCCCAGACCTGAGCCAGGCAGGTGAAAGACGATGGGGAGCGCGACCGATTGCGTGTAGCCGGCCCAACTGGCGTAGGGATCGGAGATACGCTGCGGAGCGGGGAAATGGAGATCGAGAGCCATGACCGGTGAGGGACCGGAAATGTCGATCCGGGGCGGAATGCCGGAGTCACCGGGATTACGCCAATAGGTTTTCCAGCCGGGCGCCAGCTTGATTTCAAGCGCCCCGCGAAGGGCGCCGTTCTCATCGGAAAGACCCGACGTGACGATGCGAACCGCACCGCCGCCGCTTTCCGTCCACGCCGTGGACGAGGCCGCCGCCAGATGGGCCGAAAAGACCGTGAACGACAATGTGAGAAGCGTGCGAAACATGCGCGGACAATGGCGGCAGCTGGATGAAAGCGCAAGCCGGTCCCGGTAACGCAGCCTCTCATTTTCGTGTGAAGCGGTCGCGAGGAGGCCTGCACGGGTTGGAGGTGTGGCGTTATTAGAGCTCATCGGCGATCCTGACCCCAACCGAGACCTTGCCGCTTTCATGAGAGGGTGAAACGCGGTAGGCTTGGACCATGGAGCGCCGGAACGAAAGACAGCCTGCAGATTCTGGTCTGATGCTGCAGAATCACTTTCTCATCGCTATGCCAGGCATGCGCGACGAGCGCTTTTCGCGCACGGTTATCTATCTGTGCGCCCATGGCGAGGACGGTGCCATGGGGATCATCATCAACCGCACGCAGCAGTTGGGATTTCCCGATGTGCTGGTGGAGCTCGGCATTTTGGAACGCAGCCAGACGATCCGGCTTCCGGCGCGCGCCCGCAACATCGCGGTGCGCAATGGCGGCCCGGTGGACCGCAGCCGCGGGTTCGTTCTGCACAGCGGCGACTATATGGTCGAATCGTCCATGCCGGTTGCCGAGGATATCTGCTTGACGGCGACAATGGATATCCTGCGCGCCATCTCCGCTGGGCGCGGCCCGCGCAATGCGCTGATGGCTCTTGGATATTCCGGCTGGGGCGCGGGGCAGCTGGAAATCGAGATCGCCGAGAATGGCTGGCTGGCATGCCCTGCAACGCCGGAGTTGCTGTTCGATGGCAATATCGAGTCGATCTATGATCGTATCCTTGCGTTGAACGGTATCGACCTGGTGCATCTGAGCCATTCGGCCGGCCACGCCTGACCTCATCAATTTCGAGCCTCTGGTTGAGCGCATCGGTCGTGTCCGGCTGATGCGATATATCGGTGCGAGGGAACAGTTCTCCTTGCGCGTGGTTAGATATGTGCATCAGCTTGAGCCCAAACCGGTTGCAAAAGCGCGATGCATAAAGTCGAGACATAGCGCGTCATTCGTGCGTCCTGCCGACCACTGCGCGCTAACCGGGAGAACCTCAATGCATTCGATCATTTACCTGATCGGCTTGATCGTCGTCGTGTTAGCGATCTTGTCCTTTCTCGGCCTGGCATAGGAGTTGGCGATGGCTACGAAAGGAACCTCGGACTATCCGCAAACTGGCGACAGCACCCGCGATATGCGCGGTGAGTTGCACGCGAAGGCATCGGATATCGGGTCCGGTATCAAGGACGAGGCCATGCGCCAGGCTGGACGGACGCAAGAACAGACCGCCGAAAGCCTGCATGCCTTCGCTGATGCGGTCCGCAGCGCCGGCGACCAACTCGCACAGAAGGATCAGGGGCCGGTGGCCCGGATCCTTGGTGAAGCTGCCGCCGGGCTGGAGAACCTGTCCACTGCGCTCAGCCGGAAGAGCTTGGAAGAGATGGTTGGAGACGCGCGAGATTTCGGGCGTCGCAATCCGGGTGCTTTTATGGCTGGCTCCCTGCTCGTGGGCATCGCGTTAGGACGGTTGGCCAGGAGCAGTTATTCCACAACGGAGGGTGTGGGCCAGGATTCCCATAGCGGAAATCACCCCAGGCACACCAGCACCGCAGCGGCTGCGAAGCTTTCTGCAGCCGGTGGACAACCGTACACAAAGGAAAATGAGCAGGGAGGAAAAAATGAGCGCTAGAGAAGATCCTCGCAGCGTCGGCACCCTGATTTCCGACCTGGCAAACCAGGCAACGGCGCTTGTGCAGACCGAATTCGGTCTGTTGCGGGCGGAAATGTCCGAAAATGTCGGGAAGATCAAGACTGGCGCCATCGAGCTGGTCGCCGGCAGCATCTGCCTGCTTGCCGCTCTTCTTGTTCTCCTGCAGGCCCTTGTAACGGCATTGGCCGAACTTGGCCTCGGTATCGGCTGGGCATCATTGCTGGTTGGTGTGGTCGTTGCGATCATCGGGGTGATCCTCGTCAGAACCGGAACGTCCAACATGTCGGGAAGCAGTTTGATGCCCGACAAGACGCAAACCCAGCTTGAGCGTGATGCGCAAGCGGTGAAGGAACAAGTCAGATGACAACCAAATCAACAGCCGATTGGGAACGCGAAGCTGAAGCCGCCCGCAGGCGAGTCACAGAGACGGCTGAAACCCTTCAAAGCAAGGTCAAGCCGAGCCGGCTGCTGGATGAACTTGGGCATTATCTCAAGAATTCCGACGGCGCGGTTGCGCTCGACAATCTCAAATCGCAGGTGCGGGATAATCCTCTCCCGCTTGCCTTGGTCGGCCTCGGCCTCACGTGTCTCTTTATGGGCGGAGGACCGAGCAGTTCCAGGATCGCCGCCAA
>JAJUHJ010000034.1 GCA_029279965.1 Phyllobacteriaceae bacterium
CATAGAGATCATCGAAATTGTCGCCCATCTCGGTGTTCCGGTGGGCTCGCGCCTTGGGGCGCTCAGTCTCTCCGGCGCCTACAGGGGAATTCTCGTCGATGCCGCGGCAGGCAGCGGCCTGACATTCCCGCCGCTGGCCGATGACGTCGAGCGGCGGCTGGCCGATCTTTTCGGGGTCGGGTCGTCGGCCGGCAATCCGGCGGATGGCGGGTTCACGGTCCTGACCAGCGTCGAAAAGTATATCGAGGCCGTGGATATTCTCTGTGACGATCCGGGGCTCGATCTCCTGGTGCTGCAGGCGGAATTGCCCCGCGAGGAAGGCATGGCCGCCAATTGGGAAGAACGTTTCGCCGGCATCCACGATCTCGTCACCCGCAGGGGCAAGAAACTCGCCTTCATCTCCATGTTCTCGCGCATGTATACCGACTATACGCGCAAGCTGCGTGCCGATCTGCCCAATGTGGCTTTCATTCAAGAGACGGCGAAATCGGTGCGGGCGCTTGCCGCATTGGCGGAATGGTCCCGCCTGTCTGTAAACGGTGCGGCCGCAACCGACGATGGAGCGCGCAGTGTTCCAACGGAGGCGCAGGCAATTGCAGATAAGGCCGCCAGTGTTGCCGGCAGCTTCCTTCTCAACGAGCGCGATTCCAAGAACCTCCTGAAAGCCTACGGCATCGGCGTGACCGAAGAGGCGCTTGCGACAAGCGAGGCCGAGGCTTTGAAGATTGCAGAGCGGATAGGTTATCCTGTCGTCCTCAAAGCGGCCTCGGACCGGATCGCACACAAGTCCGATATTGGAGCCGTGCAGCTCGGTATTGGCGACGAAGAAGCGCTCCGCGCCGCCTATCGGCTGATCGGTGAGAATGTGGCCCGTTCCGGCTTCGAAGGCGAACTGGATGGCATTCTGGTGTGCCAACAGGTTTCCGGCGGGGTGGAACTTGTCGCAGGCTTGCAACGCGACCCCGAGATGGGGCCTGTTCTCATGTTTGGAAGTGGTGGCGTTCTGCTGGAACTGGTGAAAGACGTAGCCTTCGCCCCTGTACCGCTCTCGCGCGAGATGGCGCTCGAACTCATTGGCTCTACCCGTGTGGCCAAGCTGCTTGAAGGATATCGCGGTCAGGCGGCACACGATCTTGAGGCCATAGCTGACGCACTGGTGGCGCTCGGCAAACTCGCTGATGATCTCGGGCAATCCCTTACCTCGGTCGATATCAACCCGCTGGTCAGTCTCCCTGGCGGCAAGGGCGCCATTGCGCTCGATGCCGTTGTGGCGATGAACGGAAAGCGAGGCGCGTGATGTCCGGGAAGACGCAGACGAACCCGATCCCGCTTGGCTTCACCTACGATACGATCGAGGTGGGCCAGAAATCGGTGAGCCAGGGGCGCACGGTCACCGATGCCGACCACTCGCTGTTCATGATGCTGACCGGCGGCTGGCATCCGATCCACTGCGACAGCGAATATGCGCAGGATGCCGGCCTGGAGAAGCTTTTGGTGCAGGGCACCTTCGGCGTGGCTCTGGCGCTCGGAAGCCATCTGGAGGCGCCGCTGCTACAATCCGCCGATCCTCTGGTCGGCGCGCTTGGCATCAAGGATTGGTCCTATCGGGGACCGATCTTCGTCGGCGACACGCTTCATATCGAGGTGGAAATCGCAGCCAAGAAACTCACCAGCGACGGCCGGCGCTACATCGTCGACCGCGCCATTCGGCTCATCAATCAGAAGGGCGAGATCATCCAGGAAGGGGTCGCCAGATCAATGTGGAAAAGGGCGGAAAGCGTTACCTGAATATCGCAGTCGAGACGCCGAGATAGAAGCTTCCCACGACGCTGTGTGGTCCCCCACAGGGGTGTTCGCGTCAGATCAGCGGTGCGATGCGCTTACCGGCGAGTGCTACAACCGGGTCCGCGAAGACGCGCACCCGGTGTATCGCCAGAAATGGCGCAGGTCCGGGGGCCATATCCCTCGCCTCCAGGCCGTTGGTGCGATCGGCCGGAGACCGCTTCCACGGCGGGGGTCCATTTCAGCGTGGGGGATGATCTTTCGTTCCAGGAAGAGCACGCTGACTGAAACGCCGCAGAAAGGATCCCTATCCGTCTGCCGTTTCTGATAATTCCCGTTCCAGCGCCTTGGCCATCGCGCTCAGCATGACGAAGGTCGATGCTGCACCCGGATCCATGTGACCGAGCGAACGTTCGCCAAGCTTGCTGGAGCGCCCCTTGCGCGCCGCAATCTTGGCGGTGCCGTTCATGCCCTCTTCGGCTCCACGGGCAGCCGCTTTGAGGCACGCAACCACAGAGCCCCCTTCCCTCAAGGCACGCGCTGCCGCCTCGGCCGCTGGTACCCAGGCATCCACCATGGTCTTGTCGCCCGGCTCGGCCTTTCCGCGCTCGCGGATACCGGCGGCCGCCGCTTCGATGAAAGCAACGAGCGCGGCCGCATCAAGCCCCGCCCGACCGCGGGCGCTCTCACCGGCGCGCAGCAAGGCCGTGGCATAAAGCGGACCCGAAGAGGCTCCGACCGAATCCAGGAATGCCTTGGCCATGCGCTTGCAGATCGCCTCGATGTCATCGTCCGAATTGACCTGGTCGAGCGCGCGGCCTATCGCCGTCCAGCCGAGCGCCATGGTGATACCATGGTCGCCATCACCGATCACGCCATCGAGTTCGCTCAGCCAGTCCTTCCTGGCATCGATCGCTGCCGCGACATTGCGGAACATGGCGGCAACGATCTGCGGCGTCACCTCACCACCTGGCCGCTCGGCCTGCGAGCGCGCGCTTCCTGGGGCGCTGCCGGAACGCGCCGCCGCCGGATGCGACGACTTGCGATGCTCCATGCCGGCGGAACGGCTCGCGCCTGACTCCGGCACAACGGAGCCCACCTGAAGAGCGGCGGTCTGGCAGGGGTGATCGAGCAGCGCCTTCAGTTCCTCGTCAAGCTTGATGAGCGAGATCGACGCACCGGCCATTTCCAGCGAGGTGACATACTCGCCCACGAAGGAACGGTGGATCAGCACCCTCTTCTCGTCCAGCCGCTGCTTGACGCGCCTGTGGAGTACATAAAGCTCCATCTGGGAGGTCGAGCCTAGCCCGTTGACCAGCACGGCAACCTCCTCGCCCGGTGAAAGCGAGAGTTCCGCGAAGATACGGTCGAGCAACTTGTCCGTCACGCTGTCGGCGCTCTCCAGCGGACCCTGGCCAATGCCGGGCTCGCCATGGATGCCCATGCCGATCTCCATCGCGTTTTCTCCGATGGAGAAATTGGGCTTCAAGGTCTGCGGCAGGGAACAGGGTCCAAGCGCCACGCCCATGGTGAAGGTCGAGCGGTTTGCCTTTTCGGCCACTGCCACCACTTCCTCAAGGCTTGCCATGCGGTCGGCGGCGGCACCGGCAATCTTGAAGACGAAAAAATCGCCCGCGATGCCCCGGCGCTCATGCGCCCGCTCTGCGGGCGCGGAGGCAACGTCATCCGTTACCACGACAGACCGGACCTCGATCCCCTCTCCTGCTGCCTCGTCGGCAGCCATGTCGAAATTCATGACATCGCCGGAATAATTTCCATAAAGGAAAACGACGCCCGTGCCACCATTGACAGCACGGGCCGCCTCCAGGATCGGCTCCGGCGAGGGTGAAGCAAAGACATTGCCGACTGCGGCCGCATCGGCAAGGCCACGCCCTACATAGCCCAGGAAGGCGGGCTCATGGCCCGAACCCCCGCCGATCACAATGCCTACCTTCCCCTCGCGGGGACCATCCACCGCAACCAATGCGCGGCCACTCTCGCCCTTGCGCGCCACCAGATGCGGATGCGCGCCAAGAAATCCTTCGATCATCTCGAAAATGATGTCATCGGGATTGTTAATAAGCTTCTTTGTCTTGGTCACGATGATAGTCCTGCGGCTCGGGGGAGCCGGATCTTGGCCGGCTTTCCTTATGACAGACCAGAAACGCGCCTTAGCTAGCCTGTTTGAGAAGCTGCACGCTCTTTTTCATATCCTCAAGGACGAACTCATCCGTCTCCTCGAAGGGATAGATGATTTCAAGCAGATATGTCTGATCTTTCAACTGGTGCCGCTTCCAGAAGTCGGCCAGCCCTTCGGGCGTGACGATGCCTTCGCGGGTGAAATTCCAGTGCCGGTCGAGTAGCCCATCCGTCTGCTGGATGTGGAAGGCGGCGATATAGTCTCCGCAGACGCGCATCCAGTGATCCATGTCGGCCTCTTCCTTGAAAAGCGGCTTGAACAAGGCGTGGCCCCAGTCCACGAGCAGCCGGACCGGGACGTCGGTCGCGCCGTCTAGATCCTTCATCAGGCGCAGCGCGTCGGCTGCCGAGGACGGAAACTCCGTCGCCAGCGGAACCGGCTCGACCATCAGCATCGACAGACCGCTTTTCCTGGCGTGGCGCGAAAGGTCGACAAACGCCTCGAGCGCTTCCTTGTAGATCTCCTCGCGGCGCGCCCCGTCGAGCGCGTCAGCGGCGGAATAGGAGCCGAAGGGCATGCCGGCAGCCGGCACTTCCATGGCAGAGGTCATGTCGATGGCCCGCTTCAGATGCTCCTTGCCAAGTGCGCGTAGTTCCGGAGTCGGCGCCAGAAAGTGGTTATAGGTATAGGAAGCAAGCCCGCCGAAGGTACTTTCGATGGTCAGACCAGCTTCCTTGAAGCCACGCGCATAGTCGGAGGCGATGCGGTCACGCTCCGCCGCCGGCCACCACGGGTCCACCAGGTCCCAGCTAAACTGTGCATAATCGAGCCCGAGATCCTCCTTCACAAGGCTTGCGAGGCGATCCCCGCCCAGCCAGCGTTTGATCGCGAAGCAAAGGTTTGCGCCGAGTTTCATGTGAACCTCCGGATGTTGCGCTTGGGTGTCATTGATCTTCCCGCCGGATGTATCGGCGGGAGATCGAATCGAAGGAGATTGCGAGAACCACGATGGTCCCGCTGACGAGTCCCTGCCAGTAAGGAGATACACCGAAGAGGACGATGATGTTTTCGATGGTGGCAATGATGGCTGCACCGAAGATGGCGCCAAGC
Organism: Phyllobacteriaceae bacterium; assembly: GCA_029279965.1. Taxonomy (GTDB): domain Bacteria; phylum Pseudomonadota; class Alphaproteobacteria; order Rhizobiales; family Rhizobiaceae; genus Chelativorans. The sequence goes on from JAJUHJ010000034.1 coordinate 5,033, forward strand.
GGCGTTCCTATGCCGCCGGTAGTTGCCACGCCGCCGATGACCGCGGCCGCGATCGGCGGCAGCACCCATGTATCGCCGATCGACGGCTGGGCCGTTCCCAGACGCGCCACCATCAGGATACCGGCCAGCGCCGACAGGAGGCCGGCCAGAGTGAATATTGCCACGCGAACGCGATTGACCTTGATGCCAAGCATCTTGGCGGCGGCAGTGTTGTTGCCCACGGCATACATGTAGCGGCCGAAGCGCGTCTTGAATGTGATGAAGGTGGCGATCGCCAGCACTGCAATCATGATCACAAAGGGTAAGGGCACGCCGAAAAGGCTGCCTCGCCCGAGGAACTGGATCTCTGCGGGGATGTTGGTGATGGCAACGCCCTTGGTGAGCACCAGGGTCACTCCGCCATAGATGCCGGCCGTTCCGATGGTAAGCACCAGCGAGTGGAGACCGAGGGAAGTGACCAGCGCGCCGTTTACGAAACCGAGGGTGGCGCCCATGGCCAGCGCCATACTCATGGCGACTGCGGGATTGATCCCGTAATTGACCATCAAGATGCCTGCGATCACGCCGCAAAGGCCGCCGATGACACCCAGCGACAGGTCGAGCTCGCCAAGGATCAGGAGCATTGACTGCCCGATCGTCACCAGCCCGACAAAGGCGAGCGAGCGCGCCACGACCGACATGTTGTAGCTGGAGAGGAAGTAGGGAGAAAGAGACGCCGAAATTGCGAATATGATGAGAAATGCTACGAAAACGCCAGCAAGCTGGTTTGTGGCGAGACGGGTCAGGAGCTTACGCAACATTCTTCTTCTCCGCACCGAAGATCGCCCCGACAAGCGTCTCGTTGGATGTCGTTTCCGTGTCGAAATCGCCGGTTACTCGTCCTGAATACATGGTTATGATACGGCTTGCGCATTTGCGCAGCTCCTCCATCTCTGAGGAAATGAGAATGATGCCGACGCCATCCTCGGCCAATTGCTTCATGATCTTGTAGATCTCGGCCTTGGTGCGCACGTCGATGCCGCGGGTCGGCTCGTCGAAAATGAGCACGCTCGGACGGGTGGCCATGGCTCGGCCGATGATTGCCTTCTGCTGGTTTCCCCCCGACAGGAACATGATCTTCTTTTCCATGTCGGAGGTCTTGATGTCGTAGGCCCTGATGATCTCCAGGACCTTCGAACGCTCGCGCGCGGTGGAGATACCGAATTTCGACAGCGTCTCGCCGAGAATGGAGATGCCGATATTTTCCCGCAGGCTCAGGAGCGGCAGGATGCCGTGGTGCTTGCGCTCCTCGGAGAGATAAAGCACCCCATTCTCCACCGAATGGCTGGTATCTCCCAGCTTCCACGGCTTGCCAAGAACCGACACGCTGCCTGCCGTGGCCTTGCGGAAACCGAATACGGTCTGCATGACCTCGGAACGTCCGGCGCCGACCAGGCCCGCAAAGCCGAGGATCTCGCCGCGCTTCAAATCAAAGGAGACATCTTTGAAGCGATGACCGCTCAGGCCATGCACCTCCATGATCGTCTCGCCGGGCCCACCCGGCGGCAGGACAGGGCGAAAATTTTCGCCGAGCTTCAGTTCCTCGCCGGACATGGCGCGGATGAGCCCTTCCTCATCCGTGTCGGCCAAGTGGCCAGCCGCGACCTTCCGGCCGTTGCGCAGGACGGTGTAATCATCGCCAATTGCGAAACACTCCTGCATCTTGTGCGAGATGAAGACGATTGCGTGGTCGCCGTCCCGGAAGTTGGAGATCACCCGGAAGACGCGATCCACCTCCGCCTGCGTGAGCGAGGACGTCGGCTCGTCCAGAATCAGCACCTTCATGCGCTTGTTGGTGGAAGCGCGGGCGATCTGCAAAAGCTGCTGGTCAGAAACGGAGATGTTGCGAACGAGATCGGTCGGGCGCGCGGAAATGGCAAAACGGTCGAGATAATCCTGCGCCTGCCGGCGGACTTCGCGATGATTGACGGTCGCACTGTCGAAGCCGGAACGCTCATAAGGAATGAAGAGATTCTCGGCGACGCTCAGATGCGGAAAAAGATTAAGCTCTTGCGGCACATACGCGATCAGATCGAAAGCGTCCGGATGCTCCGCAGCGTCGCGCCCGTCGATCCTGATCGTACCGCGGCTGGGCTTGTCCGCTCCGGTGAGAAGCTTGACGAGCGTGGATTTGCCGGCGCCGTTCTCGCCGGCGAGGATGTGAACCTGCCCCAGTTCGAGGTCGAGGTCCACGTCGTTTAGAGCAGTCACGCCCGGGAAATCGCGCCCGATCCTGCGAACTTCGACAAATGCCATCGCTGTTCCTCAATGATCCGGACGGATCGGTTTCTGTTCGCGAAACTGCGCACACTTGCTCCCCGGCGCCCTGCGCCGGGGGAGCGATTCAGATCAAGGTCCGTCGCGAGACGCCAGCCTGGCTGTATCAGACGTCGTCCTGGGTGATGATGGCAATGCCGGTATCGATATATTCCGGCGTTTCGATGCCCAGCGCTTTCTGCCACATGGTCATGACGGACCAGTAGCCCTGCATCTCAGGCTTGGTCGAGGAGCTGCTGTCGGCGACACCGTCGCGGATGAGCTGGAGCATCTCCGGTAGATCGTCAAGCCCGACGAGGAGCACCTCGCCCACCTTGCCAGCCTCCTGGATGGCCTGTCCGATACCGATCGGCCCCGCCGCGTCGCACGCAACCCAACCCTTGAGGTTCGGGTGAGCCTGCATGATGGCCGCAGCCTGCTTCTGTGCGGTCTCGATGTCGTCATTGTCGATGCCGGTGGCAACGACGTTGATGCCCGGATGCTCGTCAAACACCTCCTGGTGGCACTCGGCACGAATCGCGTGGTTCGGAGCGCTGGGAACACCCATCATGATGGCCACATCGCCCTCTCCGCCGAGCAGTTCGACCAGCCGCCGCGCGGCAATCTTGGCCTGCTCGCAGAAGTCATTGCCGATGCTGGTCAGTTCCATGCCCTCCGGTGGAACCGAGTCGAAGATCGTCACCGGGATTTCCTGACCCACTGCTTCCTCCAGAGAGGCGCGGTTGCCCGCTGCATCGAGCAGGTCGATGGCGATACCATCAGGCCGCGTAGCGATCGCGCTCTCCAGAATTTGGTTCTGCTGCACGACGTCCGCCTGCTGAGGCGCACTGTAATCGATCTGCACGTCCGCGCCGGTCTGTGCCTTGATAACGGCCGCTGCATGCTGGGCGCCGTCATTCACCTTGTCGAACCAGGGATGCACCACCTTGGGGATGATCACGAACCGGTAACTGTCCTTGGTCTCAAGCCCCGCCTGGTCCTGCGCCATTGCTACGCCAGTCCCGATCACTGCCGTCGCGAGCAACGACATCAGCAACTTTTTCATTGATTCCTCCAGATATTCGGCACCGTCCCGAGGGCTCGCCAAAATCCAATAAAGCGCGGCGCGGAACTGCCTCCCGAGCGGTCCGTAGACCAACCTCAACGTCAACATCATAAAAATGTAAATTGAGAACTACAAGATAATAGAGCAGCGATGCCACGACCGATAAACATCGGTTTGATCATGTCGCGGAACCACACCAGTCGCTTGGCGAGAAGCGCACGCGCGACGGGACGGTGCTCACGGAGCGGAGCCTATTCCAGGTTGGTGTGATTGGCGCGCATGGCTTCCGACGATATGCCGAGGAGATCGCGAAGCTTCAGGATCATGACCTCGAAAAGGACATATTGAGCGCCCTCATACAAGGAGCCCATGGGCAGAACAGAGGTTGCGGAGCCTCGATCGTCGGCCATGGTCTGAGCCGGAACCGTCAGCACGTGGCTCGCAGCCCGGGGGCAGCGACCCTCCGGCTGCGCCGTCACGCAGAGCGTGTCGGCGCCCGCCTCTCTTGCTGTTTCCATCAAAGCGGCCACCGTTGAGAACCAACCCGGGCCGGCAGAGACGATCAGAAGGTCGCCTTTGCCCAGAGGTGGTGTCGACATATCCCCGACCACCGAGGCATTCAAGCCGAGGTGATAGAGCCGCATGGCCAGCCCCTTGATCTGCAATCCTTCGCGGCCGACACCATAAAGGGCGATGCGGCGGGCCTTCGAGATCACCTTAACAGCATTTTCAACCTGGGCTTCGTCCAGGCGGTCAAAGACCGATTGCAGGTCGGCAAGCGCCCTTTCGTAGAGGGTGGGCATGACGGTTCCTCCCTTCAAGCTGCTCAGTCCATAACCCGATATTTTGCGTCAAGTTCGTCGATTGCCGCGACATTGCCGGCCGAGCGACCGTTAATGTCGAAGTGCGACCGCACCCATGCATCGACGATAGATTTCGCCAGTTCCGGGCCGATCACCCGCGCGCCCATGGTAATGATCTGGGCATTGTTGCTGAGCTGCGCCCTTTCGGCCGAGTAGGTGTCGTGCGTCAGTGCCGCGCGGATGCCGGGAACCTTGTTCGCAGAAATGCTGACGCCGATACCGGTCCCGCACACAAGCACGCCGCGATCGAAACGGCCATCGAGAATAGCACGGCAGACGCGCTCGGATGTCCCGGCGTAGAATTCGGCGGCGCCGTCGTCGCGCGCGCTGAGATCGGCGACCTCGATACCGCTCGCCGACGACAGATGTTCATGAATGGCCTTGACCAGCGGCTGTCCGGCGCTGTCGCCGGCAATAGCGATTTTCATGTCTCTCTTCCTTTTAAATGATGGGCGGCGGCGATCCGTACGATTTCGGCAAAACCTCTCCCGACCAGGCGTAACGGGCCGACGAAGAGACCGTCCGCTTCCGGCAGTGCGATAAGTAGGCCGGCATCAAAATCGCACGAGCAGGATATTCCATTGCCGTCAGTGAATCACTCTAAACAATAGAGTTGAGCCGTTCCAGTTCTATGGCGTCTTACCCGAGGCGGAGGCGCGGTACGGGGTGTACCGCGTGAGCCAATGCAGCGTCCCTGCTAAGCCTCCTTCAAGAGCCCTGACGCCATGTGCCGAAACACGTCTATCGCCTTCTTCAACACTGACTGAGGCTGCGGGCTCGAAGCAACCCACAAAGCCGCATTCAGCGCCAGACCATTGAGAAGGCGCGCCGCGCCGTCCACGTCCACGGGCTTCAGAACACCATCGCCGACCAGCCGTGCGACCGTCTGCCTCGTCACCTCGAGGCAGGCATTTTGGCTCGGCCATTGTGCGGGGTCGCCAAGAAATGCTGGGCCATCGAGCAGCACGATCCGCTGCACCTCGGGATCGAGCGCCATTTCAATATAAGCTTCACCTTCTGCCAAGAGCGCCGCCCAGGCATCGGCCATGGCCGCCCCCGCGGCCTGCGCGCGCTCAGCCATCTCTCCGTCGACCTGAGCGACGACCGCTGCGAGCAGCCCCTTCTTGTCGCCGAAATTGTGGTAGAGCGCGCCGCGCGTCAGGCCCGCGTCTGCCGTCAGTTCATCCATCGAGGCCGCAGCGAATCCTTTCTCGGCGAAAGCCTTTCGCGCTGCTGCGATCAGCTTCAGCCGGTTCTCTTCCATCTTTTGAAGACGTCGCGGGCCAGCCATCTCAAAATCTTTCATATACGCCACGTATGTGAGTTGACATACGTTGCGTATGTGATTTACCCCACATACGGAGCGTATATCAAAATCTTGCTCTCCAGTGAAGCCGGCGCTCGCCGGTCTTGCAAAACTTTCCCGAAAGGACCTTACCCGTGACTCAGCGCGAAGCGATCTTCCCTGCAAACCGCCACGCTCTCTATAAGGAGCATGGCTATTCCGCCGCGATACGGTCCGGCGACCTGCTGTTCGTTTCCGGCCAGGTCGGCAGTCGGCCCGACGGAACTCCCGAACCCGATTTCGCTGCTCAGGTGCGACTTGCCTTTGCCAATTTGAAGGCAGTCTTAGAGGCTGCCGGCTGCAGCTTTGATGATATTGTCGACGTCACGACCTTCCATACCGACCCGGAAAATCAACTTTCCGCGATCATGGCCGCCAAGAGCGAAATGTTCTCTGAACAGCCCTATCCGAACTGGACCGCCGTCGGTGTCAATTGGCTTGCCGGCTTTGACTTCGAGATCAAGGTGATTGCCCGCGTTCCTGGCGCCAGCTGATCGATCACGGCGCGGGCGTTTATCCGGATGTCTCGGCGGACCGACTGGTACTCGGTGATTCAGCCAATCCTCAATACGTTATGGTCACAACGACGGTATCCGTGTAGGTTCCCGGCGCAGGCGTGCTCTGCGCCGGCACCCTTCCATAGACCGGCACGCTCTGAGTTGCTCCCGTCCCGCTGCCTGTAAGCCTTTGAGCTCCCGTATCACCCCACGGTTGGCTGCGGGCGCTATCCTTATAAAGCCCATAGACAACGGCCTGCCCGCCGAGCGTCATGCGCCGTTCGGTCGGACCGGTTCCTGTGAGGCCGTTGTTCAGCCCGACATTGTAGGCAGTCCCAGGCGTACAGGTAACTTCGAGCCCGCCGGTTGCGTCGCGCGCAGTATCCAGAACACCATGGTTGCCGAAGTCGATGTTCTGAGCAGTCACCTGGCAGTTCGGTAGGACGTTGGCCTGCGCCATGAATGTTGGACGGGTGGGGTTTTGAGTGACCGTCGAGCAGTTTGCCGGCAAAAGCAGGCTGGCGACATAGTTGAAGCTCACCTGAGCACCAGAGAAGGTCGACGTATAGACGCCGGTTGCTGTGTTCTGCTGATTGGGAAGGACTCGTGCATAGATCGTGGCGGTTTGTGTTTGCGGAATTCCCAGCACGAGCGTGTTGAAGGTGAGGGTTACGGGGCTTCCGAGCGCTGGCTGCTCGCGAGAGCCCCACGGATTCTGGCGCGCAGGGTCGCGGTAGAAATTGTAGCTGAGGGGTGCATTGGCCGCATTCCGCATATGGCGCGTTCCTGATGTGGCGCCGCCGGTGCCCGCATTGAGGTTGAGGCAAACGCGCACGGGAAGAACAGGAGCAAGCAATGCCCGACAGGTGACGCTGACGGTCGCGGTGGTGTCCACCGGGCTGCCGGAAAGCACATCCACGTTCCCGAAATTGACGTCCGTCACGCTGAACGAGCACGTTTGCGCCCGCGCCCCGGCTGCCGCGAGGACGGCGCCAAGGAAAACCAGGATCGGCAGCAGTAGCCGCGCTTGCGTGCGCATTACTCGACCTTTCGACAAACTGTATCAGGGATGTTGACCTGCTCGCCCTCTTTTGGACGAAATGCAAAGGACGCCTCGCACCGACCTCGTGTTGGCTGGTCGATGACGATTGTGTTCCGCGCTCCAAGGCCGGTGACATAGGCTTGCCCGTCATAGCCGACGACAAAGCTCTCAGAACTTCCCGCCAGGTGTCCGGAAGCTCCTGTTTCCACGAAAGCGCCCTCCTCGTCTCGCAGCGTCACGAGCGCCGCTTGGGGAGCGGTGTCGACCGCAAACTTGACGACCGTGCCGCTGCGATCGGCCGGTACCGTCGTCTCTCGTGTGCCGCCAACGGCCGCATCGACGGGAAGGTTGGTGGGGTCGATGGCGATCTTGTTCGGCTCGTAGGAGCGCAGGCCCGGCAACAATAGCTTTCCGCGTCGATTGGTTCGTCCGACAGGTCTGTTCTCATATTCGACTTCAATGCCGGCAGCCCCAGTGTCCACAACGGCGAAGGCATCATCGACACGGTTTGAGAGGAATACGTCGCCCCCGGCAACGACCACCGCCCCGTCGACCTGAGCGCTTGCCCGGTACAGATCCTCGTATTGCTCCACACCGACTTCAAAACGGGCGATCGGGGCGCGATAGTTGATGGAAGCGAGGCGGTTCGTACGCGCATCTTCAGCATCCCGGATGCGCCAACCTAAACTGCCGACCTCGTCCCCTCCGGATTTGATCAACTCCGTTGTCACCGTCGTTCCTTCCGCATCAAACGATGTGCCAACCGATGCGTGAACGTCGCGGCCGAGCGTCATTGAAAGTCCGGCGAAGACTCCGAAAGAGTCATCATTCTCAAAGTCCGTATAGGCGGTGGCAAAAAGAGAAGCCCCGCTGCCTACAGGCCTCGTGTAGGACAGGCCAAGAATACGCGACTGGTCGCCTTCGGCCGTTTCAAGCTGTGTGTAGCTGACATTGAATATCGAAGGATCGAAGTTCAAGGGAACCGAAACCGATACCTGATCCAGCGATCGGGGGGGCGCAGCGGTGCGAAAGTCGAAATCGGGCAACAATGGCCGCTCGGCCGTGATCGCAGCGATATCCAGATAATCACCGAAAGTGCGCTGCGTCCGGCCATAGAGATGCACATCGCCGAGTTCCAGCTCGACGCTGCCGGCGATCTGATATCCGGTGTACCCCTGGTAAGTACTTGCCGCCGCCGCGAACGATCCGACACCATAGTGCCCAATACCGAATACCGCCCCGGCACCACCGTTCAGGAGGCCGCCCCCACCTTCGGCATGCCCTTCAAGCGTGAGCCAGTCATTGAGACCATAGCGGACCGAGCCCGAGGCTATGAAGCGGTCGTCGTAGTCGTTCGATTCGATGCCATAGAGCCGCCGCGCCAAGCCGCCTTCGGCGGAAAAATCCCAAAGCCCCGGCGCCAGGAGTTCGGAGGAGGCAAAAAACGGGGTCTCGGTGACGGTCTGCCGGCCGAGCGCGTCCCGAACGACGACGCGAGCCGTTCCGCTCCCGGTCACCACTGGAAGGTCCGAGATCTCAAACGGTCCGGGCCGGATCTCCTGTGACAGGCGGCGGGCATTGTTGACATAAACGTCCACCGTAGAGGGTACGGCGGCAGAACCTGACAGCTCTGGCAAAGGCATTGTCACCAAATCTGGCCGCAATCCAAAATTGCGTTGAACCTGAACGCCGCCAAGCCGGATTGGTCGCGTCCAACTCAGGCCGCCCGAGATCAGGTCACCCGCGCGATAGGTGATCATCGCTTGCGGATTGGAATACGACCATGTGGTATCGAGCCGTGTGGAATCGTAAGTCTCATTCGGCGAACTGCTGACGATCTGGGAATGGCTCACGACACCAAGCGGGCTGAAAACGCGCCCCTCCAGCCAACCGGACACGCCTTCAAACGCCCACATGTCCTCGATCCCGTTGCCGCCCGTGCTCGCATAGATCGTGTAGTTCACGAGGCCCCCCACAGCGCTTTGCGCCTTCCGCACCTCGGTATCGGGTGTGTGCGCCTCGATGACGCGCGTGGAGATGGCATCATGGCTCACGGTGAAGCGTATGTTCTGGCTGACCTCGTCCACTTCATAAGAAACATTCGAGAGACGGGAGAGCGCAATCAAGCCGTCGGGCCTCAAAGCCTGTTCCGCGGGAGCTATTCCGACATTGCTCAATTGGACGGGATCGATCGCAAGGCTCCCATCCGTTTCCTGCCGGAATTCCGCTATCAGATCAGTCGCTGCGCCATTTACGAATACTTCTAACTGGAGGTTACGAACGGAGCCGAGTTGTTGCTGGTCCGTGTCCTCGGGCAGTTCCACCGGCGGAAGCGATTGCGCAAGAGCTGTTGATCGGTCCATTGGCAGGGCCAGTCCGATCGGTATCGAAGTCAGTAGACTAACCGCCGCTAATACGCGCGGTCGCATTGAAACGCCCTGCTTCACTATCAGCGCTGATGGTCAGCGTGGCACCCGATGGGCCATCCGGGCTCCTTCCGGGAACCACCCACCTCGCGGTTCCATTGCCAAGGACATACCCGACCAAGCCGTCTTGCCTGGCAAGAACTCTCTGATTGTCGCTCAAGGTCAGATTGGAGACTCTGAGTCGCTGCGTCCCGCTGTTCTCGACGGTGACCTGATACCCGCCGGGTACACGCCTGACGGACCACGACGGATCGGCCCCCCTCGCATCGGCGGGGCCGAAGAACACAGGAATCGAATGGCGAACCACCAGGATCACCGTGCCGCTTTGACGACGCGATGGGTCAGGCAGTTCATCAACGATTACTCGATAGCTTTCCTCTGCCTGGACAGGCCGTTTCGAGGTTCTGACGATCCGAACAAGATTCTCGCCGCCGGGTTGGAGCGTGGTTATGGGTGGACTTGCGACAACATCATTTGTCGCTTCATAAACGTCCTCGCCGTTGCGCTGCGACCAGCGGAAAACCCGAATCTGCACATTGATAGCACGATGCTCGTCATTCCAGACGCGGATCGTCGATGCCGCTGTCGGTGCTTTCAAATCGAGAACGACAGGCGCGACCCGCAACGATGCCGCCGACCCAGCGCCTGCGAACAAAATGCAACAGATGCCTACGACTGCCGAGGTCAGCAACCGCCTCATGCCATCCCCAATGCTTAATAGGTCACTGTGACGGTGATGACGTCGCTGTAGGTGCCGGGCGGCGGTGTGGGTTGCACCGGCACCTGTCCGTACACCGTGTAGGTCTGTTCGGAACCGGTGCCTGTGCCGGTGACGGTATCAGTTCCGACCGTGTTGCCCCAGACATCCGCGTGTGCAGGGTCGGTGTAGAGCGAATATGCAACGGTTTCGGTCTCCGGGCCGGTCATGAGGCGCGTCGCAACCGATGCTCCGGCGCCGGTGCCTTCGTTCAAGCCGATGTCATAGGTCGTCCCGTTGGTGCATTGAACGGCGATGGCGCTTGTCGCCTCCACCGCTGCATCTATGACGCCCGTTGTACCGAAGTCCAGGTCGCTCGCCGAATTGATCAGGCATTCGGCATCGATGGTGATCTGGACATTGAATTGCGTGGTGTCCGTCTGCGGGAACGCCGGGGCAGCAATGAGCGTTGAGGCGGCCAAAAGGCCCAGACGGATTCCGAGGCGGTTGAGCATCATTTCCCCCTTATGGTGTCGCAGATATCGCAGCATCCAGTGCAGATCTCCTCAAAGCCACTGTCCAGGCGACTCGTCGTATTCTAGAGCTAATGATTTATGAAACAATAATGAACTGCCGTCCATCGGTAGATCACACAATATGAAGCAGCGAAACGAACTGCATATGCAAAGTATCCGCAACCGCTTCGGTGCAGTTCTCGAGTTCATTGTGCATTTTTTATGCACTCGAACTCGCGCTTGCAGTCAAGTTAGAGAAGACTCGATCAATTTGGCAATTCAGATATCGGAAGCGGGTGAGATTAACGACCTCTGCCTATGTGCAAAAGGGACAACGTAAGCTCCGCAACTGGCATCGGCGCAATCTACTCATCGCCTCCATTGGCCGTAAACTCGCCGTGGGAGCCGCTGCCCAAGGCCTCTAAGCCCGCCGTAATCGCGCGGCTCTGCATTGCCAGATCCGCGCGTGTCGGCGTGACACCCCGGACGATCATCCGCCAATAAAGAGGCGCGATCATCAGGTCGAGCGCGAGGTCCCGATTCAAGCCCTCTGGCAACTCGCCACGGCGGACCGCGCGTTCCAAGATGCCCTCCGCCTGGCTCCTTCGCGCTGCGCTCACACGGTCGTTGATCGACCGCATGTCGGCGGACCGTGCAGCCTCAGCATGAATATCCGGCAGAATTCGGCGAACCAGGGGATGCCGCAGCACGGCCCGCGTCCGCAGCAGAAGTGCGAAAACGTCTTCCTCCAGCGTAGAGTACTCGGTCACCGGCAAAGCGATCTTCATCCCGAGTGAAGAGATAGCCGCCTCCGCGAAAGCGAGCCGCGAGGAAAACCGTCGATAGATCGCGGCCTTGCCCGCGCCGGCACGGGCAGCAACCCGTTCAAGGCTCAGCGCGGCGAAGCCGCGATCGGCCCATTCCTCGAAGAAGGCGCGATAAAGCGCCTCTGTCAGTTCTGCGCGCGGGACGGCAGCACCGGACGGCACACGCCGTGATTTCTTGTCGAGACGGTTGCGTTCCATCCACGGACCTCATATATGGTCGATACGTAACCGTTCCGTCCATAGGATTTTCCATGACAAAAGACAAGTTCAACAGCTTTTCCGATCTGCTACGGGGCGTGCTGGGTGCGCGGCTCACGGGTGGGACCGAGATGGCGGATCTTTTCACCGAGGACATCGTTTTCGAGTTCCCCTATGCACCCGAGGGTTTTCCCCGCCGGCTCGATGGTCTCACGGCGCTGAAGGGTCACTTGGCGCGGCTCGGCCCGATCCTGGAATTGAGGGAGTTCACCCTCCATACAGCTCACGTCTCGGAGAATGCCGTCGTCTTCGAGTTTTCCTGCAAGGGAGAAGGGATCCCCACCGGGCTGCCCTACGATCAGGACTACGTTTCCGTGGTAACTCTTCGCGAGGGACGCATTTCGCACTACCGTGACTACTGGAACCCGCTTGTCGTGCTTTCTGCCCTCGGAGGCGCGCAAACGGCGGCGAAAGCCTATGCCGGGGAGGCGACCGATGGATGAGCGCATTCTGGTCATCGGTGGAAAGGGGAAGACCGGACAGCGGGTGGTGGAACGGCTCGACGCCTCGGGGGCGGAAGTCGCCATCGGGACCCGCAGCCCTTCGGGTTTGCGCGACCGCCACTTTGACTGGGGTGATCCGGCCTCCGAGGAGGCCTTCGATGGCTGCTCGGCTGCCTACCTCGTCGCACCGACCGACCGCACCGATCACCTCGACGTGATGCGCCCCATCCTCGAGGGGGCCATGGATCGCAATGTCCGGCGCTTCGTTCTGCTCAGTTCCTCGCTGCTCGATCGGGGCGGTCCGATGATGGGCGGCGTGCATGCGTGGCTTGCGGATAACGCCCTCGAATGGGCGGTCCTGCGTCCCTCGTGGTTCATGCAAAACTTCTCGGACGGACCACACGCCAGAACGATCCGCGAGGGGAACACGATCTACAGCGCCACCGGTGATGCCCGCGTGGGTTTCATCGACGCCGACGACATCGCCGCAGCGGCCGTTGCGTGTCTGACTTCCCGCCAGCCGCTTAATGGCGACAGGATCCTCACCGGGCCAGAGGTGTTAAGCTACGATGACGCGGCCGGGATCCTGTCTGAAGCGACCGGACGCACGATCCGCCATGTCTCCCTCTCCACCCGCGAGTTGGCCCACCGCTTCGAGAGGCAGGGACTGCCGCCTGACTATGCCCACATCCTCGCTGGATTGGACGAAACGATCCGGACCGGGGTCGAGGATCACACGACCGAAGACATCGAAAGGCTCACCGGAGACGCGCCGACCCCGTTCCGCGAGTTTGCCACAAGAAACGCGGCAATTTGGAAGGTCTGAGCCGCACATCCATCAGCACCGCCACCGATCGATCCCTCCACGCAGGTGCGCTTGCGTAAGCAGACGATGAAGAAGGCGCGAAGTGGCTGCTGCACCGGCCGGCAGAACATCTGCAAGATCCGGGCTCTTGGGTCTTCGTCATCCTCCCGATCCAGAAGACCATCACATACTGACACGCGGCTGCGGCGGCCTGTCATCGCTTGAAGGCGGTTCAGAGCCGACGACTTAATCCAGCCAACGGACGATGAGTGCCGCAAGGTCGTCAGCCGCTTCATCTTTAGTGATAGTGCCACGAGCCATTTCGTCGGACAGAGCCTCTGCAGCGCCGATGAGACCGACGCATCGCCGTCGAAGAGTCTCAGGCGGCAGGCTGGACAACGGCGCCAGGATTTCTGCATAGAACGCGATGTGGCCGCGGATCATTTCCTGTTGCGCGGTATCCATGAGGGCGTCGCCCCTGAGAGCAGCGGCTATCGCATGCCACTCCGGTCCGACGGCTGTACTGCACTGCATGTAGGCGACGGCCGCTACCCGTGCGACTTCCTCCAATTGTGGAGGCGTCTCTTCGAGCGCGGATGCAAGAGCTTCAACCTGCTGGTCCATGATCTCTTTGTAAAGCGCGATCATCAAGCCAGATCGAGAATTGAAGTGGCTGTAGGTGATTGGCTTGCTTACCCCCGCTCGGCCAGCAAGAGCGCCCAGGGTCAACGCATCCGTCCCCTCCTCGCGTACAATCGCCCTAGCGGTTTCGAGAAGCTGTGCTCGCCTTTCCGCCCGAGGCATTTTTTTCGTCAAATCACTTCCCCCTTCCTTGACAAGGCAAAAGCCGCCGATATGTTACCATTAGTAACTTACTGATGGTAGCATAAAATACGTTTAGCGCCTAGCCCAGGAGAGCGGAGCAGATGTCCCTCGTATCACGCCAGTATCATCTCGAAAGAAGGCCCCATGGTATCCCTGAGCTCGACTGTTTCGGTCTTGTTGAGCGCACGCTTGATGCGCCAGGTCACGGAGAACTTCTAGTCCGCAACGAGTGGCTTTCGGTCGACCCTTATATGCGGGGCCGGATGGTCGACCAGAAGAGTTACATACCGCCCTTTGAGTTGAATCAACCTATGGACGGTGCCGCCGTAGGGGTCATCCTTGAGAGTGGCGACGAGAGATTTGCGCCCGGAGACCGGATCTCCCATTTCGCGGGCTGGCGGGACCTTGCAGTGATCAATGCCGACACTGCGAACCGGATCGACACTGCCGCCCCACCCCAAGCCTATCTCGGTCCACTCGGATTTCCTGGTCTCGCGGCTTATGCAGGCCTTTTGCGCCTCGGAAGTCCCAAGCCCGGCGAAACGGTATTTGTTTCGGCAGCGGCGGGAGCGGTCGGCTCAGTGGTGGCGCAGATCGCGAAGATCAAAGGATGTCGCGTCATCGGTTCGAGCGGTTCGGACGAGAAGCTGGCCTGGCTGCGCGACGAGATCGGCGTCGACGCCGTGATCAACTATCGCAAGGTGCCGGACCTGACCGCCGCTTTGCGCGAAGCCGCCCCGAACGGCATCGACGTCTATTTCGACAATGTTGGCGGTGGACATCTGGAGGCCGCCATTGAGGTTGCCAATGAATTCGCCCGCTTCACGCTGTGCGGAATGATCGAGCAGTACAACATCGAACCCTCCGGTCCACGCAACATCATGGCAGTCATCGGCAAGAGCATCCGGCTCGAAGGTATGATCGTGACCAACTTCCTCGACATGTGGGAAGATTTTCAGCGCGATGTCACCGGGTGGATCGATGGCGGCAAGCTCAAGTGGCAGGAAACGGTCGTCGACGGGCTCGAAAACATGCCGGCCGCATTCATTGACCTCTTCGCCGGCAAGAATTCCGGCAAGATGCTTGTGAAACTCTCCGACTGACCGGTTTTTCAAGCTCTTAACGCACGCCTGGACCCCAGGGCATTGGCCTCGTCATAGCCCACCATCCCCCAACTCGATACAAGCAGGAAAGAACGTGATCAAACTTACCCGAAGAGCCTTTTTCGCTGGGCTTGGCGCGGCGGCCACGACCATGGCCATGCCAGCCCTCTCCCGGACCTCGGCCATGCCGGCAGTGCGCATAGTGAGAGCCAATGGGATCAAGCTTGCAGTGTATGAAGCAGGAACCGGCCCGGCCGTCCTCCTTCTTCATGGATTCCCGGGCCTGGCGTTCACCTGGCGCCACCAGATTCCGGCCCTGGTAGAGGCCGGCTACCGGGTGATCGCACCCGACCTGCGAGGCTACGGATTGAGTGATACGCCAGCTGCCGTCGAAGACTATGACATCGCCCAGCTCACGGGCGACGTGGTCGGTGTTCTCGACGCACTCGGCATTGAGAAGGCTGTCCTTGTCGGGCATGACTGGGGCGGTCTGCTCGCCTGGCAAACAGCGCTTTTCCAACAAGAGCGCGTTGCGGGCATCGTGTCGTTCAACACGCCGCACATCCCTCATTGGATGCTCTGGCTTCACCCGGATCTCGTGGACGCTGTCCTGCCGGTCGGCGAGAGCTTCGTTGCCGATCCGAATGACGATCCGATCAGTCAGATGCGGCAGGTCTACAGCCCACAAATGTATGTGCTGATGTTTCAGGACTCGGGTGTCGCTGATAACATGATGGAGCGTGACGTTCGGGGAACCTTGAGAAGCGCGTTGCGTAAGAATCTCGGCACGCCGGCCGATTGGGCCGGTCTCCCGCCATCGGTCGCGAACATGGAATATTACGGGCAGCCACTGCCTACCCGTTTGCCAGGAACCGATGTGCTTGATGCCGGCGAGCTGGACTTCTACGTCCGGCGTTTCGAACGGACAGGCTTTACGCCCTCCATCAATTGGTACCGCAATATATCGCGGAACTGGAAGGCGGGTCTCGGTATGGACCAAACGATCCGCGTGCCGTCACTGATGATCTCAGCGGCCAATGACGTCGTGCTCCGGCCGAGCATGGCGGTGGGGATGGAAGCCCATGTGCCCGATCTTGAGACGCATGTCATCGAGAATTGCTGGCACTGGACACCCGAGGAGAAACCGGCCGAGGTCAATCGCCTCATGACCTCCTGGCTCCAGCGCAGATTCGCACCACGCTGAGCAAGACGGCCGGCCTGCGGTTCATCATCGATCCGGTGGTCGAGCGGTGCCTGCTTAACAGGACTACATTATTGATGGGAAGAAGATGATGACGACGGGAAGCGTACTTTTCGTCGGCGGCTCCGGTGTCGTCGGCTCACGCACGACACGACTGTTTCGGCAGCGGCACAGGCATGTCCCTATCCTTATCGGGGGTCGCAGGCTGGAGAATGCACAGGCCATTGCAGCGGCGATGAGCACTGCTAATGCGATCAGTGTCGATACCTCAAAACCCTGCCTCGGAGTGCCGAATGCCGTCGCTCTGAGCGCTGTGGTGATGATTGTCCCTGATGAGGGACTACAGGGCCTCGCCTTGGCTCAGGCTCGCGGGGTGCCCTACCTCAGCATCGGAAACTGGCTCGCCGAGGTCGGGGCCGAAATGGCCCATTTCATGCAGCGGCCGGAAGCCGCGCCGGTGGTTCTTGCCAGCCATTGGCACGGAGGGACCGCGGTGTTCCTGTCGAAGGTGGTGGCGGCCGGAATGGACAAGGTTCATGCGATCGACATAAAGGCGATCGTTGATGAGCGTGATGCGACTGGCCCTGCAGCGATCGCCGACATGGAGCGTGGCGGCGAAGGCGGGATGGGCGTACTGGCGTTCAGGGATGGGCGTCGCATCTGGCTCTCAGGCAATGAGACGAGGCGTGTCGTCGAGACGCTCGACGGCAGGAAGCTCGAAGCCGATGCCTTCGCGCCGTATGACGTTGTGAGCCTGCATGCAAGCACCGGCGCCCGGGACATCCGTTTCGACCTCGCCAGTGGCGTCTCTTCAAGCCGTTTCCAGGGAGGCGATATGTCGACGGAACTCATTGTCGATATTGAGGGCGAGGTCGGAGGGGCGACTCTGCGTCGCCGTGCAACAATCGAGTTCACCAAGGGACAGGCGGTGTTGACGGGTGTCAGTGTTGTTTTGACCCTCTCGATGGCTTTGGGACTGGAAGGCCGTCCAGCTGCGTCGCCCGGCCTCTACTTTCCTGAACAACTGGTCGATGCAGAATGGTTCATCGATGAGCTGATCCGCGCAGGAGCAACTGTGAATATATAGGGATCAGCAAGACACGAGAACGTCAATCGAGCGGCTAATCCCGGATCACCGCGATAACGGCGGCGCTCAGTTCCTGCAGCGCCGCATTGCGGGTGGCAAAGTCCACGTCTGCATCCGAAAGGAAGATTGTCGCGACCCACTGATCGCCGTCGGCCGGCGTGACAAGTGCCACGATGCTCCGGGTCTGGTCGCTGCTTCCGGACTTGTCGTAGATAATCCAGTCTGCCGGTGCATCCCGGCGCAAGAGCGCCCCCGTCACGCCGCCTCGCACCATCCAGTCCGCCAGTTGGTCGCGGGACGCGGGGCTTAGCACACCGCCCAGCAGCAGATTGCGCAGCGTGTCCGCCATCGCGGCCGGCGTCGAGGTATCGCGATTGTCGCCGAGCGCAAAGGTGTTCAGCTCTGGCTCGTGCCGGTCCAGCCGGCTGACCGGATCGCCGCTGTCGCGCAGGAACTGCGTCACGGCTTGCGGTCCTCCCAGACGGTCGATCAGCAGATTGGCGGCGGTATTGTCGCTCATGTCGACCGTAGCAAGACACAGGTCAGCAATGCTCATGCTGTCACCGACCCGCGTTTCGGTCACCGGCGCATAGGACAGGATGTCTGCATCCGTGATGGGCAACTCTTCGGTCAAGGACAGTGTGCCTTCATCGGCCCGCGCCAACACAGCCCCGCAAAGCGGTACCTTTGCGGTGCTTGTCATCAGAAAGCGTTCATCGGCGCGATGAGTCCATGATTCGCCCGTCCCGGTATTCGCCAGGACAAGACCGACTCGCGCGTCAAACCGATCCTCGATTCCCGCGACCGTGTCCGCCAGATGTTGCAGGGGCGTCTCGGCCAGGGCGTTGGTGGCCAGCGACAGGCCAAGGGCGAGCCCTGCCGCTGCACGCGAAAGGATGGAGGTGGTAAATCCCATAGGATCTTCCTTGTTCAGGGGGGCGCCACGTCGTCGCCGATGGAGGAGAGGACATCCGATGATGTCATGGCGGGAATGTATTCCGCCTTGCAGCGCGGGCTCAAACGATAAATCTTATGGGCTGCCAATAGCTGAGGTAATGCCGTGGATCGCCCCGACCTTCCCCTGAACGCCCTGCGGGTTTTTGAAGTCGCGATGCGGCAGGGCAATTTCACCAAGGCCGCGATCGAATTGCGCGTTACCCAGGCGGCTGTCAGCCATCAGATCGCGCGGTTGGAGGACCTGCTGGGCACGCCGCTTTTTCTGCGCACCTCGCAGGGGCTTGTTCCCACGGATGAAGGCCGCCTGCTGTTCCCGGTTCTTGAACACAGCTTCGACGCGCTGGGGCGAGTGCTTGAAAGGCTGGGCGGGCGGCGCGACATAGAGGTGCTCAAGGTGGGGGTCAACACGACCTTCGCCCTTGGCTGGTTGATGCCCAGACTGGCGGCCTTTCGCGAGGCCCATCCGGAAATCGACCTGAGGGTCTCCTGCAACAACAATCGGGTAGAGATCCTCCGCGAGGGACTCGACCTGGCGATCCGGTTCGGAACCGGCGGCTGGACCGGACATGACACGATCCCGTTGATGGAGGCTCCGCTGTCGCCGCTCTGTGCACCTGAACTGGCGTCTCGGCTGGAACACCCCGCAGATCTTGGGCGGACCGTCCTTTTGCGCAGCTACCGCAGCGCCGAGTGGCCCGGCTGGTTTGCCGCAGCGGGGACACCCTGTCCGCCTGTCGCAGGACCGGTGTTCGACAGTTCGGTGGCCCTTGCGGAACTGGCCGCGTCCGGTGCTGGCGTGGCCCTGTTGCCGGTCGCCATGTTCGAAAGCTACATCAGGCAGGGACGCCTGGCACAGCCCTTCGGTACCACGGTATCAACCGGACGATACTACGTCGGATGGCCGTCTGATCGTCCGACCAAACCTGCCATGAGCACCTTCACGCAGTGGCTCTCAGCTCAGATGCCCGACCTTGACCGGGTCAGGGTTGCAGGACGTTGATCCGGATGTTTGTGTGTAAGGTGACCAATCCGTCCGCATTGCTCTTTCCCCCGTCATGTGAAATGCGCGACGAATTTTTCCGATCCTAGCTCTTCCAGCCCAATCCCGGAGTTTCGCGCAAGCGCTCGGTCAGGAAATCCACCGCCGCACGAACCTTGGGCACGGCGCGGCGTCCCTCGATATGGACGAGATGGATCGGCAGGGGTTCAGGCTCGTACTCTTCAAGCACAAGCTGCAATCTGCCGCCCTCCAGGTCGGGGTCGACCTGATAGGACAGCGCTTGGCAGATACCCCAGCCATCCCGCGCGATCCCGATCGCTGCAGCCACACTGCTGACGCCGAGCCGCGGGCTGACCTTGACCGTCTGCTTGCCCTTAGTCCCAAAGTGCCAGTGCTGGCTGGGCCTGCCAGGGCCTATCGAGACAATGGTGTGATTGGCCAGTTCAGCCGGCACCTGCGGGCACCCCCGCGTGGCGAAATAGTCAGGGGCACCACAAAGAACACGGCGGACCTGCCCGACCCTGACGGCGGCAAGGCCGGAAGGCGGCAGCCGCCCGATGCGCAAGGCGATATCGAAACCTTCCTCGACGATGTTCACGATCCGGTCGATCATCACCACATCCGCGCTCACGCCGGGAAAGCGATCAAGGAATTCCGTCAGAAGTGGTGCGACATAGATCCGCCCGAATTCCTGCGGGCAGGTGATACGAAGCTGCCCGACCGGCGTCTGCGCCGCACCGGAGGCCGCGGCATCAGCAGCTTCGAGACCGGCCAGAACCTCGCGGACATCCTGAAGATAGGACCGGCCCACATCCGTCAGCTTTACCTGCCGCGTGGTGCGCGTGAACAACCGGGCGCCAAGCTCGGCTTCAAGAGCCAGAATGCCGCGCGTGGCGGATGGCGCGCTCAGCCCGACAGCGCGTGCACCAGCGGTGAAGCTCTCTGCCTCGGCGACGGCGACGAACACTCTAAGGCTTTGCAGACGATCCATGGAGCTGCCGATTGTTTTGAATGACGCAATACTGCCTTTTGAAGACAGCTCATTCTTTCGCGAATAGCACATCACTATCATCGAGGTCCATGAAGACCCGCTGCCGCAGCGGGCCATCCATACTTGAAAGGAACCTCGCCATGACCAATGCGAATGCCCGCGACGGACTGCCCGTAAAGCTGTATCGCCACCCCAAATCCGGTCATTGCCACCGGGTGGAACTGATGCTCGCGCTTCTGGATGTCCCCTATGTGACGGTTGATCTCGACATGGAGAACGGCGCGCATAAGGCGCCTGACTATCTCCGGATCAGCCCCCTCGGGCAGGTTCCAGCCATCGAGGATGACGGCGTGGCCCTGTCGGATTCAAACGCCATACTCATCTATCTGGTCGAGCGCTATGGCGATGCTGCAACCTGGTGCGGCGCCGAGCCGGCGGAGAAGGCACAGGTCCAGCGATGGCTTTCCATCGCTGCCGGTGAGGTCGCTTACGGTCCCTGCGCCGCAAGACTGGTCACTCTGTTTGGCGCAGATCTTGACCACGCGGCAGCAAAAGCCAAGGCACACGGCCTTTTGGCCGTGATGGAGACACATCTGGCCGGCCATGACTGGCTTGCGCTCGCACGGCCGACACTCGCCGATATTGCAGCCTACAGCTATATCGCCCATGCGCCCGAAGGCGGGGTCAGCCTGTCGCCCTACCCTGCGGTTCGCAACTGGCTGGACCGCATTGAGGCGCTGCCGCGCTTCGTGGGCATGGCGCGTTCGCCCGCGCTGGCCTGAGCCCGCATGCCGCCGCAAAAGTCAGCCCCGTCATGACCCAACATTCCCCCTTTCATGCCGGTGAACTGGAGGCACAACGCCGGGCCAGTGCGGGCGACGTCGCGTCCTGGGCTGGAGGGTTCATCCGTGACCATATGCCGGATCAGCATCGTGCCTTCTTTGCGTCCCTGCCGTTTCTGGTGATTGCAGGGGGCGACAGTGAAGGGTGGCCATGGGTAACGATCATCGAGGGTCCAGAGGGATTTGTCAGCGCACCGGACAAGCGCAGGCTTTCCGTCGCGGCGCGCCTGCCATTGCAGGATCCGCTGGCCGCAACATTCGCCCCCGGCGCGGAAATAGGGGCGTTGGGGATCGAGCTGGCGACCCGGCGGCGCAATCGGCTGAACGGCCTGATCCGCGCGGATAATGCGGGCTTCGC
>JAJUHJ010000035.1 GCA_029279965.1 Phyllobacteriaceae bacterium
CTACTCTGCCTTCAACACAGCCACTGGCAGCTGCTTCCACAGCGTGGACAGAGGCACCTCCTGGCCTTCGACCGTCTCGCCGGTCAAAGCCCGAAAGCGCTTGCCGCCCTGCGGAAGGCGGAGCCGGGTTCGCGCGAAGGCGCTGGCGATCCATGAGTCCCGGCCCGGCTCGCAATGCCGCAGCACAAGGCGCGGCACCACAACGACGAGGCATTTTCCCTTCCGTGAACGGGTAAATGCGAGAGCATGAAGGTCTTCGTCACCCACGATCTCGACAGGCTTGTAATCGCCATCACAGAAAAGATCCGGGTGCGCTCGACGCAGACGAAGCAGCCGCTCCAGAAGCCAGAGCTTCGGCAGTCCTTCGCGCCAGCGCTCCATCGCCTCGGCCGCCGGCATTTGCCGCACCTCCTCCAGCAGCTTCGCTCTCAGTTCGAAATCGACGGGACGTCGATTGTCCGGGTCGACCATGCTGTAATCGAGAAGCTCGCAGCCCTGATAAATATCCGGCACACCCGGTAATGTGAGCTTCAGCGCGAGTTGAGCGAGGCTGTTGACCATGCCGGCCGGCTCGATGGCGGCAATGCCGGCCCGCACCTCCCGCAGAAAGCTGCGGTGTGCGGGTGCAAAGACGGCGCGCACGTAATTTTCCACCGCCTGCTCATAGGGCTCGTTCTGGTCCGTCCAACTCGTCTGGCGTTTCGCTTCCCGCAATGCCTTGGTCATGAAGGCGACGAGGCGGTCGGAAAGCTGGCGAAGGCCCTCCTCGTCCTGCAATGACAGGTCCGCCGGCCATGCACCAGCAAGGGCCTGGTAGAACAGCCACTCCGCGCCCCGGTTCGGCGCATGCCCGCGTGCCAGTGGTTGGCGGAATGCCTCCGCCGCCTCGTGCCAGCGCGTCACGGCGGCAGCCCATTCCTGCGGCATTTCGCTGAGGACGGCGAGGCGCGCCCGCGCATCCTCGCCGCGCTTGGTGTCGTGGGTGGCTGTGGCGGAGAGCGCATAAGGCCAGGTCTGCGACCGTCTTTTCATCGCAGCATGAAAGGCATCCGCCTCCAGACCGAACTCATCCGGCTCAGCGCCCACTTCGTTGAGCGCGATCAGGCGGTTGAAGCGGTAAAAGACGGTGTCTTCAACGGCCTTGGCCATCAGCGGACCCGTCGTCTGCTGAAAGCGTGTGATGAACCCCAGTCTTGAGGGGCACCCTTGCGGCGGGTCGAGCAGGAGAGAAGCGATAAACGCGATTACTCGATCGTCCTCCACCTCCCGGTCACGCTCGACTCGGCCCACTGCCTTGGAAATGAGGGTCCGGTCGGCTTCGGACGGCTCCTTTCCGATATAGGTGCGGTAGACCGGCAGGGCGGCGGCCAGTTCGACAATGGCACGGCGCAAGGCGTCCCGGCCGAAATCGCGGGTGGTGATGCCCCTCGCCGCAATTTCGCCGGCGCGTTGCACAAGGCCATCCAGTTCACCGGCCAGATTCACGGTCAGGATGCGGCGTTTGGCGGCGAGCACCTGGCGGGCAAAACCTGCGTCGTCCCCGGTGAAAAGACACCATTCCTTCGTCACGGTCTCGCGATGCCGCGGCTCCACCTGCAGCGCCGTGATAAGCCGCGCCATTTCATAGCCGGTGGTGCCGGCACAGGCCCAGTCACGACGCAATTCTTCATCCGGGCCGAGGATTTTCTCAACGACTACATAGTCGAGGCCGGAAGCCTGTCTCAGTCTTTCAAGATAGCCCGCCGGATCGGCGAGGCCGTCGATATGGTCGATGCGCAGCCCATCGACAGTTCCATCGCGCACGAGCCTTAGGGGCAGTTGGTGGACATCCGCGAAAACAGCCGCATCTTCGACGCGCATGCCGACGAGATCGGTGATTTCGAAGAAGCGGCGGTAGGTCAACGCCTCGCGTGCAAGCCGCCAATAGGAAAGCCGCCACACCTGCGCCTCATGCACCTGGTGTAGAAGGTCCGTGTCAGCATTAGCCCTCGCAACAGCCCTTTCGAGTGACATCCCTTGAGTATCGTTTCCATCGGGGGACAACGGCAGGGAATCGGGAGCAATCGGCAGCATGAGATCGTAATAGGTGAATACCGGCTCCCCCGTCCGCTCGTTGAGTTTCAGCCCAAACTTGCCTGCGGCCAGCGCCTCGCCATAGGGCTCCCCCAAAATCGGCAGGAGCAATTTCGGCGCATCCCAGTCGATGTCGAAATGGCGCGAAAAGCGGCTTTCACGCCCGTTCTTCAGGACGTCCCACCACCAGGGATTGGCCGGCGAGGCCGCCATGTGATTGGGCACGATATCGAGAATGAGAGAAACGCCGTGCTCCTTCAGCGCCTCTGCCAGCACGGCAAAGCCTTCCTCACCTCCAAGCGTCGGGTCCAGTTCCCGGCAATCGGCGACATCATAGCCGTGGGTGGAGGCGGGAGCGGCGGTGAAAATGGGTGAGGCATAGAGATGGCTGAACCCGAGGTCTGCAAGATAGGGGACGATCTCCGCCGCCCGCTCAAAGGTCATTCCCTCACGGAATTGCAAGCGATACGTGGCTGACGGGATTGTCATGGATGGCGCGGCCTTTCACCGGAAACAGCTTCGATGACGGCTGCAAAGATCGGCGATTTCTCAAGGTCCTCGATCTCCACAGGCAGCTTTCGGCGCCAATTGGGGTGCTCATCGACCGTGCCGGGCATGTTCGGCTGCTCGGTAAGACCAAGAAGATCCTCCATCTGCGCCGCGACGATGCGAGAGGGCGAACTTGCCACCAGCCGGTGGATGCCGGCCGCGACGCCGGCGTCGAAGGCTTCGCCCGCGCTCAGGCCGCGCGATGTCAGTGCGGTAACGGCCTGCCGTTTCTCCTCCCGCCGCTTTTCGTGTTCGCGTTGAGCAGCCTGACCGTCCAGAAACCCGATCTCCTCGCGCAAGTCGATGTCGCGTCCGGTCCACCAGCCGGCAAGGGTCGCCGTATCATGGCTTCCCACGCACGCAAGGGCGGAACGCGGCCACTGTTCGGGCGGCACGAAACCCTGCTCGTCCCGCTCGAAGAAAAACACGCGATAGCCGAGAAGGTCAGCGCGCTCCATCGCGTCGCGGAATCCTTCCGGAACGACGCCCAGATCCTCACCGACAATAATGGCTCTGCTTTCCTGCGAGACTTCTGCCAGCACGCGCATTGTTTCGGCCATCGGATAGAGCACGTATGCCCCCTTATCCGCACCGAGGCCCTCGGGGATCCAGAACAGCCGGTAAAGGCTCATCGCATGATCGATACGCAACGCGCCGGCATGGCGCAGGATCGTTTCATAGGAACGGCGGAGGGGGAGGCACTGCCGCTGCACGATTGCCGAAGGGGAAAGCGGCGCGAGACCCCAACTTTGACCATCCGGATTGAACATGTCGGGCGGCGAGCCGATCTGTGCACCGACGATGGTGAACGCCCGGTCGGCCCAGGTTGCCGCACCATCGGGAGCGGTGCCAACCGCAAGATCGAGATAGAGCCCGATGCGCATACCCGCCTCGCATAATCGCGCCGCCGCGTGCCCAAGCTGCCCATCGGCGATCCACTGAAGCCAGATCAGGAACCCGACATCGTCCTCGTGTTCGCGCGCGAACCGCGTGACCGCACTGTTCTCCGGGTCCTGGAACTCATCAGGCCAGGCATGCCAGCCGGCACCGAGGCCACGGCGCGCCATTTCCAAGCTTATCGCCTCAAAAAGCGCATATCGAAACAGCGCCTCGCCCCCTCTTTCCCGGAAAGCCTCGAAATCCTCGGGAAGACGCTTTCGTGTGCGTGTGAAAATGCGGCGAAGAGCGCCGAGTTTTCGTTCCGCCACGGCGGGATAATCCACCAATTCGCTGCTTCTGAGGGCACGAATTGCTTCCTCATCCGCATCGACATCCCGGTCAAAATCCTCGACCTGATCGACGGCGATATAGAGCGGATTGAGAAACGTACGCTCGCTTGGGGAAAAGGGGCTCACCTTCGCGGGTTCAGCAAGGAAGAGCGCATGGAGCGGATTGACCCCAAGGAAGTCAGCGCCCAGACGCGCGGCCGTTTCGCCAAGCCGGGCAAGATCCTCGAAATCACCAATGCCCCAGTTGCGAGCAGAGCGCAGGCCGTAAAGCTGACAAGTGATGCCCCACGCCCTGCCATCCCGCAAAAAGTCCGGCAGGTAGCAGGCAATTCCCTGCGGAACCCGCGGCGGCGGAGGCCACTCACCCTCCGGCTCGGCGGGAGCAGTTTCTATCTCGTTTCCCCCGAGAATATCGACAATCGCCTTTACTGCTTCATCCGGCGCACGCGAAATGGTGCCGTCAAGCCCACGGTAGGAGCGGATGACGCCATGGGCGGCGGCGAGGCGGTCGAGACCCTGGCTCATTGTGTTTCGCCTCGCTTCATCATCACGGCCACGCTTGATGCCGGGATCCGGCCATCGGCAAGCGCGGAAAGAACACCTTCGCTGCTCTCGTAAACCGCATCGAAACCGCTCAGATCCTCCTGCGCCTTGGCTTCGAGATCATCGAAGTTGGCACACATCAGCAAAACGCCATTTCCCATGGTCCACCGCACGGCAAAGGCCCTCCCGCCCAGGCGTACCGCCTCGGCCTGCATGGCCGTCATGGCCGTTAGGTGCGGCACAAGATGGCGGCGGCGCGCTTCAAGGAGACGCCGGAAAAGATCGAGGCGTTTCCGCCCGGCTGGCGTTTGCGCGTTGGACCAATCGAGCATCGACGCTTCAAATGTGGAGATCGCATTTGGATCGGGGATGCGCTCGGCCTGCTCACCGGTGAAATGGCCGAAATCCGCGAACTCGCGCCGCCGCCCCTCGCGCACCGCTTTGGCCAGATCGCCGTGGAAATCGGTGAAGAACAGGAACGGGTTCGTCTCGCCATATTCCTCGCCCATGAAAATGAGCGGAATTTGCGGGTTGAGGAGGAGGACGGCGGTGAGCAGTTCCACCATCTCCTCGCCGGCCAGTCTCGTCAGTCGTTCGCCGAAGGCGCGGTTGCCGATCTGATCGTGGTTCTGCAGAAAATCGACAAACGCCACCGGCGGCTGGCCAATGCTTTT
Source organism: Phyllobacteriaceae bacterium (assembly GCA_029279965.1). Lineage (GTDB taxonomy): Bacteria > Pseudomonadota > Alphaproteobacteria > Rhizobiales > Rhizobiaceae > Chelativorans. Next base: position 5,069 of record JAJUHJ010000035.1, read on the forward strand.
CACCCCGCGCGGCTTCCCATCTCTTGGACCGTAAGGTTCGCCTTGGTAACCGAAGCCCTCCGACAGAACGCGGACAAGATGACCGGCAGCATCGTCAGCGAAGGCAGCATAATAGCCCGCCTCCTCGCCCGTGGCGATGCAGTGCGCGGCATGGTGAAAGTCGTCGTTCCACTCGGCCGTGAAAAGAACCGGCCGGTTCTTCTCGTCCCGTGGGTGAAGCGCGATGATGTTGCGCTCATCCTCCGTCATCAAATGGATGTGCCGATCGGCAAAGCGCGCGCGGATGCCGCGCGCTATTTCTTCCAGAATCGGCGTCTCGCTCAGGTCGCTAATCTGATCTATCGCATCGAAGCGCAACCCATCGAAGCGGAATTCCTCCAACCAGTAGATCGCGTTATCGAGAAAATACGCCCGCACCGCCGGCTCCTCGAACCGGATGGCGGGGCCCCAAGGCGTGTGGCGCTCGGAATCGAAGAAGTCGGGCGCATAGGCACTCAGATAATTTCCGTCGGGCCCGAAGTGATTGTAGACGACGTCGAGAAACACCATCAGCCCATGCTGATGTGCAGCATCCACGAGCCGTTTCAGACCATCGATCCCGCCATAGGCGGAATGCGGACAGTAAGGCAACACGCCGTCGTAACCCCACCCGCGGGTTCCCGAGAATTGTGCGACGGGCATCAGCTCGATGGCCGTGAAGCCCACATCGGCAAGATAGTCGAGTTTCTGCCTCACCCCGTCGAAGCCGCCTTGGCGCGAGAACGTCCCCGGATGCAATTCGTAGACGATCGCCTCTTCCCACGGCCGCCCTTTCCACTCTCCCGCCGTCCAGGCGAACCTTGGAGAGGTAAGGAGGCTCGGCCCGTGCACATCGGATGCCTGGGCGCGCGCAGCAGGATCAGGCACGATCATGCCATTCGGCAACACGTAGAGATACGGCGTGTTTTCTGCGAGACCATCTAGTTCCAGCGTGAACCAGCCGTCATCGTGGCGGCGCATTTCCGGTTCATCCCCATCTCCCAGCTTGAGGCGCAGCCGGTCCACTGCCGGAGCCCAAAGACGGAAAAGGGCGGATCCGTCGTCCCGCAGATGCGCGCCCCACCGGGCACCATAATCTTCGGCGGTCATCGTAAGCGCCCTTCCAGTACCACCATCGAACGGTCGGCCAGGGTCAGCGTGTGCGGTGTCCTCATCGCTTCCCATACCGGCCATTGGCCAGTGTCGGTGCGCATCATCAGCTTCCATCCGGTCGCGCCGAGATCGGGAGAAAGGGTGAAGTCCACCGCTTCATGATGGCCATTGATGAGTATCAGGATCGCCGAGCCGCGCGTGTCGCAATGCATCAGGCCGAGAGATTTGAGGCCAGGGTCGGCCCAGTCATCGTCCGTCATCAATTCACCAGACGCTGCGAACCACGAAACATCGCGGAATTTTTCGGAAATCATCCGGCCATGCAGGAAATGCCGCAGCATGAACTGCCCGCGCGAATGGCGGTAGAGGATCAGCCGCCGCACAAACTGGAGAAACTCATCGTCATCGGGATGACGTTCCTCCCAGGGCAGCCAGTTCATTTCATTGTCCTGGCAGTAGGAATTGTTGTTGCCGTGCTGCGTACGGCCGACCTCGTCTCCCATCAGCAGCATTGGCGTTCCCTGCGAAAGCAGCATCGTGGCCATTGCGTTTCGGCGCATCTTCAGCCTCAACGCGCGAACTTCATCGTCGTCCGTCGGACCTTCAACCCCGCAGTTCCAGCTTCGGTTGTCGTCGTGGCCGTCACGATTGTCTTCACCGTTCGCCTCGTTGTGGCGCTCGTTGTAGGAATAGAGGTCAGCAAGCGTGAAGCCGTCATGGGCTGTGACGAAGTTTACGCTCGCCCAGGGACGCTTCCCCCGCCGGTCGAACATCGGCGCCGAGCCGAGAAGGCCGCTCGCCAGATCCGGCGTAGCCTGCTCATCGCCGCGCCAGAACGAGCGAACCCAATCGCGATAGGCCCCATTCCATTCCGCCCAGCCGGGCGGGAAGCTGCCGAGCTGATAACCGTCAGGCCCGATGTCCCAGGGTTCGGCAATCAATTTGACGCGCGACAGAACGGGATCCTGGCGCAACGTATCGAAGAACACGGAAGAGGGTTCGAAACTGTCGCGCTCGCGCCCCAGCGCCGTGGCCAGATCGAAGCGGAAACCATCGACATGGCATTCCTCGACCCAATAGCGCAGCGAATCCATCACCATCTGCAACACGCGCGGATGCTTCAGATTCAGTGTGTTGCCGCAACCGGTCGTATCGAAATAGTAGCGCGGATCATCACCGAGGATGTAGTAACTGGCATTGTCGAGCCCTCGGAAGGAGAGCGTCGGCCCCATCTCGCTCCCCTCGGCGGTATGGTTGTAAACGACGTCGAGGATCACCTCGATGTTCGCTTCATGCAGCTTGCGTACCATCCGCTTGAATTCATGCAGACCGCCGTCCGGCGAGATATAGCGGGGAGCTGGCGCGAAGAAGCCGATCGTGTTGTAACCCCAGTAGTTTGTGAGATGCTTTTCAACCAGGTGACGGTCGTCGAAGAATGCCTGGATCGGCAGCAATTCGATCGCCGTGATGCCGAGCTTGACCAGATAATCGATGACGCGGCTGTCGGCCAGGCCGCCGAATGTGCCCCGAAGCTGCTCCGGCACCTTTGGATGAAGCGCGGTGATCCCTTTTACGTGCGCCTCGTAGATGATCGTTTCCGACCACGCGCGGTTCGGCCGCAGATCACTTCCCCAGGTGGTCGCGGTGTCGGTCACCACACATTTCGGCATGACGAACGCCGAGTCGCGCCGGTCGATCGAGAGGTCCTGACGGGGTGAGCCGACGCGATAGCCGAAGCATGCATCGTGCCAACGCAAATCCCCGAGAAGCAGCTTCGCGTAAGGGTCGATCAGCAGCTTGTTGGGATTGAAGCGGTGACCGCGCGCAGGATCGTAAGGGCCGTGGGCGCGCAACCCATAGACCTGCCCTGGCCTGAGATCCGGGAAATAGCCGTGCCAGACCTCATGGGTGTATTCTGGAAGCGCGACGCGCTTGATCTCGCGTTTGCCTTTGGTGTCGAAAAGACAAAGCTCGATCTTCTCGGCATGGGCCGAGAAAACGGCAACATTCACACCAGAGCCATCCCAGGTGGCACCCAGCGGATAGGGAAGACCGAAATCGATACGCACGTTGCGTTTTCCTTCACTGTGTCTCGCAAACGAGAATGGTCACGCCGAGTGGCGGTAGGCGCAGCGTGGCCGAGGCTGGGCGGCCGTGCCACGGCTCCGCGACCGCTTCCACCGTTCCATTAACGACGTTCGAACCGCCATAGCGGGCAGCGTCGCTGTTCAGGATTTCGCGCCAACGGCCGGCGCGCGGAAGGCCCACGCGGAAGCTCTCGTGCACCATAGGCGTGAAGTTGCAGGCCACGGCGACGGGCGGGGCGTCGCCGGACGCCTTTCGCAGATAGATGTAGATGCTGAAATCCGGGCTCGACGCGTCTATCCATTCAAAGCCTTCCGGCTCGCAATCGAGTTCGTGCAGCGCTGCATGGTTGCGGTATATCGTGTTGAGATCTCGCAAAAGATCCCTCACCCCACGGTGCATCGGATCGTCCAGATGGTGCCAGTCGAGGCTGCGGTCGTGGTTCCACTCGCCGACTTGCGCGAACTCGCCACCCATAAAGAGGAGCTTTTTTCCCGGATGCGTCCACATGAAGGTGAAGTAGGCGCGCAAATTCGCGAATTTCTGCCAGGCGTCCCCGGGCATCCGGCCTATCAAAGATCCCTTGCCGTGCACGACCTCGTCATGGCTCAAGGGCAGGACGAAATTTTCGGAGAAGGCGTAGACAAGGCCAAACGTCATCTGGTCGTGGTGGTGCCGGCGGTGGATTGGATCGCGCCCCATATAATCAAGGGTGTCGTGCATCCATCCCATGTTCCACTTGAAGCCGAAGCCAAGTCCTCCGGCGTGGACTGGGCGGGATACGCCCGGAAAAGCCGTGGATTCTTCCGCGACGGAGGTGGCGCCGGGGTGGTTCCCGAACAGCGCGACGTTCGTGTCTCGCAGGAAGGCGATGGCGTCCAAATTCTCGTTGCCGCCGTGAATATTCGGGACCCAATCGCCAGGCTGGCGGCTATAATCGAGATACAGCATGGAAGCCACCGCATCCACGCGCAGAGCATCGACATGATAGCGGTCAAGCCAGAAGAGCGCATTGGCGCTTAGGAAGTTTGCCACTTCTCGGCGGCCGAAATTATAGATCAGCGTATTCCAGTCGCGGTGAAACCCCATGCGCGGGTCGGCATATTCATAGAGCGCGGTACCATCGAACCGGGCAAGCCCGTGCGCATCCGAAGGGAAATGCGCAGGCACCCAGTCGATGATGACGCCGAGCCCCTCCTGGTGGCAGCGATCAACAAAGCGGGCGAATTCATCAGGATTGCCGAACCGGCTCGTGGGTGCGTAAAGACCGACGGGTTGATAGCCCCAGGAACCGGAAAACGGGTGCTCGCTGACGGGCATGCATTCGATATGGGTGAACCCGAGGTCCTTCACATACGGAATGAGTTGGTCGGCAAGTTCATCATAGGAAAGATAACCGTCATCCTCGCGGCGGCGCCATGAGCCGAGATGCACCTCATAGATCGAAATCGGCGCGCTTCGGTCGTTGCGTGCCGCGCGAGCCTCCATCCACTCGCGGTCGTGCCACTCGCGTTCCGGCATGCCATGAACAACTGACGCGGTTGCCGGCGGCTGCTCACTGCAAAATCCCAGCGGGTCCGCCTTGGCGGGAAGCAGTTCGCCCTGCGGCCCGACGATCTCGAATTTATAAAAGTCACCCTGCTTCACATCGGGCAGGAACAGCTCCCATACGCCGATCCCCGGATGCAGACGCATGGGATGGCGGCGGCCGTCCCAATCATTGAAGTTGCCGACGACACTGACACGGCTGGCATTGGGCGCCCAGACGGCAAAGCGGACGCCGGCGACGCCATCGCATTCCATCGGATGCGCGCCCAGCTTCTCATACAGTCGCTGATGTCTTCCCTCGCCTATCAAATGAAAATCCATTTCCCCGAATGTGCTGGGAAAGCGGTAAGGGTCCTCCTCTTCCCACACGTCCTCTCCCCGCGAGAAGCGGAGGCGATAACGCAACGGAGCCTCGTTGGGCGACAACAGTCCTTCGAAGAAGCCACGCGCGTGGCGCTTCAGCAGCCTGGTCATCGTTTTCCCTGTCCCGGGATCAACCGCCTCGGCTGTTTCGGCTTCCGGTCTCAACACACGCAGCACAGTGCCGGCGGATTTCCGATGCGGTCCGAGCACCGCAAAGGGATCGCCGTGCCTTCCAGCGACGAGCGCGGCGACGGCGTGCGCATCATCGAGCCGCCAGGCTTCCGTGTCCGTGCCCGCGCTCATGCACCACTCCTCTCGATAAGGTCGAGCACACCCTCGATCGCGATGCCCGCCCAGTCCGGCCGATTGGAAAGTTCATAGTTGATCTCGTAGAGACCTTTTTGGAGCAGAAAGAGCTCCAGCAGCCCCTCCTGCGCTTCGTCTTCCGCGAATTCACCGGCCGTCTCGCGGTAACCGTCGAGGAATTCACTCGTCATGCGTTCCCGCCAGCGCCGCACCAGCTCGGCGCTGTCGCGCGTCTGGTCCGGCAGGCGCGCCGCGACCTGCCGCACGGCTGTCCAGGCCGCATAATCAAAGGAGCGGAGCATGCCGGCAACGTCACGCAGCGGTGAACTTTTAGCACTCCGCTCTGACAGGCTGCGCCGGGGCTCGCCCTCAAAGTCGATGATATAGACATCCTGTTTGGCAACCAGCACCTGGCCCAGATGATAATCACCATGGATGCGCGATTTCCGGCCCATGGGCTTGATGCGGCGCAATTCGCCAAGCCGTCTGTCGATCACGGAGAGATTTGCGGTCAGCTGCTCGGCTGCCCTGGCCGCCTCTGCCGGGAGATTCTTGAGGTTCCGTTCAAGACCGGCGCGCACGGCGGCCAGCTCTGTCTTCGCATCCCTTACCCACTGCGTGATGTCGCTGCGCCTGAGGGGTTCGCAGCGGAAGGCTTCAAGGTCTGTTTCGACTGAGAACGCGGCATGCATCTCACCGGTGCGTTGCCCCAGCCGGTAGATGAGATCGAGCGGGTAGAGGAGCGGCTGCGGCGCGCCCTCGGGCAAGGCAGAGGGAGAAGCCTCCAAGGGCGCAAGTATCTCGTCCTCGATATGCCGCTCCAGCGCATGGACGAAAACGCTCCAGGCGTCGCCCTGATTCTCGACAAAAGCGGAAACGCTGGCAAGCACGATCCTTTCGCCATTTTCCTCTTCGACCTCCGCCATGCCGAGAAAGGCGGGCGTATTTTGAAATCCGGCAACCTCGGTCAGAAAACGCGCCACCTCCACCTCCGGCTGGCTTCCGCTCCTCAAGCGCCGGAAAATTTTCATGAGCGCCTGGCGACCAAAGGCGACCGAGACATTGCTTTGCTCGCCCATCAGGGCAGAAGGAGTTTCTTCGAACGTCATACCGGCGAGATTCTCACTGCCGTAAAAGCGCAGAACGCCGCCGGCGACCGAAAGTTCGTCATTGTTCTGCATGCGCCGCATTATTTCCGCGGCGAAGCGGCCATCATAGGAGCCGTCTATAAGCGCGCCGAGCTGCGGTCCACGACGCACACGTGCTATCGTCGCCGACAGCTTCGGCGCACCGAACTGCACATTCTCCTCGCCCCACAAAATTGTGAGGGGCAGGAGATAAAGCTGCTTGCCGGATGGCTGGCTGTCCACGTTAACGGTTGCGAGAAGCCCGGCCTCGTCTCCCAATTTGGCCAGTTCGCGAATTTCGGCAGAGCGCACATCCTCTCCCTTGGCCCCGAACCAGCGCTGCCGCTGAAGGAACGATGTCAGGACATCGCCCTCAAGCTGCCGCCGTTCCCGGCCCTCCAGTGCCCGTTCGATATTGCCACCCACCAGCGTGAGGGTGACGAATTCGGGCAGCGGCTCGGGAATGTCGCGATGCCAGTCGGGCGCCTCGCTCTCGTCCGTCAGCAGGAACCAGAAAGCACCATAGCTCGACAATGTGAGCATGTAGGGCAACTCCCCAATGGGCGGGAAGGGTGACTGGCTGATGAGTTCGACGGGAACCCGGCCGCGATATTGCGACAGATCGAGTTCAACGGCCTGGGCCGAGCGGGACAGATTGGCCACACACAGGATCGTCTCTTCGCCGAAACTCCGCGTGTAGGCGAGAATGCGCCGATTGCGCGGATAAAGAATTGAAAAATCGCCGCGCCCGAAAGCACTATGCTGCTTGCGCACCGCGATCATGCGGCGGGTCCAGTTCAGAAGCGATGACGGATCCGCTTCCTGCGCTTCCACATTGATGGTCTGATAGCCGTAGACGGGATCCATGATCGGCGGCAGATAGAGCATCTGCGGATTTGCGCGCGAAAAGCCGCCATTGCGGTCCGGCGACCATTGCATGGGCGTTCGCACGCCGTCCCGATCGCCCAGGTAGATGTTGTCGCCCATGCCGAGTTCGTCGCCATAGTACAGAACAGGCGTGCCCGGCATGGAAAGAAGCAGGGCATTCATCAACTCGATCTTGCGCCGGTCGTTCTGCATGAGCGGTGCGAGCCGGCGGCGAATGCCGAGATTGATCCGGGCGCGGACATCCTCCGCATAGGTGCGCCAGAGATAGTCGCGCTCGCGGTCCGTCACCATTTCGAGCGTTAGTTCATCGTGGTTGCGCAGAAAGATGGCCCACTGGCAGGAATCGGGAATCTCCGGCGTCTGCCGCATGATATCGGAGATCGGATGGCGATCCTCCTGCGCCAGCGCCATGTAAATGCGGGGCATCAGCGGGAAGTGGAACGCCATGTGGCACTCATCTCCCTCGCCGAAGTAAGGCCGCGTGTCCTCCGGCCATTGGTTGGCTTCGGCCAGCAGCATCCGGTCTGGGTATTTCTCGTCCAGCGCCCGGCGGATCTTTTTCCGGATTTCGTGCGTCTCCGGCAGGTTCTCATTGTTCGTGCCATCTCGTTCGACGAGATAGGGAATGGCATCGAGGCGCAGCCCGTCCACGCCCATATCGAGCCAGAAGTGCATCACCTTGATGACTTCATCGAGCACGCGCGGATTGTCGAAGTTGAGGTCGGGCTGGTGGGAATAGAAGCGGTGCCAGAAGAATTGGCCAGCCACCGGATCCCAGGTCCAGTTGGAGGTCTCGGTGTCGAGAAAGATGATGCGCGTTTCAGGGTAGCGCTCGTCGTCGTCATTCCAAACGTAGAAATTGCGGGCGGCAGAACCCTTCCTGGCATGCCGCGCCCGCTGGAACCAGGGATGCTGATCGGAGGTATGATTGATGACGAGTTCGGTAATGACCCTTACACCGCGCCGGTGCGCCTCGGCGACGAAGCGGCGGAAATCGCGCATCTTGCCGTAGGCTGGATTGATCGCGCGATAATCGGCAATGTCATAGCCGTCATCCCGAAGGGGCGAGGGATAGAAGGGCAAAACCCATATCGTGTTCACACCGAGCCGCTCGATATAATCGAGCCGCTGGAGAAGACCGTCGAAATCGCCGATACCATCCCCGTTCCCATCCTGAAATGCCTTGATGTGAAGCTGGTAGATGATGGCGTCCTTGTACCAGTCATGCGCTTGCTCGTCCGTGGCCGCGCCAGCCGCACCGGCAGGCGCAGTCGGGGAAAGTTTCGCCGACGGGTTCATCGGGAGGCTCCCGGCGCGATAAGACGCCATGCCATGTACGGCCGCTGGTTTGGGTCGAGGTGCATTTGCTGGATTTTGCCGGTCCAGGTGAAAGGTTGACCGGTGACGAGATCATCGGCGCTAATGGTGGCATCGTCGGGAAGCCCAAATTCCCACAGCGGCACCTCGAAATGGGCGCTTTGGGCATGATGCGGATCGAGATTGACCGCAAAGAGCAGGAAGTTCGACAGGTCGTCCGTAAATTTGCCGTAGTAGAGGATCGCATCGTTCCGGGCGTTATAGAAGTTCAAGTTCGTGAACTGACGCAGCGCGGCATTCTCGTTTCTGAGTCTGTTAACGAATGCTACGTCGGGCTTGATGTTGCCGGGCCTGTCCCAGTCCCAGGCGCGAATTTCGTACTTTTCCGAATTGAAGTACTCTTCCCTGCCCGGCATGGCGGCAGCCTCGCACAGCTCGAAACCGCTATAGACGCCGTAATTCGTGCCAAGCGTCGCGGCCAGGAAAAGACGCGCCTGAAATCCGGGTCTGCCGCTCCTTTGCAGGAAATAGGGATTGATGTCGGGCGTGTTCACGAAGAAGTTCGGCCGCATGTAATGACGGCACTCCTCACGCGTGAGCTCGGTCAGGTACTCCGTCAGCTCCTGTTTGGTGTTGCGCCAGGTGAAGTAGGAGTAGGATTGATTGAAACCGACCTTCGCCAGCCGCTTCATCATTTTGGGTCGTGTGAAGGCCTCAGCGAGAAAGATGACGCCGGGGTCGACCTGCCGCACCTCCCCGATCAGCCATTCCCAGAAGGGCAAGGGCTTCGTGTGCGGATTGTCGACCCGAAAAATGCGAACGCCTCTGTCCAGCCAAAAGAGCACCACATCGCGCAGCGCATGCCAAAGGCCGGGAATGGCCTCGCGATAGAAATGAACGATGACGATGTCCTCGTATTTCTTCGGCGGGTTCTCGGCGAACTTGATGGTGCCATCCGGCCGCCAGTCGAACCATTCGGGGTGTTCCCTTATCCACGGGTGGTCCGGTGAGCACTGGATGGCGAAGTCGAGTGCGATTTCCAGCCCATGCTCCCTGGCGGCGGCCACCAAACGTGCAAAATCCTGAAACGAACCAAGCTGCGGATGAATCGCGTCATGCCCGCCCTCGTTCGCGCCGATAGCATAGGGACTTCCCGGATCGTCCGGCGCGGCCGTCAAACTGTTGTTGCGCCCCTTCCGGTTGGTGCGACCGATCGGGTGGATCGGCGGAAAGTAGAGAACGTCAAAGCCGAGTCCCTGCACATAAGGAAGCCTCGCTATCACATCGTCAAAGGTGCCGTGCCTGGCGGGATCACCGGATTGCGAGCGGGGAAAGAGCTCGTACCAGGCGGAAAAACCTGCCTTCTCCCGATCCACAAAAACGGGAAAGGTGGTATCCGTCTCGGTCAGATTCACCCGCATGCCCAGGCGCCGCATAAGCGCCGCCATGTCATCGCTCATCAGCACCGCGAGTCTGTCGCCTTCGGCCGGCGAGGAGGCAATCTCCGAAAGTAGCGCCTCAAGTGCTGCGCGATCTGCCGAGTCTGAGCCGTTTCGGCTTTCAAGCACCTTATTGACCAGCCGCCATCCTTCCTCCAGCTCAAGCGTGATCCTCTGCCCCGCCTCATTCTTCTTGGTGACCTCCAGCCGCCACGTAGCAAACAGATCACGCCACGAGGCGACCCTGAATTCGTGATGGCCGACCTCCCTGAATACGACAGTTGCACGCCAGCGGTCATTGACCAGATGGCGCATTGGCGTTTCTGCCCATGCATCATCTCCCCGGCGCCGGTGGAGAAGCGCCGATGTGATCACATCATGGCCATCGCAGAAAATGTCGGCCTCCACCCGAAAGGGCTCGCCGACGATCGCCTTTGCAGCGAAGCGCCCGCCATCGATGTCCGGCTCAACGGCCTCGATGGCAATGCGGCTTGCAGCAAGGCCCTGCAGGAGCGTCTCGGCTGGACGGTCCATTCCTCATCTCTCGGTGGGAAAATTCCCTCCACGCGTCAACGCGGCGGATGTGAGCAGGTTCCCCGCAATTCTCCGATCTGCCCCGGCTGAGGCAGAGCGGCACCTCCGATCGGCGCGTTTTTCGGCATCGGGCCGGGAACTCGCGGCCTTCACAAGGACAACGCCTCCTCACCGGGTGCCGGAATGGAGCCATTTTAGATGCAAGGCTTTGCAGGACGTTGCGAACAGTTTAACTAACCAGTTATCGCAATCCACCGTCAGCCGAAAGTCGAGGGAAACATGACCACCCACACTCCGCCCTATCGCGCCGATCACGTCGGCTCGCTTCTGCGCCCGGCCGCCGTCAAGGAGGCGCGAAAGAAGTTTTATGAGGACAAGTCCATCTCGGCGGAAGAATTGAAAGACGTTGAAGACGCCGCCGTCACGGACGTCGTCAAGATGCAGCAGAACATCGGCCTCAAGGTCGTGACCGACGGCGAATTGCGCCGCTCTTTCTGGCACTATGATTTCATGGGCGGCCTCGATGGCCTCGACCTGGAGGAGCGCCAGGGTGAAAAGGGCCTTCAATTCCACGGTGCGAACGTGCGGCCGGTCTTCCCGGCGATCACGGGAAAGCTCGATTTTCCCGACGACCATCCGATGCTTGACCATTTCAAGTATGTGGCATCCGTGGCGAAGGTCACGCCGAAAATCTCCATTCCCGGCCCGAGCTGCTGCCATTTCCGCACGGCGAAAGCCGATATCCGACCAAAGGAATATCAGGATCTGGAGGTGCTCTTCGCCGATATCAGCAGCACTTATGCCAAGGCCGTTCAGAAATTCTACGAGGCCGGCTGCCGTTATCTCCAGATGGACGATATCTTCTTTGCCTATCTGTGCGATCCGAAACTGCGCGAGCAGAAGAAAGCCGAAGGTGTGGACCCGGACTGGCTGATCGACCAGTACGCCAAGATGATGCACGATGCGATCAAAGATCGCCCGGACGATATGGTGATCGGAATGCACATGTGCCGCGGCAATTTCCGCTCCACCTGGGCGGCGGAAGGTGCCTACGATCCCGCGGCCGATGCGGTGTTCAACAAGACCGGCGTCGACATCTATTTCATGGAATACGATACCGACCGCGCGGGCGGACTGGAGCCGCTGCGCCTCCTGCCCAAGGGAAAGAAGCGTGTTCTGCCGGGTTTCATCACCACCAAGGTGCCCGAGCTTGAGTCGTTGGACGATCTGAAGCGCAAGTTCGACATGGCTGGCAAATTTGCCGATCTCGACCAGCTCGGCATCGCCCCGCAATGCGGCTTCGCCTCGACCGAAGAGGGCAACAACATCACCGAAGACGATCAGAAGCGGAAGCTGGAACTGGTCGTCAAGACGGCAGAAGCGATCTGGGGCGAGGTCTAGCCGCGCCCAAGGGGCGCCGGAATGAACCAGCGCCCCTTCGTCTGGCTGGCCCCGGCATGTCGTGCATCCTTTGGAGCGCAACGACGCGCTGTTTTCCGGCCTTCGATACCGTACTGACACCTGGTTAAGTGCCTGGCCACAAGCTTTATGGCATCTTGCCACCGGGTGCGATAATCCGCGTTGGACAATACGGCTCAACCAAACAAATGAAGCGGAGGCGTGCGTGGAGCACGTCGCGCTCTTCGTTCGATCAGTGAGATGTCCGCGACATGGACCTGATGCATCTTGCGATTATCTTTGCCTGCCTTGCAGCCGGTGGGATTTTGAAAGGAGCGACCGGAGCTGGCGCACCGGTTCTCGCCGTACCCGCAATCGCCATGACCTTCGACGTGAAATTCGCCGTTGTGATCCTTGTGGTGCCAAACCTTTTGACCAATCTCTGGCAAGGATGGCGCTTTCGGCACGCTCTCCTGCCTGCGCCCTTCGTTGTGGGCTTTGCAGGCGCCGGCGCGGCGGGCGTGGTGGCAGGCACAGTCATTCTCGCTTTTCTTTCACAGCAGTTGCTTTCGTTGATCGTCGCGGGCGCCGTCCTCGCCTACATTCTTGTGCGCATTGCCCTGCCCAACTGGCAAATCGCCTACACACTCGGCCAAAAGCTGAGCGTACCAATGGGGTTTCTTGCCGGGCTCTTGCAGGGTGCTTCCGGCCTGTCCGCACCCGCCTCGCTCTCCTTTCTCAACGCGATGCGGCTGGAAAGGCCTAAATTCATCGGCACGATCTCGGCGTTCTTCGTCGCGATTACCTCCTTTCAGATCGTCACGCTCATCCATTTCGGCCTCCTTTCCGCGCATTACGCGTTAATCAGCCTGGCAGCATTTCTCCCGCTCTTCGCCTTCATGCCGGTGGGCGCCGCTCTTGCAAAACGTTTCTCGCGGGAGAATTTCGACCGCGTCATTCTGGTATTTCTGGGGTGCATCGCCCTCAAGCTCGTCTACGACGCGCTTGCCGGATGAGGCAGCCGGTTCAGTCCCAACTCAGCGCTCCCCCGCTCTGATATTCGATGACGCGGGTCTCGAAGAAGTTTTTCTCCTTCTTCAGGTCCATGGCTTCGGACATCCATGGAAACGGGTTCTCCACCTCGGGAAAGACGGGCGAAAGGCCGAGTTGAGCGGCGCGGCGATTGGCAATGAAATGCATGTACTGTTCGCAGAGCCCTGAATTAAGGCCGAGGAAGCCGCGCGGCATGGTGTCGTGCCCGTAGGCTGCCTCCAGTTCCGCGCCCTGCCGCAGCATGCTCCGTACCTCCTCCTGAAAGTCTGGCGTCCACAGCCGAGGATTCTCGTGCTTGATCTGGTTGATGACGTCGATGCCGAAATTGAGGTGGATCGACTCGTCCCGCAGGATGTACTGATATTGCTCGGCAATCCCGACCATCTTGTTGCGCCGGCCGAGCGAAAGGATCTGCGCGAACCCCGTGTAGAACCACATGCCTTCGAAGACGACGTAGAAGGCGACGAGATCACGCAGGAACGCCTGATCGGCTTCTGGCGTGCCCGTACGAAAATCGGGGTCGTCGAGATGGCGCGTATAGTCCAGCGCCCAAGCCGCTTTTTCAGTGATTGAAGGCACTTCGCGGTACATGTTGAACAGCTCGCCCTCTTCAAGCCCGAGGCTTTCGACGATGTACTGGAAGGTGTGTGTATGCACAGCTTCCTCGAAGGCCTGGCGCAGGAGATATTGCCGGCACTCAGGGTTCGTCAGGTGGCGATAGACGGCGAGCACGATGTTGTTTGCGACGAGCGATTCAGAAGCAGCAAAAAAGCCGAGATTGCGTTTAACCATGCGCCGTTCGTCCTCGCTGAGGCCGTCGGATGATTTCCACAGCGCGATATCGGCCTGCATGGAAACCTCTGTCGGCATCCAATGATTGTTGCAGGCGGAAAGGTATTTTTCCCAAGCCCAACGATACTTTAGCGGCAGAAGCTGATTCACGTCCGCACGGGCATTGATCATCTGTTTATCATCCACCGACACGCGCCCGGCCCCACGGTCGATTTTCCCAAGGCCGCTAGCATCGCCCGCGGCGGAGGGCTTGTCTGGCGATAGATCGTTATTCGGTTCGTTCCAAGTCAGCATTCGATTCTCCGGAAATTCATTTTCGATGTTCGACATCGCGCTCGCCGCCTCGAGCCGAAACGCGCATCTGGCCGTGCGCAGCGAGGCGTTTAGGGTGAAGGTTACTGGCAGGCTTCGCAGCCGGGATCATTGATGGCGCAGGCTTGCGGCGTATCGGCCGAGGCAACCGCGACGGCGTTGAGCTTTCCGTCCGAGCGCGTCAGTGTCGACTTCTCGACATGCGTCGCCGCGCGTGAGCGTAGATAGTAAGTTGTCTTCAGCCCCTTGCGCCACGCGAGACGATAGAGCGCATCCAGCTTTTTCCCGGACGGGTCGGCAATATAGAGATTGAGCGACTGTGCCTGGTCGATCCACTTCTGCCGCCGCGCGGCGGCTTCCACCAGCCACTCCGGATCGATCTCGAAAGCAGTCGCATAAAGTGCCTTGAGATCTTGCGGGACACGGTCAATCGGGCCGAGCGCGCCATCGTAATATTTGAGGTCGGAGATGATCACCTCATCCCACAAACCGCGCTCTTTCAATTCTCGCACCAGCGATGCATTCACGACGGTGAAGTCGCCGGACATGTTCGATTTCACGAACAGGTTCTGATAGGCGGGTTCAATCGACTGACTGACCCCGCATATGTTGGAAATGGTGGCCGTCGGCGCGATCGCCATGCAATTGGAGTTGCGCATGCCGGTCTTTGTCACCCGCTCGCGCAGGCTATCCCAATCGAGCGTCGCGTTTCGATCGGTCTCGTCAAACCCGCGAGCCCGGGCGACGATTTCACCCGAGTCGATAGGCAGTATGCCCCTGGACCACAGCGAGCCAGCGAAACTTGAGTAGCTGCCACGCTCGGCGGCAAGATCGCTGGAGGCGGAAATGGCGTGAAAGGAAATTGCCTCCATGCTGCGATCGGCGAATTCGACCGCCTCCTGACTTGCATAAGGAATCCGCATCGTTTGGAGCGCATCCTGGAAACCCATTAGGCCTAGCCCAACGGGGCGGTGCCGGAGGTTCGACTGCCGCGCCTCGGGAATGGTGTAGAAATTGATGTCCACGACATTGTCCAGCATCCGCATCGCCGTGGAAACGGTGCGCGCGAGCTTCTCCATGTCGAGCCCCTTCTCATCGACATGGGCGAGGAGATTGACAGAGCCCAAATTGCACACGGCCACCTCGTTCCTGGAGGTGTTGAGGGTGATCTCGGTGCACAGATTGGACGAGTGCACCACCCCGGTATGGCTTTGCGGAGAACGCAGGTTGCACGGATCCTTGAAGGTGATCCAGGGATGGCCGGTCTCGAACAGCATGGTCAGCATGCGCCGCCACAGGTCCACCGCGCGCACCGTCTTGAACACGTTCATTTCGCCGCGCCCTGCCTTTTCCTCATAGGCTTCGTAGGCCCTCTTGAAAGCGGGGCCGTAGAGGTCATGCAGGTCGGGTGTTTCATCGGGCGAAAACAGCGTCCAGGCACCGTCCGCCTCCACCCGCTCCATGAACAGGTCGGGCACCCAGTTCGCGGTGTTCATGTCGTGAGTCCTGCGCCGATCGTCACCGGTGTTCTTGCGCAGGTCGAGAAATTCCTCGATGTCGATGTGCCACGTTTCCAGATACGCGCAGACCGCACCCTTTCGCTTTCCGCCCTGATTGACGGCTATAGCCGTGTCGTTGGCCACCTTCAAAAACGGCACGATGCCCTGACTTTGGCCATTTGTGCCTTTGATGTGCGCACCGAGTCCGCGCACCGGCGTCCAGTCATTGCCCAGACCGCCGGAATATTTGGCCAGCAGCGCATTGTCTTTGATCGCCTTGAAAATCCCGTCCAGATCGTCAGCGACGGTTGTGAGAAAGCAGGAGGAAAGCTGCGGCCGCAACGTGCCGGAATTGAAGAGCGTCGGTGTCGAACACATGAAGTCGAAAGACGAGAGGAGGTCGTAGAATTCGATGGCGCGCGCCTCCCGGTCGACCTCGCGAAGGCTCAAACCCATGGCGACGCGCATGAAAAACGCTTGGGGCAGTTCGTAGCGAATGCCTTCCTTATGCAGGAAATAGCGGTCGTATAGTGTTTGCAGACCCAGATATTGAAACTGGAGGTCCCTCTCTGGCTTCAGTGCCGCACCGAGCTTCTTGAGGTCGAATTTCCCGAGTTCCGGGTCGACCATTTCGACCTCAATGCCCGTGTTTATGAAATCCTCGAAATAGGCCGCATACCGCCCCGCCATCTCCTCCTGGGTGGCCTCAGCAGGTCTGTTCTCGACGAAGGTAAGCGCCTCCCGGCGCAGCTTGTCGAGAAGCAGCCGGGCGCTGACATACGCATAATCAGGCTCGATCTCGATCAGCGTACGCGCCGCAAGAATGGGTGCAGTCGCAAGGTCGTCGGGGGTAATCCCGTCGTAAAGGTTTCGCCGCGTCTCTGCGAGAACGGTTTCCGGCGACACTGTTTCAAGTCCCTCGCAAGCCTCGTCGATCACCCGCCGGAGGCGCGTCGGGTCGAGCGGTGCGCGACCACCGTCCGGCAGCGCAATCATTATGCTCCGCGCTTCGGAGCTGTCCGAAATCTCGGTCGTCATTCTCTCCCGCGCCCGCTCCTCGCGGTAAAGAACGTAGGCGCGTGCAATCCTGTGATGTCCCTCACGCATCAGGGCGAGTTCCACCTGGTCCTGAATGTCCTCGACATGGAACGCCCTTCCTACCGTGCTTCGGCGCGTAAGGGCGGAGACAACCTGTTCCGTCAGTTCTTCAACGACATCGTGCACCCGGCGAGAACCTGCCGCCGCCGAACCCTCTACCGCCAGGAAGGCCTTCGTAAGAGCAACAGTGATCTTGCCCTGATCAAAGGGCGTCACAGAGCCGGTACGGCGAATGACGCGATAGTCCGCTTCGGCCTGCTGTGCGACAGGCTCCAGCGCATGAGTAAGAGCATTCCCTGCTCCGTTCGAAGTGTGTGTGGCAATTGCCGGCATCTCAAGTGATCCCCGTAAAGAATGAGGAGCGAGGATTGCGGAGATGCGTAAACCCGACGCAGCAGCCAGAAGCCGCCAAAGCCAAGCGCACCGCCGGGACACCCCGCCCGCGGACGTTCGAACACGGTCATGGCAGGTTTCCTGGCTCACAGGGCATCGCCCATACCGGCCTTCCCAGCGACAAAGCGCCAGTGGCATTACGGCAGGGCCCGCTGCATACAGTTGCGGGGGCAGCGCCGGCTTCTCACCGGCTTCCCTCTTAGCTCTCGAACCGACAAGCGACTCGACAGCACCATGACGTCTATATCTAGTAGACTTTACCGATTTCCTGTCAATGGGTGGGGCCCATATCATTCACGATGATGGTGTTCCTTCAGGCGCATGGCCTGGGCACGTCGCCGCCACAGCTCTTCGTTGAGTTTACCCGCGCCGGCGCTTTCGATCAGATCATCGACATGGAAGGCCATTGCATAGGGCGTTTCAAACAGGTTCAGATTGAGATCTGAATGGGCGTCATGATCGAGGACAAGCAGGCCCAATCCTGCACTGCTCTTTTCCACGTATTTTTCAAGCTGTTGCAGCGTATGGCTGGCTTTCGCCAGAACGCTGCCGGAGTGGCCCCGGTAATACGCACATGCGATAATCAGCGCACCGCCAAGTTGCGTGAAAAGTGTATCGCTCTGGAGAATTAGGCCAGGTCTGTCATCCATAATGGAATCCCGGCGGATCACCTCGGTCTCCGGCTGCGCGAAGAGGTGGGCAACGACGTCAACGAGAGCGCGACATCGCTTTCGGCTGCTGCCCGCGCTCCTTGCCTGGCTGAGCCCCGCGGCAGCGGTTCCAACGGTGGTGCGGTCCGGAGACGCCAGCGTCAACAATGATTGCGTGTCGGGCGTAAGATCTCGGACGAAACGACGAACTTCGCTTAGCACCGGTGTGATATCATCCGCCGCGAGGCGGAGAACCTGGATTGCCTCGCCGATGCCATACGGAACGCGAGCGCTGCGCGACAGCGCCAGAACGGGCTTGCCAATACCGACCGCCAGACCGAGCTCAAAAGCCATGTGTGCAGAGGGGGGAGCGTCGGTGAAAACCGCGCAGACGAAATCAACTGACCGCAAGGTGCTCAGGATCGAAAACACCAGCACCTGTCGGGGATCGAAATCATCGGAAACGGATACTTCGATACCGAGTTGATCGAGAAGCGTCACAACCGCGTCGACCGTGGCGTCATGGTTTTCCGAACGGGAGAGGAAACATCTTAGCGCTCGCTCGTTGGTCATGACGCAATGCCTCTGAGCCGGCTGTGACGCTGGTGCTCTCCTCTTCGGTTACTCGTTGGGACATTCAGGGACAAATAAACGCGCGCTGATGACCGCCGCTATGTCGCCATCGAGACGTTGCCCTATGTCGTCAGGCTCGCCGTCAGGAGAACAAGCCCCAGGACCAGGATCATCAACGCGCCCGCGATTTCGATCCCGGCATGGATGCGCGCAGCGGAATTGCCGCCAGCCAGCGCTACTGCCCAGTTCTTTGCCGTCACCGCAACGGTTGCCAGAATGCAGACCGTTATCGCCGTGCCGAACGCCATCGCGAAGACCGACACGATCCCCCCCAGCCAAAGCGCGTTCAAAAACGAGAAGGTCAGGACGATCAACGCGCCGGAGCATGGGCGCAATCCCACCGCCGCTATGGCCGACCAGGCTGCACGTAAGTCCAGACGCTCGTGTGAGAGTTGCGTCGGATCGGGCGCATGCGAATGGCCGCAGGAGGTACACGCTCCCCCTGGCGCATGTCCGCCTGGATGGTGATCGTGATCTACATGGTGATGATTATCGTCGCGAGCGCTGTGACGGCGGCGGAATGGGCGGATTTTCCGCCACAACAACCACAGACCGAAGAGTGAAATCAGCGCAAAACTGGCTCTTTCCAGGAAACGGGTCGCATCCGTCATGGAAATGGCAGTTCCCCGCAGGACCAGGAACACCGTTCCCATCAGCGCGATTGCAGTCAATGCCTGAACAATGGCGGCGGCGAAGGAGAGCACCACCCCTCGCCTCAGCGCCACCTCATTTGCGATCATGTAGGAGGAGATGACGGCCTTGCCGTGCCCCGGTCCCGCTGCATGGAAGACACCGTAGGCAAAAGACAGACCGACCAGACCCCAGAGCTGCGTGCCGTCCTCACGCATGGCTTTCAAAGTCGAGGCAAGGGCTCGATAAAATGCCTGCTGTTTCGCGTTTACCCACTGCAGCAGACCAGCAAATGGGCCATTCGCGCCAACGGACGGCTCGGCGGCTCCAATGCCTAGCGAGCTTTGCGCATCAGCCGCGGTCACAAGGGCGAGCAACGCCACGGCTGCCAAACCGGCAGAAACAACAACCGTTCCTGCCCCGAAACGGGCATCTTTTCCTAACCAAACCGGAGTCATCTTGCTTCAGCCATTTGCGTGGCACGTGATTTCAAGCTGCGTGGCAAAGATGCTGCTGAGATCATTGCCAGCGGGATCATTGAAAAACGCTTCCGTCAGGGTCTGCTGATTCTGCGCGATGGCTTCTTCCGGGTCGGGCCGGATCACATCACGCGCGCAGTCTGCCGGCAGGTTCTCGACCGCGAGATATTCATCGTGGATGAAATCGATGGCCGTGTAGAAGGTCGGATCGTAAACGCCGAAACGCACTTCCCCCGCGAGGATCAGCGGTTCTGCCGGCTGCGTTTCGAACATGATGAGAAGCTGGTTGTCGGTGAAATCCGCCATAAGTCGCTCGGGCGGCTGCATCTCAACCTCCTTCCCATCGGCAGTGATGATCTGGAAGTAGTTGAAGTCGGCAAGCGATTCATGAACGACGTTCGCCACCTCTTCCAGTTCCGCCGGGTCAAGAGTCAGGTCCCTGTTCTGGTCGAACTCCACGAGCACCGTGCTGGAGAACAGATCGTCAAATCGCCAGACGTGACGCAGCGCCTCTACCTGACGATTGCCGCTGACAAGCACATCGAGCCTTGCCTCTGCAAACACATGCGGGTGGGCGAAGACGGGCGATGCAGCGCCAAAAGACAGGACGGCGATCATCACAGTCCATTGTGTTTTCCTCAGCATCGCAGCGCCCCGAAGATTCCCATGAAGATGCCATCTATCACGGGACGGGCGAAATTAGGGCACCTCGGGTGGTGCATAATTACCTTATGAATCAGCCGGGCTGCTGTCATGTCCCGTTGCTCTTTTCGTC
The DNA here is from genome assembly GCA_029279965.1 of Phyllobacteriaceae bacterium. Taxonomy (GTDB): domain Bacteria; phylum Pseudomonadota; class Alphaproteobacteria; order Rhizobiales; family Rhizobiaceae; genus Chelativorans. The sequence goes on from JAJUHJ010000035.1 coordinate 25,519, forward strand.
CTTCATCCATTGAACCAGGAAATCCACCAGCGCGCGCACCTTTGCCGGCAGGTAGCGGCGGTGCGGGTAAACGGCAAAAATTCCAGCGCCGTCGATCAGATAGTCGTCCAACACCGTAACGAGACGTCCAGATTCAACATCGGCGGCTGCGATGAAATCCGGCATGAAGGCAAAGCCCAGCCCTTCCAGCACCGCAGCACGAATCGCCAGCGGACTGTTCACCTCGATCCGCCCGGACACCGGCACCGACAGCGCCGTTCCGTCCTTTTCCCGAAAATTCCAGTTCTGGCGATAGCGGCTGTTGGTGTCGATGATGCATGGCAGATTTGAGAGCGCGCGCGGATGGTCCGGAACGCCGTATTCCTCGACGACCGCCGGGGTCGCATAAAGAGGAACACGAAAGGGGGCCAGACGACGTGCGATCAGAGACGAATCGCGGAGTTTCGTGATTCGGATCGCCAGGTCGAAACCTTCCTCGACCAGGTCCACAAACCGGTCGTCCAGATGGATGTCGAGCACGATATCTGGATGGGCCTTCGCGAAGTCGATGAGCGAGCGGCCGATTGGTGCATCGGCAAAGGTGCGCGGCGCCGAAAGCTTGATTCGTCCGCGTATATCGCCGGCCGATTCACGCAGTGTCTCCGACA
>JAJUHJ010000036.1 GCA_029279965.1 Phyllobacteriaceae bacterium
ACTGCATTTTTGCCGCCCAACTCGAAATGCACGCGTTTGAGGGTCGCGGCACCTTGGCGCATGATCTGTGATCCGGTGCTGCTCTCGCCGACGAAGCCGATCGCCTTGATATCCGGGTGTTCGGTCAGCGCCTTGCCTGCGTCTTCGCCATGGCCGTTGACGAGGTTCAACACACCTGGGGGCAGGCCGGCATCTTCCGCGATTTCGATGAGAAGTCTGGCCGTCAGCGGCGAAAACTCGGCCGGTTTGTGGACCACTGTACAACCTGCCGCCAGCGCGGGCGCAATCTTCCACGTGGACAGCATGAAGGGTGTGTTCCAGGGCGTAATCACACCCACCGGGCCGATAGGGACGCGTCCGGTGAAATTGATCTGGCCCGGTGCGCGGAGCGCGAGACCGTCACGTGCCTGCGGGGCTCGATCTGCAAAAAAACGGAAATTTTCGGCAGCACGGAGCGCCGCCTTGCTCATGAAGCGGATCGCCTGACCGGTATCGACGCATTCGATGAGGGCGATCTCGTCAGAACGGGCCTCAATGCCATCGGCAATCCTGTGCAGGATCTTCTTGCGTTCCTCTCCGGGAACTGTCGCCCATTCGGCGAATGCATGGCGGGCCGCCTTGGCGGCGCGATCGATATCCTTAGCGCCCGAGCGGGCCGTTTTCGCCAGCATGGACAGATCGATGGGCGAGATCACATCGAACGTTCCGCCTTCAACTGCAGGAGTATCCCTGCCGCCGATACGATTGTGAACGCCGTCGCGCTTGAAGCGCTCCAGAAATGCGTGGGCGCGGCTCAGATTTTCTCCAAGGTCGGACTTCGCGGCGTCGTACGGCACTCCGGTCAGTTCCCTTCCACGGCTTGCAGTCGAGGGTGGATGGCATTCTTACGCCACGAGAGCTCTGGATCGATTTCGCGCACCTCCAACGAAAGGGCGAAGTGGGGCGTTTTAAACAGTTCGGTCAGGAAGTCCGAAGCTGCCGTCATGATCCGGTCGCCGATCGCCTTCTTCTGTTCGAACGTCCGTCCGGAAGCGATGCGCAGCGACAAGTCGATAAATCCGTTCTCAGGAAGATCGTCCGCAACCGCAAAGCTGTCGCAGCGGATAGCACGGACCCGCACCGCACCGGTTTCGAAAACACCAGTCTCGAGCGCGGCTTTCAACAGGTGACGACACAATTCGTGCATGTCGACGCTGCCGTCGAGATTGGCAGAATACTCCGCAATGAGGTGAGGCATTGTTCGCTTCCCTGCTGCGATTGAACTTGCTATCGTTAATATGTTAAGTACCCGGTAGCCGGGAGTCAATGAAAAGACGCTGGACGGGAGCCTGTCATGCTGCAACTTGATGCGGAATTTCTTAGAGGTTCTATTCCTCCTCTGGTTACTCCCTTCAAGAACGGCGCCGTCGACTACGATGCCTATCAGCGACTGGTGGAGTTCCAGATAGAAAACGGCTCGCACGGCATTCTCGTGAACGGGACCACATCCGAGCCGTCCTCTCTTACGATTGAGGAGCGCAACCGCATAGTCGATGTGGCAGTGGAAGCTGTCGCCGGCAGAGTGACGGTGGTGGCCGCTACCGGCTCCCAGAGCTTTGCCGAAACGGAGATATTAACGCGCCATGCGGCAGCCAAGTCCGGCGTCGATGCGCTCCTGATCGTCACGCCGTACTATTGCCGTCCTCCGCAGCGTGGTCTGGTCGAATATTACCGTCGCCTCAACAGCCTGCACGACAAGCCCTGGATGATTTATCACATTCCGGGGCGCGCGGCGGTCGACGTGAAGATCGACACAATGCGGGAGATTGACAGGATCTGCCCGACATTCGTGGGTCTTAAGCATGCCTCACCCGACCTTGCGTTTGTGTCCGACCTGTTCGCAGAAGTGAACGACGATCTCCGTATCTTCGTCGGTCTTGAGGAGCTGTCTTTTCCCATGATGGCGGTGGGCGCCTGTGGCCTGATGAACGCTGTGGGGAACCTGCGTCCCCGTCCTCTTGCGCAGATGTGTCAGGCGGTCTGGGACAATGATCTGAAGCGCGGGCGCGAACTCCACCGCGCGCTTTTCGAGATCAACAAGGCCGTCTTTTACGACATCAATCCAATCCCGATGAAATACATGATGAAGCGTATCGGATTACTTCCCGACAACGAGCACCGCTTGCCGCTCATGCCCGCGACACCGGAGCTTGAGAAGAGGCTCGATGTCGTGCTCGAACGAGCCGGATTCCTCTGATGCGCTTGATCACGTTTACTACTGCCGAGGGCAAGCAGAGCGCGGGCGTGTGGCGTGAAAACGGCGTCGTCGATCTTGGCGCCCGGATGGACGGGGCGACTGTAAAGCAGATCATCGCTTCCGGCATGATCGGAGAGGCTGAAAGGGGGGCGGAGCAGGTGGCTGCGGATTGGCCTCACGACGCCGTGCGCCTGTCGCTGCCGTTGTGCGATCCTGCCAAGATTTTTTGTGTGGGCGTCAACTACATGAACCGCAACGCCGAATACGGCGATGCCACTGAACCGCCGAAATACCCCTCCCTCTTCATGCGTACGCCGGTCTCCCTGGTGCCACATCGCCAGCCGGTGCTCATCCCGCGCGAAAGCGAGCAGCTCGACTATGAGGGAGAGATCGTTGTCGTCATCGGCAGGGCAGGGCGGCGTATCCCCGAAGAGCGTGCCGCAGAGCACATCGGTGGCCTTACCATAATGAACGAAGGCTCGGTGCGGGACTGGCTGCGCCACGGCAAGTTCAACGTCACCCAGGGCAAGAATTTCGACGCTTCGGGCAGTCTTGGCCCCTGGATCGAAACCGATGTTGCCGGCTTCGATTTGACGGATATGCGCGTCATCACGCGGGTCAACGGCGAGAAGCGCCAGGACGACTCCACGGCAAGTATGGCCTTTCCGATCGCGCGCATCATCGCCTATATCTCGACGTTCTGCACACTTCTGCCCGGCGACATGATCGCGACCGGCACGCCAGTGGGCGCCGGTGCGCGCTTCGACCCGCCCAGATGGCTGAGGGCCGGCGATGTTGTGGAGGTGGAGGTGCCGGGAATCGGCATCCTCAACAACCCGGTTGCGCTGGAAGAAGCCGCGTAGGGAACAGCGCCCATTGTGGATACGCCACTGTTGGACGGACAGGGATGAACAGCTCCGGTGATCCGGTCAGGCCGCTATTCGCGCAATACCTGAATTCGGTCGAGAGCACCTTGCAGTATGAAGGCGGCGGCCGCCGCATCGATCCGCTCGGCGCGCCGTTTTCGCGAGACATCCATTTCGATCAGGGTCCGCTCCGCGGCGACAGTCGAAAGCCTTTCGTCCCAGAAAACGAAGGGAAGGGGGGTCAGCGGCGTCAAGTTGCGTATGAAGGCCCGTGTCGATTGCGCGCGCGGGCCCTCGCTGCCGTCCATGTTCACCGGAAGCCCGATGATCACCCCACCGACAGTGTCACGCCCAAGCAGGTCGAGCAGGGCCGCGGCATCCTGAGAGAATTTTTTCCGCTTGATCACCGTTCGCGGCGTGGCAAAGGATACTCCAAGATCGCTGATTGCGATGCCTATGGTCTTCGTGCCGAGATCGAGCCCCGCCAACGGCCTGCCAGCGGGAAGCTCTGCTGCAAGTTCTTCAATCGAGATTACGCTCACGGCAGCGCCCCGTCTTTGACTCACTGACCCGACGTTCTATCTTGCCGTGCGACGGCAATCGAGGAGTTTGGCATGAAGATCACCTGGTACGGACATTCCGCCTTCAGGATCGAAGCGGGCAGCGCAAAGATTCTCATAGATCCGTTTCTAAGCGGTAATCCGACCTGGGACGGTGGCTGGGAAGGGCCGGCCGAAGGCATCACCCACGTCTTGCTGACCCATGGGCACGGCGATCACATCGGCGATTCGCTCTCGATTCTGAAGAAGACCGGCGCCATGCTGGTCGCCAATGCCGAAATCTGTACCTGGTTCGGCAGCCAGGGAGTCGAGAAAACAAATCCCGGCAATCATGGCGGCACTGTCGATTGTGGCGGTTTCACGACCACATTTGTCAATGCACTTCATTCCTCTTCGCTTTCTCAGGAAGGTGGCGGCAACATTTATCTCGGCAATCCTCTAGGGCTCGTTCTGCATTTCCCGGGTGAGAAGACCCTTTATCACATGGGCGATACCGACATCTTCGGCGACATGGCTCTGATCGAGGAGTTGCACCGGCCGCAAATAGGCATCGTCCCCATTGGCGACCGCTTCACCATGGGAGGCGCGGTGGCTGCGCTTGCCTGCCGCCGGTTTTTCAACTTCGAAACAGTCATTCCATGCCACTATGGTACCTTCCCCGCGATCGACCCTGATGCGGACAAGTTCGTGGAAGGTATGAAGGGGACAAGTACCAACGTGCTCACGCCTGAGCGCGGGGCTCCGTTCGAGCTTTGACCGATCCATGAAGATTGTTGCGTGTAGCGCCGGGCGCGACTATAGCCCGGTGTCAGAATTTGCTGCCCGTGCAAGGAAGAAAGCATGTCAGTCGATACCGGCACAGTAAAGCGTGTTGCGCGCCTTGCCAGGATTGCGCTCGATGATGAGGAGGCCGGACGCATGACCGGCGAGCTCAACGCCATTCTGGGCTTTGTAGAGCAATTGAACGAGGTTGACGTCGAGAATGTCGAGCCTATGACCTCTGTGATCCCGCTTTCCATGAAGATGCGCCAGGATGAGGTAAGCGACGGCGCCAAGGCAAAGGATGTTATTGCCAACGCGCCTGCCAGCGGTGACGACTTCTTTCTTGTGCCGAAGGTCATCGAATAGGCAACAGCCAGAGAGGACGTCCACCCGTCCCATGGCCCGAGCCCGACACCCATCCGCCGCCTGAACGGACCATCCATGACCGAGCTGACAAAACTTACCATTTCCGAAATTCGCGCCAGGCTGGCCGCGAAGGACTTCACGGCGCTTGAACTGACGGACGCCTATCTCGCGGCGATTGAAGGCGCCAACGAGCGGCTGAACGCTTACATCACTGTGACAGCCGACAAGGCCCGCGAAATGGCGAAGGCTTCCGATAGGCGGATTGCCGACGGCGATGCGCGACCGCTTGAAGGCGTTCCCCTCGGCGTCAAGGATCTGTTTGCCACCGAGGGCGTGCATACTCAGGCAGCAAGTCATATTCTCGACGGCTTTAAACCGCGCTACGAGTCCACCGTCACGTCCAATCTCTGGGCTGACGGCGCGGTGATGCTGGGCAAGCTCAACATGGACGAGTTTGCCATGGGATCGTCCAACGAGACCTCCTACTACGGCCCGGTGGTCAACCCGTGGCGCGCGGAAGGAGACAACAAGGATCTGGTGCCCGGCGGCTCCTCCGGCGGCTCTGCGGCGGCGGTTGCCGCATGGCTGTGCGCGGGGGCGACGGCCACCGATACCGGTGGTTCCATCCGCCAACCCGCCGCCTTTACCGCCACTGTGGGCATGAAGCCAACCTATGGGCGCTGCTCGCGCTGGGGGACCGTCGCCTTCGCTTCGTCGCTCGACCAGGCCGGCCCGATCGCGCGCGATGTGCGCGATGCCGCTCTGCTTTTGAAGAGCATGGCCTCTGTGGACCCGAAGGATACCACGTCGGTTGACCGCCCGGTGCCTGACTATGAGGAGGCAATCGGTCAGTCCGTTAAAGGGCTGAAGATCGGCATCCCGAAGGAATATCGCATAGACGGCATGCCGCAGGAGATCGAGGCGCTGTGGCAGAAGGGTATTGACTGGATGCGAGAGGCGGGCGCCGAGATCGTCGACATCTCACTGCCGCATACCAAATATGCCCTGTCCGTCTATTACATCGTCGCCCCGGCGGAGGCTTCCTCCAATCTGGCACGCTATGACGGCGTGCGCTACGGTCTGCGGGTGCCCGGCGACGACATCACCGCCATGTACGAGAACACCCGCGCCGAAGGCTTTGGCCGTGAAGTCAAAAGGCGCATCCTCATCGGCACCTATGTGCTTTCGGCCGGGTATTACGATGCCTACTACCTGCGTGCGCAGAAAGTGCGCACGTTGATCAAGCGCGATTTCGAGGACGTCTTCGAGGCCGGCGTGGACGCGATCCTTACGCCCGCCACGCCTTCTGCAGCCTTTGGCATTGCCGACCAGGAGATGGCGGCAGACCCCGTGAAGATGTATCTGAACGATATTTTCACCGTCACGGTGAACATGGCCGGGCTTCCCGGCATAGCCGTTCCCGCGGGCCTTGATGCCAAAGGACTGCCGCTTGGGCTGCAACTCATCGGCCGCCCCTTCGATGAGGAAACATTGTTCCGCACCGCGCATATCATCGAGCGTGCCGCCGGCCGTTTCACACCCACCCGCTGGTGGTAATACGATGCCGGCATGATAGGCGAGGGGCATGTTCCATCTTGCCTCGGTAATCCTTTGGGGAGTTCTCCAGCCTCTCAACCTTATCGGCATTCTGCTTGCCGCCTCGCTGGGCGCGGTATTCCTGGGGCTACGAAGAATTTCAATTGTGTTCGGCGTGCTCGCGCTCGTTCTGCTTGCCCTGTGCTGCTGGACGAGCTTCGGGGCGATGCTCATGCAGCCGCTGGAAGCACGTTTTGAACGGCCCGATCCTCTGCCGCCTCATGTCGACGGCATCGTTGTTTTAGGCGGTGGTTTTGAGGGCAGGATCAATCTCGCCCGTGGCGGTTATGAACTGGGTTCGAGCGGCGATCGCTACGTGGAAACAGCCATCCTTGCACGGCGCTATCCGCAGGCGCAGGTGCTCGTATCCGGCGGCTCGGGCTCGATCTTCCTGAAAGCTGCTGGAGATGGTGAAACGGCTCCGCATCTACTGGTAGCGCTCGGCGTTTCGCCAGATCGGCTTCTGATCGAGAACAGCTCGCGCGATACGTTCGAGAATGCGCAATTTTCCCGGGCTCTCGCAAAGCCGCAGGCTGACGAGGTCTGGCTGCTCGTAACCTCCGCTTTCCACATGCCGCGAGCGGTGGGAGTGTTTCGTCAAGTGGGATACCCGGTTGTCCCATGGCCCACCGACTACAGAACGACGGGCGGCGAGACTGTCCGCCTGGCAGTCGACAATGCCATTGATTCGCTCGAAAACTCTACCCTTGCCATTCGCGAATGGCTTGGATTGCTGGCATACTGGCTGGCCGGCCGAACCGACAGCCTTCTGCCCGTGCATGAACACCGTAGCCTATCGTAAGCCTACGGCGTCGGCCGACATCTGAATTGATTTTCGGGAAGCACGCTGCGTGGATTCAATTGGATAGCGCGTCCGCATTCGTCCCGGAAAAGGTGTAAACCATCTCTCCGTTATCAAATGTAAACCATGTCTCCGGGCCGTACTCTGAAAGAGTGGCTCCCCGGGCCGGATTCGAACCAGCGACCAACCGGTTAACAGCCGGTTGCTCTACCGCTGAGCTACCGGGGAATGCCTCGCTCAGGCAAGCTGGCGTGGCTATAGCAAACAGCTTCCATCTTTGCAAAGCTGCTTTCGCAGTTTTTTTCACCAAGATGTGTAAAGCGGTCTCGCATTCTCACGCCTGGCGTCACATATGGGTGAACGCGCGGCCCGCCGCAACGGCAGCGCCGGCCAGCAAAGGATGAGAATTGATGCAGCCTGGCGAAGCCACCCCGAAAAATTCGGCCCATAGAAAAGGCGAGGGGGATGATCCCCACCCGACAGGGCGCCCGTATGTTTCCATCGCCGGGCGGCGGGTGCCCATGCCGCGATCGCGAATCGCGCGCATTGCAAGCGGCGTTCTCCTGATCTTGCTTGGATTGGTTGGCTTTCTGCCCGTCCTTGGCTTCTGGATGGTACCCGTCGGACTCTTCATTCTGTCCTATGATGTCCCCGCAGCCAGGCGTTTGCGCAGGCGCGTGGAGGTATGGTGGGCCCGCCGAAGGGAGAAGGGTCGCAAGGACAAGCGCCTCTAGGAATTTGCCTCGCCCAGCCAGGAGGGCCGATCTGATCTGCGTAGGGAAACAGCGTTTGGCTGCCGCGTAATCCGACAAAACGCGTTTCGACGCTTGACGTAAGAATCGCTGCAACCTATTGGACTGTCTCGTCCCTTCCGGACGATGGCCTCGTGGCGGAGTGGTTACGCAGAGGACTGCAAATCCTTGCACCCCGGTTCGATTCCGGGCGAGGCCTCCATATCCTTGCTTCCATCTGAATTTCTGGGCCTTTAGCTGCGTCTTCCGTCGTATGTAGAACGGGGCCAGACGCGTTACACTGGCTGCAGCACCAGGCGATGCTGCGGTCCAATCTGAAGGTGGCCGGGCCGCAGGTCAGGCTTCAGTAAGGTTTGGATCGTAGGTTAAGCTGTGCACATAGCGCGCCGTGCGTCTTTTGGGGCGCACAAGGACGCGCGATCTAATCGAATCTACACATCGTGTTTTCCGAAAATCGATTCAGATTTCGGGCCGATGCTATAGCAGAGGCTGCAGGGTAGATGCAGGACGTGGCCAACAAACCCGTCCCCAAAGACAGGCTGGATTCTTTCGCTGATGGCGTGTTCGGCTTCGCGATGACGCTGCTCGTTGTGAACCTGGATCTTCCTGAGGACTTTACCCCGGCTGGCGCCACTGAACTCACTGATGCATTGCTCGACCTCGGCGACACCTTCCTTGTCTACGTGATTACCTTCGTGGTGCTTGGGAGTTTCTGGATCGGGCGGGCTCAAGCAAACGCTCCAGTCACCGCCAGCGTTCCCCTTGTATGGACCTTCCTTGCCCACCTTTTCTTCGTGACGCTTATGCCGTTCTCGGTGGTTCTCATCGCGCGATACGAATTCGCGCCGGCAATCTGGGCCTACGGCGGCAACATGATTTTCCTCGCGCTGACGGCCATGAGCATCAGGCTGGTCTCGGCTCGTGATGGAGGAAGCCAGTTTCGGGTACGCGACGGTACTGGCTACCTGCTGTTGATCGCGTCAGCCATTCTTTCGGCAGCGATCGCGGCCTTCAACGTCGACTACGCAATGGCCGCCTATCTCATCAATCTGGCACCATTCCTCCTCGCTAACGGATCACGAGAATAGGAATGGTTGTGTGAGCCAATGTTTCGGCAGTCTGGCTGCCGAGCAGGAGGCGCCGTGCGCCACGCCGGCCATGGGAAGCCATGACGATCAGATCGCACCCCTCGCGCTTTGCCGTGTCAACGATGCCATCTGCTGGATGGGTATCTGGCACATGGACCGTTCTTATCTCCACACCGGCGGTTCGCGCCTTTTCTTTGGCAACGTCCAGTATGCGGCGTGCCGATCTGGCGGCAGCTTCCTCGTATTCTGCGAGAGGGTTCTTCTTTCCGCTATGCACCGCTTCTGACATCTCGAACGGGGACCAGAGTTCGGTCACTGTAACGACGGTAACCTTTGCGCCGAGCGCTTTGCTGAGCTTCAATCCCTCATCCAGGCCCCGGCTTGCGAGCTCAGAGCCGTCGGTTGCGATTAGAATGTGCTTGTACATTGTCCTTCCTCTCCATTGACGGTGTTCAACGACCGCAGGTAGCTTGCCGACCCGCGCGCAGGCGCGCCATCAAAGCATGGCACGATACGATCATCACGAGTACCCCCTGCGGCAGGGGCAAGGATGACGCGGTGAAGTTCGCCGAATTGGCGCTCCCGCATTGCAACGGACTTGTTGCCTTGCAGTGCACGGCAGGGTTTGAGCTTTGCAGAACCAGTCGTCATCTGTTGCTGAAAATTTCACCTCTTAGCAAAGACCGCGCTGGATGACCGCGTCCAATGGCCCCCCGGCCAAACAGCGCTACCGGGGATCATACCTGGTACCTCTGGAGACGGGCGGGTGGGGCATACCCGCCGCGAAAGATCTGGAAGGGCAAGAGACGCCCGCTCGCGGCGCCGTGGAAAGCTATGGCTGCTCGACACCGGCTGCACGGTGGGCTTCCTCGCGAATCTTCTTCACTGGATCGGATGTCGGGGAAGTGTGTGCATCTGCCGGCGCCGGCTGCGGGCCGCCCGGGAGCTCAATGTACTCAAGTCAGCTCTTCGATGGATATGCACTTCTATCGGCGAGAATACCGGCTTCCTCTGCCAAGGTCACCGAAGTCCGACGTTGATCGATCCATCGCTTTCGAGGATCGCGTAATCGACTGCAGAAACGCTCTGCCCGCCGGAGGCGCGGACCGCACTGAGAACCTCGTCTTCAGTGACCCGCTCTTGCTTCATGGTGACGAGGCAGAATTCGCCGTTGCGAGCCAATAATGACGGCTCTGATCGCACCATCTTGGCAAAGCGTGTGGATCGCACCGATAGGAATGTAACGCCCATCTGAAGAAGGATCAGGAGTGCGAACGCGACCGCACCTTCCGCCAGGGCCACCGATTCCTGAAGCAGGATTGCCGAGAGGATGGAGCCCAAGGCGATCGTCACGACCAGATCGAATGCATTGAGCTTTGCAAGGGTTCGTTTCCCTGATGCGCGCAGAAACAGGAGGAGCAACGCGTAGGCCAGCGTGCCGACGATGATCGTCCTGATTATGCCTTCCCAGTTCTGAAAAAACATCTCGCTCCAGTTCATCGCAGCACCCCTTGGTTGTCGCGCTGGAACAGAACGCCCGAGGACCCATGCAGTTCACAGATCAGGGAACTCTCGAGGGCAAGCTCGCCGGATTGCAGGCAGCTTACGGCCGCGAAATGCGTGCACTCCATCTCTACACCGGCGACAAACTTGGCGGGCCCGAAGGTGAGCCGAGTCTATCGGGTACCGGTGCGGTGTTCGAAGGACAACCTGCAGAGCTTCAGCCATGCCGCCCGGGCAGCTCGGTGAGACGGCCGTTCCAGACGGAGATTTGCATCGCCGGTTGCGGTGCAGATGAAAGGTGGACGGCCGCGGCCCGGCTATACCGGGCCTGCTGGTGATGTCACTGCGCGCCTTGGTCCTAAGTGTTCGCGAGCGCCAGTCTTTTGGCGCGCAGTCTAGCAGTCTTGGCATCGCGCCGGATGCGTTCATCCTTGATTATCGACATGGCGATCCGATGAGCGCGCTCATCTCTACTTTCTTTCTTTGTTTTCATAATAGCTGTATTCATCATAAACCTCCTTGTACTTGATTATATAGTAATTTTATAGGAAAATTCAAATACATGTCGGATCACGCTAATAAATGACTTTTACGACGAATGCGCATCGAATGTACGGCAGAGGAAACGTTCAGGGCCTCATCAATGGCAAGAGCGATTTCAGAAAGGGGATAGCGCCTCCCACGGATTCGATGGCGATCAGCATTCCTGTAAGCCGCGCCTCGACGTGGAGGGCCTTCTTTTCTGCAACGGAACCAATCCGCCACTGCAAAAGTTCGCCCGAAGGCGGCAGCAGCTTCCGCGTTGTGTGGAAGGGAAAGCGGGATGCGATGAATACAAATTTTCAGCCGGACGATATTGCACGACGCATTGCCGAACTCGGCCCCTGGTTTCAGAACATGACGATCGGCGGCATCGAGACGGCGCCGGAACACTTCCTGGGCGATTATCCCACCTGCAAATGGAAGACATTCTGCCACGCGATACCAGATGATCTGGAGGGGCGGACGGTGCTGGATATCGGCTGCAACGCCGGCTTTTACGCTATCGAGATGAAACGGCGGAATGCCGGTCGCGTCGTCGGTATCGATACCGATGATCATTATCTGCGCCAGGCGGCCTTTGCGGCCGAGCAGGCGGGCGTTGAACTGGATCTGCGGCAGATGTCGGTGTACGAGGTCGGTCGTCTCCGTGAACGGTTCGATCTCGTCATCTTTATGGGTGTGCTTTATCATCTGCGCCATCCTCTGCTGGCGCTCGACCTCATCTATGAGCATGTGGCTGGGGACAAGCTGCTCTTCCAATGTCTACAGCGCGGTTCTGACGGGATTGCGGGGGTGGCGGCGGATTATCCATTCGCCGAATGGGCGCTGTTCGATCAACCGGACTTCCCCAAGCTGCATTTCGTTGAACACCGTTATGCGGGCGATCCCACGAACTGGTTTTTTCCAAATCGTGCGGCGGTTGAGGCGATGCTTCGCAGCAGCGGCTTCGAAATCGAGGCGCATCCCGAGCGCGAAGTGTACCTATGCCGCAAGGGGGAACGCGGGTTCGCCGTCGATCCTCCGCCGCTCTGATAGGAACAGATCGGGCCGACGCCGGTTCTGCTTCGGTGATCCGCGGCGGCTTTGATGTAGGTGAGGTCGCGGATAGCGGTCATCGCGCGGCGATTCTATTGCCGGCTATGATGGAGAAGGCAGGAAGCGCGCGTGCATGGACGTTTGCCGAATAACAAACAGAATCAGCAGATTACCAGGATTCCATTGGCGCTGAAGACGCTGCAAAACGGCGGCGCAGCAACAACTTAGGAACAAAACCAAGCCGTATCGGTTTGAACCCGCAAAGGAGTAGGCGCGCGATCCGTCGGTAGTCGGCTCATGCGCTCCGATCCGAACTGCGGAGACTAACGATATGCATGATTCTCAAGTGCGTGTGGGGCTTGTCGGGGTGGGTAATTGCGCATCCTCTTTCGTTCAGGGCCTTTCCCATTATCGTGGCATACGATCCAACAATCCCATCCCGGGAATCATGAATGCCGACATCGGCGGCTACACCATCGATGACGTCGCCATCAGCTCCGCATTCGACATCAATGCGTCCAAGGTCGGTCGGGACGTTTCGGAGGCGATCTTCGCGCATCCGAACAACACGATCCGCTTTGCGGATGTAGAACCGACAGGGGTGACGGTGGCGCGCGGCAAGACGCTCGACGGCATAGGAAAATATCTGCGAGAGGAAATTGAAGAGTCCGACGAGCCGGAAGCGGACGTGGCTGAGGTGCTCAGCCGTACGCGGACCGATGTTCTCGTGTCATATCTGCCTGTAGGCTCCGAGCAGGCGGCTCTCTGGTATGCGGGAGAAGCACTGAAAGCCGGTTGCGCCTTCGTCAACTGCATGCCGGTTTTCATCGCCTCCCGTCCGGAATGGCGGAAGAAGTTTGAGGAACGCGGCCTGCCGATCATTGGCGACGATATCAAGAGCCAGTTTGGCGCAACGATCGTGCATCGGGTGCTGACGAACCTCTTCCGCGAGCGCGGCGTCCGGCTCGACCGGACCTATCAACTCAATTTCGGCGGCAATACCGATTTCCAGAACATGCTGGAGCGGGAGCGCCTGGAATCGAAAAAGATCTCCAAGACACAGTCGGTCACCAGCCAGCTTGGCGTTCCCATGGAGGCCGGCAACATTCATGTGGGGCCGAGTGATCATGTTCCTTGGCTGTCCGATCGCAAATGGGCCTACATTCGCATGGAAGGCACCACCTTTGGCGGCGTGCCGATAAATTGCGAACTCAAGCTGGAGGTCTGGGATTCTCCCAACAGCGCAGGTGTTGTCATCGACGCGGTGCGTTGTGCCAAGCTCGCGATGGATCGGGGAGAAGGCGGTGCACTCGTCGGCCCCTCCAGCTATTTCATGAAATCTCCGCCAGAGCAGTTCACGGATGCCGAGGCCCGGGACCGGACGCAGCGTTTTATCACCGGCGATGAGGAGTCGGAACAGACGAGTCTGCGGCAGTGAAAACTGTATTTTACCTCATACGCCATGCCTCCCATGGCCATTTGGGCAAGGTCCTCACGGGACGCGCCGAGGGGGTGCCCCTGTCGGCTAAGGGTTTGGAGGAGGCGAGGGCGCTTGCCCGGCAGATGAAGGGCCGAGGCCTTGATGCGCTTTATGCCAGTCCTCGCCTGCGGGTGCAGCAGACGGCAGAGCTTATCGGCCGGGAAACAGGCGCCCTCATACGTGTGGCGGACGAACTTGACGAGATTGATTTCGGCCGTTGGTCAGGCCGCAGTTTTCGCGATCTTGCACGAGACCCAGAGTGGCAGCGGTGGAACGATGAACGCGACTCCGCCGAGACGCCCGCCGGCGAAACGATGGCCGACGTTGCTGCCCGATTCACAGGTTTGATCGAGCGATTGCTGCAGAATTTTCCCGGCGGCAAGGTCGCGCTTGTCAGCCACAGCGACGTGATCAAGGCAGGCATCTGCCATTATCTGAAGATGCCCTTCAGCAACGTACACGAGCTTGAGGTCGCACCGGCATCGATCACGACATTGGCAGTTGACCGGCGCGGCGCCATCTTGCTTGGGCTCAATACAAACCTTGAACCTGTGGAGGCGGGAGCCTGCGCATGAAGGTGGTGATCTTCGGTCTGACCATCTCGTCTTCCTGGGGCAATGGCCACGCCACACTCTGGCGCGGGTTGGTGCGCGCCCTTGCCAGGCGCGGATGGACCGTCGTCTTTTTTGAGCGCGACGTCTCCTTCTACGCTGGTGCACGCGACTTCTTCGAAATCGAGGGCGGCGAGCTCATTTTCTATCAAGGATGGGAAGACGCGCTGCCTGCGGCGCGGCGCCATCTGGCAGAAGCCGATGTGGCCCTGGTCTCCTCCTATTGTCCTGACGGGATAGCGACGTCAGAACTGGTTCTATCCGCGCCACGTCCCATTCGCGTCTTCTACGACCTTGATACACCTGTGACGCTATCGGCACTCGAGCGCGGTGAAGCGACGAGTTATATCGGTCCACGCGGGCTGGAAGACTTCGACCTGCTGCTGAGCTTCACAGGCGGGCAAGCGCTCGATCGCCTCCAGACCAATCTCGGTGCAATGCGTGTCATGCCGCTTTATGGACATGTCGACCCGGCAGTGCATCGCCCGCATGCTCCGAAAGCCCAGTACCGCGCCGATCTTTCTTATATCGGGACCTTTGCCGAAGATCGGCAGGCTGGTGTTGCGACGCTTCTGCTGGAGCCGGCGCGCCAACGTCCAGCACAGCGCTTTGTCATCGCCGGCGCGCTTTACCCGCATGATTTCCCCTGGCGTGAGAATGTCTTCTTCGTAAGACACCTGCCGCCTGACGAACATCCCGCTTTTTATTCTTCCTCCCGGTTGACGCTCAATGTCACGCGCCGTGTCATGGCTGAAATGGGCTGGTGTCCATCGGGACGGCTGTTCGAAGCCGCGGCTTCCGGTGTTCCTGTAATTTCCGACTGGTGGGAGGGTCTAGACGCATTCTTTCAGCCGGGTCATGAAATTCTTGTTGCCAGAGGAGCAGACGACGTGATCACCGCGCTCGACCTGAGCGAGGCTGAACGAACGCACATCGCGGAGGCTGCGCGCGCACGCGTGCTGGACGCGCATACGTCCGAGCACCGGGCAGCACAGTTCGAGACGATCCTTGCCGAACTCAAACCGACCGCTGCGGTCATGCAGGCATAGGAGAGAGAACATGTGGGGAATTATTCCCGCGGCAGGCTATGGAAGCCGAATCCAGCCTCTGGCGTTTTCGAAAGAGCTTCTGCCCGTTGGCAGCCGTCTGAGCAAAGGTGGTGAGCGCCCCTGTGCGGTCAGTGAATATCTCTGCGAGCGGATGATCGCAGGTGGCGCGGACAAGCTCTGTTTTGTCATCGCGCCGGGCAAATCCGACATTATGGAATATTACGGCGGCGGCTATGGCGGCGCATCGACGGCTTATGTCGTGCAGCCTGAGGCCGACGGGTTGTGCGATGCGATCTTTCGAGTTGCCCCGCTGATCGCGCCGGAGGAACACGTTCTCGTGGGCTTGCCGGATACCATCTGGATGCCCGCCGACGGTTATCGGGCTCTGCCGGATCAAACCCTTTCCTTCCTTCTCTTTCCAGTCACCAATCCTTCCGCCTTCGATGCCGTGGTGACCGATGATACCGGCCATGTCATGGAGATACAGGTAAAACAGGCCCGCCCTGCAACAGGCTGGATCTGGGGCGGCTTCAAGATGCCAGGCCGCGTTCTTCATGAACTCTACGGACTCTGGCTCGACCGTGGGCGTGCGGACGAATACATCGGCACTTTGGTCAACGCTTGGCTGGCAAACGGCGGCGAGGCCTTCGGGTTCAAGGCCGGTCAGGCTTACGTCGATGTCGGCACACTGGAAGGTTATCGTGCGGCCGACGAACTCCTCCGCACATCCGCGGGGAGGGACTCCAATCTTGCGGGATTGCATGTCACGGCAGGCGCACCGAACGGCGGCCGTCCAGGTTTGCGCCGGCGCAAATCTGCTCCATTCTTTCAAGCCGAACCAGGGATCTGACACATGATCGAAGCTGCAATGATCTGGAACGAGCCGAACAACAAGTCTCACTGGGACCCCGAGGTCGATCCGGACTGGGCTCTGTTTGCCGAAATGGCCATTGGGGCGGCGGATGCAATCGGTCGTGCCAATCCGGACGTGGTTCGCGTGCTTGGTGGCATGTCGCCCATCGACCCGCTCTTCGTCCAGAATATGCAAGGCAAAGGCGTGCTCGACCATGTGGATGCCATCGCCGTGCATGGGTTTCCGCTGGATTGGAACCTGTGGAAGATCGGCGAATGGCCACAGAAGCTCGCCGAAATACAGGCGGTGACGGACCTGCCTGTATGGGTGAGCGAGGTGGGCGTGTCCACGTTCGGCGCGGAAGAGGTGCAGCTGTGGGGGCTCGAACGCACGGCGGAACTGCTGCAAGGTCGTGCGCCACGAATTCAGTGGTACAGCCTCTTCGATTTGCCTCAGGAATGGGGCGCCACGACGCGCCACAGGGAAGCAGAAGGCTCCTCTTACTACCGGCACTTTTACATGGGCCTTATCCGTGCCGACGGAACGCCGAAGCCGGCGCTGGACAAATTTGCCGAGTACACACCGGAGCTTGGAATTTGCCAGTGGTTTCACTTCGAGGACCCACGGCTCGATGACGCAGTGGCATGGATGAAGCGACTCGGGGTAAAGCATCTGCGCACCGGGTTATCCTGGGCCGACAGCTTTCGTCCCAACGCGCTTGCCTGGTTCGACCGGCAGATGGAGAGCCTCGCCGATTTCGACGTGACGCTGACTTTCTGCTTCACTCCGGAGCATCGCGGCATCGTTCCGCACCACACCAGTGCACCACAGGTGCTCGAAGAGTTTGCCGAATTCTGCGGCTCGATGATCGAACGCTATGCCGGACGGGCGCAGACCCGGATCAGAGGCGCTGCGTAAGGTGCACGGCTGCTCGGTGCACGGCTGCTCGGCCTCCGGCGAGCTTGCTGGAACAGGTTTGCGCGTCCGAGCGAAAGGTGCTCGACTGGCGATATCGCGGTCGTCCGCACATCCGGATGAGGAAACCATAGCGCTCGGCGTTCCATAGCGTAGATGCATGACATCCGTGTGCTGCGTGTAAGGCATTGAGGCCGCGTTATGGATGCAGAAACGAGTACGCGGATGCACGCCGCATGGAGCTGTGGCGGCAATGCAAAATCCCTTTTCGCAGAGGACCTCGTCAGGTCCCCTCTTTTTTGACTATGGTCGCCACGTTCCGTACAGCTTCTGAAAATCCGTACCGTTCGATCACGGACAGGCGACCGCAATGTATCGTAAGCTATTGAAAAACAAAGAGAAAGTCTTCGCCGTCGCGCCCATGATGGATTGGACGGATCGTCATTGCCGTTTTCTGCACCGGCTGCTGACGAAGAAGGCACTGCTGTACACGGAGATGGTGGTTGCCGATGCCGTTATTCACGGCGATCGGGACCGGCTGATAGGTTTCGACGAAAAGGAGCACCCTGTTGCTTTGCAGCTTGGCGGCAGCGATCCGGCCAGATTGGCAATCGCAGGGGAGGTGGCGGCGCAACGGGGATATGACGAGATTAATCTTAATGTAGGCTGCCCCTCCGATCGTGTTCAATCCGGAACGTTCGGAGCCTGCCTTATGAAGACTCCACATCTGGTAGGCGAATGCGTGGCCGCGATGAGAAGAAACATCGCTGTGCCCGTTACGGTGAAGTGCCGCATCGGCGTTGACGACCAGGATCCCGAAACAGCGCTCGACCAGCTCGCCGATCGTGTCTTCGACGCCGGGGCAGATGCGCTCTGGGTGCACGCACGCAAGGCGTGGCTGGAAGGTTTGAGTCCGCGCGAGAACCGTGACATTCCCCCTCTGGAGTACGAGCGCGTCTATCGTTTGAAGCAGCGGTATCCGGAGACGTTCATCGGCATCAATGGCGGAATCCGAAGTCTGCAAGAGGCGCGCATGCACCTTGCGCATGTGGACGGGGTCATGATCGGCCGAGCCGCCTATCAGACACCCTCCATGCTTGCCCATGTCGATTTATGCGTCTACGGCCTCGAAGGCGAAGCGCAGGATTTTGCCGAGGTGATTGCGGTGATGGCAGAATATGCTGCACAGCACATCGCGCAGGGCGGGCGTCTTTCGCATGTCACGCGGCACATGGTGGGTCTATTCCACGGCCTGCCTGGCGCGCGCCGCTACAGGCAAATTCTGTCCACTGAAGCGACGCGTGCTGGAGCGGGGCCGGAGGTCATTCACCGTGCGTTCGCTGAAATCGACCTCCAGGCGGCGTCAGATGACAACAGCATCGCTCTCGAGCTTCATGAGCCAAGGGTCACTGGTGATCACGTAGCCTGACTCGATCGGCTCGCTGACGATAGCTTCCATGGGAACGGTGTCCTCCTCAGCGAGGAGGATGTCATCCCCGGACCGATCGAAAAGCAGGGACAATTCAGATTCCATACCACTGAATGGAGGGGCATCAATCGTTGCTGATGATACTGCACCGGAGATTCCCAGGACCGATACGGTCGCCGTTGCCGTTGTGATTGCACCGTGGATGTCGGAAACAGTAAACTCAAAGGTGTCTGTAACGATTTCGCCGGGATCCACAGCAGCGGTAGTAGCGTCGAAATGGATGCGCCCGTCTTCACCGATCGAGACCTTCGCGCCATGAGCGCTGGTGGAGGAAACTGAAACGAGTTCCAGCGGATCGCCATTCGGGTCTGTCGCACCGGCGAGCAGATCAGCTTGATCAAGCGAATAGGCTTCATCATCGGTGATCTGTTCTCCTGCTCCACCAATAAGAGAATACGCCGGCACAGATGGAACACACGCGCGCCGAACGCAGTTTCGAGGCCGGTAGAAGGAGATCGGCATGGCACGATGTGAAGTTTGCGGAAACGATTACGACAAAGCCTTTACAGTGGAAAAGGGTGGAGAGCGGCACATCTTCGACAGCTTTGAGTGCGCAATTCATGCCTTGGCGCCAGAATGCGCGCATTGCGGTTGCCGGGTAATCGGCCATGGTCTGGAACAGGACGGCACGATATTCTGTTGCGCCCATTGCGCCAGCCAGGAGGGCGTCGAAGACCTGAAGGATCGTACGTAGAAACGTACGGCAAGAGGCATAGAACTTAACCGCCAGTCCTCAACCTGTCGCGGTTCTCAAGCCCGCTAAGCACTACCCGTGGGCCTTCACGAGGATAGCTGCCACTGTCGTCCTCGATGACGCGGTAAAGCTTTTCGTCACGAAAGACGCTGGCGAAGTTGGTCGACACGCCGTCGCCTGGTTTGGTGGACGTGTCTAGAAAATCCAGTTCGGCTTCGGAAGCCACGATCCGCGCATCCGCGGCCGACCGGGCACGCACGACAACATCACCTGCCGGGCCGGCGAGGTCCCAGTTGGGGTCCGTCTTTGGAGCGTCTGGAACGAGACGGAAAATTCTCAGTGACTCCTCGGTCATACTCTCAGCCTCCGGTTTCAACCGTAAGAACACAGGGACGGGCAGGGCGGTTCCTGCTGCCATCTGCAAATATCTTCCATGGCCGATTATTTTTTTCAGAGGGCTGGAACCTTTGTCGCGGTCAGGCATTCGATACTTGACGACACGCACTCCCCCGCCCCCCAACCCCACAATTGCGTGTCGTTTGCCGGCGCTCGCGCCGGCATTTTTTTTGGTAGAAGGCAGCACTAGGCTCCGACAGGCCTGCTGCGACGCGCAGAGATGGTGAGGGGATCTGCGAATATGGAGCGGAAATCCTGTTGGCGTTGCTGCCAGCCTGATTTCCTTCTTCTCAATAATCCTTTTCGAAGAAGATGCCGACGTCGGATTCGCCCCCGGAGCCCACACCGCCTCGCACACGCAGATTTTCGGTCACGTCGAGATTGATTGTGCCGCGGGTGGTGCCGCCCGCACCCGCCTCCACGCCGAGATAGATGTTCTCCTGGATATACCGGCCGGCACGTACGGCGGCATTGCCTTCCTCGTCGGTGATAAGGTCGAGCTCATCGAGTCCCGTCGCTTCCCTTAGGCCGCCAAGCAGTGATGCGTTGCTTCCGCCTGCCAGTTCCGCTGCCGCCGCAGCGAGCTGGGCAAGCTGCAGCGGAGACAGTTCGTCCACGCCGCGATCGAAGATCAGCCGCGCCAGGACTTCGTCCTCCGGTAGTTCGGGCTGGGAGGAAAATTCCACGGACAGGTCCGAAATCTGGCCGGAGAGCGTGATGAACACGGTAATATCGCGACCGCTGGAACGAGCGACGAAATCAAGGAAGGGATCGAGATTGCCGACAAGCGTTACCCGGCCTTCATCGAAGGTGATGCGCTGGGTAAGGATTGAAAGACGGCCACGGATGAGGCGAAAGGCGCCCACAGGCTGTATGGATGTAATCGGCCCCGTCAACTGCACTGAGCCACCAAGCTCCGCGTCGAGGCCGCGCCCCCGCACGAATATGCGAGCCGGCGCATCGACGGTGACGTTCAGGCGAATAACGCTTGGCCTTCCGCTGGGCATGGGGGTGCCGTCATCTGCACGCGCGCGCTGCAACGTCCGCTGCACGTCGGGAGGCGGCGCGACATGCTGCACGTCGATACTGCCAGCTCCTCCTCCGAAGCTATCCGGAACGATGATTTCTGCACTGTTGACGGTCACCGCTCCGGACAGAAGCGGGTCGCGCGTAAGCGATCCCGTCAGGCTCAACGCACCGCTGACCGTTGCGGTGATCAGGTCGCCATCGGTGTAGCGAGCATCATCAAGGCGCAGGGCGAGATCAGCGGGAAAGCCGGCCGCAGCGTCGGTCGACACGCTACCTGATAGGCTCACCGAACCCCCTTCGCCCAGCGCCGCCGTGGCCGAACGGATGGCGACCGTGTCGCCGGACAAGCTGGCGTCAATGTTGATCGCGGTGAGGCGCAGATTGGTCATCGGATCGATGACGGTCGCGCCCGTGGTAGACAATGTCCCAGAGATAACAGGGGCTGCCAGGCTGCCGCGAGCGTTGATGTCGGCGGTGAGAGTGCCGGTGAGCTGCGTCCCGCGCTCGAGAAGCAGTCGATTTGCAAGCGAAAGGGGAAGGGTTCCACGCGCGTCCACCGCAAGGCCTGTGGCGCCAAGGGGTACATCTCCGCTCGCGGCGACCGAAAGACCGCCTGGGCCAGTCGCGTTGAGGGCATCGAGGATGATTGTTTGGCCGGCGAAACGGCCTGACGCGGTAATGCCAAGCGGCGCCGCGCCGATCGCGGCAAGCGGGCGAACGGTGAAACCCGATGCCTCGGCCGTGAATGCCGCCTGCGGATCAGCCAAGCTGCCGGTCACTTCTGCCGAACCCGTGAGCACGCCGCCAAGGTCCTGTCCGGGCATTCGCGCGTTAAGAAGCGACAGTGGGAAGGATTGCACATCCACATCAAGATCGAGCGGTCCATTGCCAAGGGGTACGCTGCCGTCGACGCTGGCTCTAAGGCCGCCGGGGCTTGCGATCTGAGCGGCGACGGCGAGCGTATCGCCGGTGGTGGCGCCGGACGCATCGATGGCGAGGGAGGCAATTCCCGCCTGTGACAAGGCTGCGGCCACGATGTCGCGCCCGGTGAGGGTGAAAGACGCTTCGGGAGCGGTGCGCGTGCCGCCTATGGCGGCTTCCCCGTTCAGGGTGCCACCCAGTGAGAGATCAGGACGGATCGTGTTGGCGATCGAAAGGGGGACTTCATCGAGTGTCAGCGCAACGTCAAGGACCTCGCCGATCTCACCCTCCGCCGTCACGCGGCCGCCGGCAAGTTCCAGGTTTATGGCTTCAAAGCTGACCGTATCACCCGCTACGGTCAGGCTTGCCGGTTGCAGGAGACGTGCTTCAACACCGGCTTGTGCGAGTTCGACTTCGTCCAGTGTCAGCGTGAATCCGCCTTCCTGTGATGCCAAAACTCCGTTTGCGGCGATGTTCGTGCCGTTGGCGAGCCTCGCCTGGCCGCCGAAGTCGGTGGAATCGCCGCTGGTTTGGGCGCTCGCACTAAGTGTTGATACGTCAATTCCCGCGGCGCTGAGGTCAGTCGCTTCAAGGGTCCCTTCCACAGCAGGAACAGCGAAAAGATCGTCAACGATCGCGTCGATCTCTCCGTGGCCAAGCGATAGCTGGCCGGTGACGAGATCGTTCACCGTGGCATCCAGGCGCGCGTGCTGCCCATCATCGCGCGGCTCCAGGGAAAGGTTTGCACTGACTGAACCCTCCGCCTCGACAAGAAGAAGTGCGGCAGCCGTGGAAATATCGGCCGCATCGATGACGAGTTCACCGGTGAGGAAGCCTTCCTGATCCTGAAGCAGATCGCCGGTGATCCGGGCACCGCCCGCCGAAAAATCAAGATCGCTCAATCGCCGTTCATCATCTGCAATTCTCGTCTGGCTTTGCAAAGTGGCGCGCACGCCGTCGAGATACGCATCGCCAGTGACGCGTCCGGCAAGCACCTCGTCCTGAAGCGTGCCGTTGAAGGCGAGGGAGGCTTCGGTCAGGTCTTTATCAAGAAGCCGCCCTTGCGCGACTTCCGCCTGAATGGACAGCCCGAGATTCCCGGCACTGCCGGTCGCGCTGCCCGTGGCCGTCAGCCGGCCTTCCGCACGATCGCTGACAAGATCGATGTTCGCCAAAGTTGCGTCGAAGCGAAAGTCCGCGGCTTCACTGGAGAACGCACCGTTCGCCGCCATGGTGATCTGATCGTTCTCGATGCGAAAATTATCGGCGGCAAAACCGTTCACGCTGCGTGCGAGGCGACCGATGATCCGCGTCGTACCGACAAGCAGCGGATCGACGCTGGCATTATCGATGCGCAGCTCCTCCGCAGTGCCGTCAAAGGCAAGATCAAAGGCGCCGCTGATGGGGCGCAGCTCTCCATTAGCCTGAAGATCGATGCTTCCGCCGAGATCTCGATTGGCCAGTCCGGAAAAGGGAACGATGCTCGAGGCGCGAAGTGCAAGATCGCCCTGGAATGCATATTCGGCAACAGCTCCCGAAAGGCTGGCCGAAAGGTTTTCGCCGGCAAGTTCGGCCGTCTCCAGCGACAATGGCTCGCCCGCGAGCCAGGCGCCCGTGGATTCGAAGCTGATTGTGCGGCCGAGCGCTTCTGCGACTTCGGCCTGTTCCGCCTCAATCCCGCTAACTGCACCTTCGGCGTCATAGGTGATGCGACGTTGATCCGGGACAGAAAGGTTTTCGGCTGTTCCGTTGACTGCGAGCGTAGCGTTCTGCGCCGCAAAGGCTCCGGCGACAAGTTCTTCCACGTCAAGCGTCATATTCCAGGCTTCGCTTCCATCTTCGCCGTAATCGATGGCGAGAGCAGCGCTTTGCACCGAGGTTTCGCCGCGCACCGGCAACAGCACCCGCTCGCCTGATGGATCGGCAATGCTGGCATCAAGAGACAACCTGGTCAAAAAGCCATCGCTGGCCGTTTCGGCCGCAGCCTCGACCTGCAGAGCGGCACTTGAGAGGCTGAAGGTATCCAGGACCAGCCCACCCCCAGTGCCGGCCACACCGGAAGCTTGCAGTGAGCTTTCGTCACCGAAAAAGTCGCGAAAGCGCGTCGGGATCAGGCGTTGAATGGGGCCGCCGAGATCGACCGTAAAGCCAAGGCCGGCTTGCTGTTGGCGAAAGCGCGCCGTGCCCGAAAGGGCAGGCTCTCCCGCAGCGGCGAGTGCGAGGGATAAATCAAGAGTCTCGATTGGCCCGGAGCCAGCGAGCGTCAATGAAAGCGGTGGCCGTCCTTCGATGTCGAGAAGATTGGCAAGAACACCATTTTCCGGCTCGGAGATTACGAAATCAAGATCGAGGCTCTCCGTTTCGTTATCGAAAGCTACGTTCAGGGAAAGTTGGCCACCCGGACCATCCAGCCGAACAATTTCCAGAGCCGTGTCGATAGAGCCTTCCTCAAGCCGCAACCGTCCTTCGACGGACAGTTCCGACTCCAGGCCAAAGACCGTTTCGCCGAAAGAAACAGAGGGGACTTCCAGTTCCTCCAGATTGACGGCGATGGGCAGTTCGGGAATGGCGAAGGAGCGCGCCTCCGGTGAAGGCAACCCTTCCTCCAGCAGGGGACGGCGGGTTACTTCGATCGATTCGGCTGCCAGGCGTTCAATTTGCAGCCGCTGTCGCAAAAGAAGCGTTGATCGGCTCCAGTCGATACTGGCATCGCGGATACGCAGCCATACACCCTCACGATCCGCGATCGTGATTTCCGCGATCGACGCTTCGGATGAAAGCACACCCTGGATCCCGTTGATGCGGATTTGTCGGTTCGGGGTGGAAAGCTGGTTCTCGAGGAAGGAAATGAAAAATGAGCGCTCTTCCTCCACGCTGTCCGGCTGCACTTCCTGCCCAAGCGCGGGCAGGGTAAGGACGATGAGGCAGAGGGCGAGCAGAATACGGGTCAAAATGCCTGTCCTATTCCAACATAGAATGCCACATCCGGGTCGTCCGGCCGCGGATCGAGCGGCACAGCAAGGTCAAGACGAATAGGACCCAGACCCGTCAAATAGCGCAGGCCGCCGCCGACGCTGAAACGCAGATCCTCCGAAAAATCCGGGACGGCACTCTCGCCCACATATCCAGCGTCGATAAAGCCGACCAGCCCGATTGAATTGGTAATGCGCGCGCGCAACTCTGCGGATGTTTCGATCAGGGAACGGCCGCCCGTGGTGCCGCCGGGCATCTCCACGCCGATATTGCGATACGCATAGCCGCGCACAGAGCCTCCGCCGCCGGCGAAGAACAGCCGGTCAGGCGGCGTTTCCTCGATCGGCGGTTCGACTATGCTGCCAAGCTTCACCCGGCCAGCAATGACGAAGCGGCTTTCCGTGTCGATGCTGTAATAGGCGCGGCCCTCTGCCACGATCCGAGCTGCTGCGTTGCCATAGTTGAATTCGTAGAATGGCTCCACGGTAAGCTCGGCGAAAATGCCCTCGGTCGCATCGACAGGGTTGTCGCGCGTGTCATAGGCAATGCCACCCAGCAAGCCCGCGGTCACAAAGTCGCGCGTGCCGAAATCGTCCTCGAACTCTCCATAGGCGGCGTTGACGAAAAGCCGTCCGGTAATCTCGTCGGAAAAGCGATGCGTGAAACCGGCCTCCGCCGACACCCCCGTGCGGGTATAGACATCCAGCACCTCGCGATCACCGAAAAGGGACGCGACGAAATCGGTCTCCGGCGTGTAGATGCCGGGCTTCGTGAAGGTTGCGCCGGCCCGGTATGTAAAGTCCCTTGGGTCGATGCTTTCACCGATGCCGGCCACCTTTCCCTCTACGCGCAATTGCTCGGCACGGCCGAAAAGGTTGCGGTGCAGCCAGAAGGCTTCGAACCCCAGCCCATCCACGGTGGAATAGGAGCCGCCGATGCCGAAGCGACGCAAGAGGCGTTCCTGCACGACGATGTCGATGGGCAAGGCACCGTCTGGTCCGATGGTTTCGGCCTCGAGGATACGGGAAGAACGGAAGACTCCCAGCCGGGAGAGGCGCTCGCTCGCCCGCTCCAGATCGTCCGGGTCATACTCGTTGCCGGGCCTAATCCCGGTCTGGCGAGCGACGAACGCCGCATCCATGCGCTCCGTTCCACTCACGGTAAGCGGGCCAAACACCGCGTGGCGACCCGGCTCGACCACCAAGGTTGCGTCTATCGTGTCGTTTCGATGTGCCGCGATGACGCGGCGTTCTATCACCTCTGCCTTCGCATAGCCCTGTTGCTGCCAGGCGATCTCCGCCAGCCTGCCAGCTTCGAGAATAACTCCGCTGCGGGCGGGCTCGCCGGTTCGAAATCCTTCGGCCGACGGGCGCGTCACCTGGTCATCCTCATCGGCCGTGGGTGGAGCGCCGTTGATGATCCGGGCTTGCGAGAAGTGGAACAGAGGTCCCGGATCGATGGCGATGCGCACGGCAGCCGGGGTGGCGATCTCTGCACCGGCGGAAAGCGTATCGACCTCACGTCCGTCAATCGTGATGGATATGGTCCCGCCATAGCGGGCCGCTGCGTAAAGTGCATCGAGAATTCGGCGATAATCGCCGCGCGCCTTGGCGATCAGGCCGGCC
>JAJUHJ010000037.1 GCA_029279965.1 Phyllobacteriaceae bacterium
ACTCATCGGTGCTTCCGCATCCATTCGCGGCGGCAAGGAGCCAGCCTTCGATGATAGACTCCTGCACTTTCCGGCCAGCATCGCCGCCGATGAAAATCTTGAGGAGGCGTACAGGGCCCTGGCCCTCACGCTGCCGGCGGAGGCTGATATTGCCCGCGAGATCAGCAACAATGTAGACCCGGATGCCATCGGTTCGGCACGCCATGCCCTGCGATCGGCAATCGCGGCAGGATCGCAAGAGGCTTTCGGCCGACTTTATGAGGCGCTTGCGGGACGAGGCGCTTTCAGCCCGGATGCCGCCAGTGCCGGCAGACGTGCGCTCCGTAACGTGCTGCTGGATTATCTCGCCTCGGGAACCGGCGACCCCGCGCGAGCCCAGCGTCAGTTCCAGCAGGCAGACAACATGACGGACCGTGCCGCTGCGCTGCAGGTGCTGACGCATCAATTCCCGCAAAGCAGACCCACACAGGAGGCGTTGGACGCCTTTCAGGAACGATACCGGGACAATCCGCTGGCGCTCGACAAATGGTTTGTCGTGCAAGCCACCATTCCCGGACCCGGCACCGTCGATATCGTGCGTGCGCTGATGGCGCACGAGGCCTTTTCCCTGACCAACCCCAATCGCGTCCGTTCCCTCATCGGCGCGTTTGCCAGCGCCAACCAGACCGGATTTCACAGGGCCGACGGTGAAGGTTACCGATTCCTCGCCGATGCGGTCCTGCGCGTTGAGGAGCACAATCCGCAGGTGGCTGCACGTCTTGCGGTGGCCTTCCGCTCATGGCGCTCGCTGGAGCATGGGCGGCAGCAACATGCGCGTGCCGCGCTCGCGGGCATCGCCAACCGCCCCACCCTGTCCCGCGACCTGCGCGATATTGTCGAGCGTACGCTGGCATAAGCGGTCAGTCCTTCCGCTGGCCGCTGAAACGCCCGAAAGCGTCAATTTTCCAGTGCCCTCTGGACACGGCGAATCAGCTCTGATTCTTTATGGGTGATTCGCAAGTAAGCGTTCGCGGATAGCGTCAAGCGGGTATCGCATCGTCCGAACAGGAAACGGGCTTTTCGGCATGGTGCATCAATTCAAATGCGATAGCGCGAATGTGCGTCGAACCCGGCGTACAGCGCGCCAGGAACAGGACGAGGGCCTGCTGTGATGGCTAGGGCGAACGCTTGGGCGATGCCTAGCGGGCAATTTTTCAAGCGCTGGCGACCGGGCGCGCATCGTGGTGTCGCGGGCAATGCCAAGATCATCGCCGCGCCCGCCTATGAGCGGCTGCTGGCGGTGGAACCCTATCTGCGGCGCACAATTCCGCTGCTCATCATCATCTTCCTTCTGGTGATCGCCGCAGTGCGCTTTCTCGCACTGGCAAGCTGGCGCGAAGACATCGAACGCGACACGAAGGCACTGCTTGCCCTGGCGGCGAACAACCTCGTACAGTCGTTGCAGCTTGCAGTGCCCGGCGAAACGCCCGATCCGCACGCCGCCCAGGCGCTGATCGACGCCGCAGGTCCTCAGGCGCCGATCCGCAGCGACTGGATCCTGGCCGTAACCGATTCCGATTTCTTCATCCTTGCTGTGTCCGCCGGATACCAGGATCTGTCCGGACGGGCGCTCGACACACTGATTGCCGGTGGCCAGCCGCTCTTCATGTTCGGTGAACGGGCCGGCGTACTCGACGTGCGTATCGGCGAAACAGACTGGCTGGCCTCCGTCAGCATCGTGCCGGACGAAGGCGGCGCGGCAGTGGCGCTGGCGCCCCGCGACAAGGTTTTTGCCGAGTGGCGACGCTCTGTGTCTCTCAACTTCACCCTCTTCGCACTCACCGCGGGCGTGCTGATGGTGACCCTCTACGCCTATTTCAGCCAGGCCGCGCGCGCGCAGACGGCAGACCGTCTCTACCTGGAAGCGCATCAGCGCATTGACCTGGCGCTGGCACGCGGCAAATGCGGCCTCTGGGACTGGGACATGGCACGTGGCAAGATGTACTGGTCGCGGTCCATGTATGAGATGCTCGGCTATCAATCCGCCGATATGATGCTTTCCTTCGGCGAGGTGGCGGGCCTCATCCATCCCGATGATGGAGATCTCTTTGATCTGGCGACCCGCATCGTGGCCCGCGAGGTGGACCAGATCGACCAGGTATTCCGGATGCGCCATGCCGACGGAAAATGGGTGTGGACCCGGGTACGAGCGCAGGTGGTGGACCCCGATGCGCCGGAAATCCATCTGATCGGCAGCGCTGTCGACGTAACGGAGCAGCGTACATTGGTGCAGCAGTCGGAAGCGGCCGACCAGCGCTTGCGCACCGCCATCGAAAACATCACCGAGTCTTTCGTGCTGTGGGATGCCTCGCAGCGGCTGGTCATGTGCAACGGCAAATATCAACAGGATACCGGACTGGAACGCGGTGAAATCGTGCCCGGGATCCATCGCAGCGAGGTCGAGGCACGGATGAAGGCGGTGCGCTACGAGCGGCGGCTGCCGGGCACGTCCGACGCGCGCATCAGCACCACATACGAACGCCAGCTTGCCGACGGCCGCTGGCTGCAGGTGACAGAGCACAATACGCGCGATGGCGGAACGGTGTCGGTCAGCACCGACGTCACGCAGCTCAAGCAGCATCAGGAAAAGCTGGTGGAAAGCGAACGGCGCCTGATGGCAACCATTCACGACCTATCGATGGCGCGGCGTGCCGAGCAGGAGCGCGGCCACGAACTGGTGGAACTCAATCACAAATATATGCGCGAGAAAGAGCGGGCGGAGGCCGCCAACCGGGCGAAATCTGAATTTCTCGCCAACATGTCCCATGAGCTGAGAACGCCGCTTAACGCCATCATTGGCTTTTCGGAACTGATGCAGCAGGGCCTGTTCGGTCCACTCGGCTCGGAACGTTATGAAGAGTATATCGGCGACATATATGCGAGCGGCACCTATCTTCTCGGTGTCATCAACGACATCCTCGACATGTCCAAGATCGAGGCCGGGCAATTTTCGATCACGCGCGAAGAGATCGACCTGTGCCCGCTGGTGCACGAAACAGTTCGCGTCGTTGCGTTGCAGGCAGCCGAGAAGGAAATCGAGATACGGACAAAAATTCCCGAGGATCTGTTCCTGTCGGCCGATCCGCGCGCGATGAAGCAGATTATCATCAATCTCCTGTTCAATGCGGTCAAATTCACAGGACAGGGCGGAAAGGTCACCCTCCGGGCACGAAAGGTTTCGAACGCGCTGGCGCTCTCCATCGAGGATACAGGCTGCGGTATCCCGAGCGCCGCGCTGAAAAAGCTTGGACGTCCGTTCGAGCAGGTGGAGAACCAGTTCTCGAAAAGCCACAATGGTTCGGGCCTCGGACTGGCGATTTCCCGCTCACTGGCGGAATTGCATGGCGGCACGCTGCGCATCCGCTCCACCGAAGGCGTTGGAACGATCGTCAGTGTGCGCCTGCCGCTGAACGACGTGGCGAAGGCCGCATAAGCAGCGCCAGCGAGGCTTGAGATGGGCACGAAATTGCGGATTGCGGCGCTTCTCGCGCTTTCGATGACGGCCCAGACATTGCATGCGCAGGAGAATTCCAATCCGCAGACCATGCTCGAACTCCTGTTCGAAGCGCCGGAGATCGACAGCAACTGGTTCGCGCCGAACTTCCTTTCGCAAGTGCCGGCCGCACAGGTCTCCACCCTCATCAACTCCATGGAGGAGCAATACGGTTCCTTCGAATCCGTGGACGGCGAGGGAGAGCGCTTTACCGTTAGGCTGGAACGTGCGGAAGTGCCGGCGCGCCTGGTGCTCGATGCGGAAGGACGCATCGCAGGGCTGTTGTTCGAACCGCCGGTTGCCTCCGGTGACCTGTCCCAGCAGGTGGAGGCGATCACCGCCCTGCCCGGCCGCACGGCCATCCTCGTCCTGAGCAATGGCGAGGCACAAGCGGAACACAATGCCGACGAACCGCTGGCCGTCGGATCGGCTGCCAAGCTCGCCGTCCTCAAGGCGGTAAGGGAGGCGGTGGAGGCCGGACAGTTGCGCTGGGAGCAAGTGGTCCCGCTCGACGATTCATGGCGGTCGCTGCCCACCGGAATCCTGCAGGACTGGCCGGCGGACACGCCCGTCACAATCGCCACGCTCGCCAATCTGATGATCTCGATAAGCGACAACACGGCGACCGATGCCCTCGTCCGAATCGTCGGACGTGAGGCTGTCGAGGTCGTGACGCCGCGCAACACGCCCTTCCCGACCACACGCGAACTCTTCATCCTCAAGGCTTCCGGCAATGAGATACTGCGCCAGACCTGGGCAGAGGGTGACGAAGCGGCACGACGCGACATCCTCCAGCGTATTGACGGCATGCCGCTGCCGGAAGCTGGTCAGCTTGCGGCGGAGCCGACGACAGACGTGGAATGGTTTCTTTCCGCCCGCGAGCTTTGCGAGCTGATGCGGGAACTTTCCGATCTGCCGTCGCTGCACATCAATCCGGGCGTTGCGGAAGCCGCGAATTGGGAGGCGATCGCCTTCAAGGGCGGCTCGGAAACAGGCATCCTCAACTTCACCACGCGCCTTGAAAGCCCTGACGGGACCACCCATTGCGTGGTCGCAACCTGGAACGATCCTGAAGCGCCAATCGACAACCAGTCGCTGACATCCAGCTACCGGGCCATTCTGAGGGCACTACGGGATGGCGGATAAGGTCCGCGCATCCGCTTGCAGCCGGAGGAGAATGCGATTTTCGGTTGCATCACGCGCCTGGCGAAGCTCCGTGCTTGATGCAATGCAGCCGCTATGCGATAGGCATCCGGCCGCAACAAGTTCGGAGAAATGAAATGGCTGGTGGCAATGGCTTGATGGCCGGGAAGCGGGGGCTGGTTCTCGGTGTCGCCAACAATCGCTCCATCGCCTGGGGTATTTGCAGGGCCTGCGCCGACCAAGGTGCGGAGCTTGCCCTTACCTATCAGGGTGATTCGCTGAAGAGACGTGTCGAGCCGCTGGCGGCGGAACTGGGGGCGACCGTCGTCGGCCATTGCGACGTCACCGATCCGGACAGCATGGACGCGGTGTTCGCGGAGGTCGAAAAGCGATGGGGCAAGCTGGACTTCGTGGTGCATGCGATCGCTTTTTCCGACAAGGACGAACTGGACGGCCGCTATGTTGAAACCACGCGAGACAATTTCCTGCGCACGATGGATGTCTCCGTCTATTCCCTGACGGCTGTCGCCAAGCGCGCGGAGCCGCTGATGAGCGAGGGGGGATCTATCCTCACCCTCACCTATTATGGCGCCGAAAAGGTGATGCCGCATTACAATGCCATGGGGGTGGCAAAAGCAGCTCTGGAAGCGAGCGTGCGCTATCTCGCCGTCGATCTCGGTGGACAGAATATCCGCGTGAATGCCATTTCGGCCGGCCCCATCAAAACGCTGGCCGCATCCGGTATCGGTGACTTCCGGTATATTCTGCGCTGGAACGAGTATAACTCGCCGCTCAAGCGCGTCGTGACGATCGAGGAGGTGGGCGACACGGCCGTTTACATGCTCTCGCACCTGTCCCGCGCCGTCACCGGTGAGGTGCTGCATGTCGATTCCGGTTATCACGTCGTCGGCATGAAGGCCGTGGACGCGCCTGACATCTCGACCGTTAGCGACTAGGCGGCACACCAGAGCCGCCTGCCATGAGGACAGTCCGTGCTTCCGCTGCTATATCTCCTACGCCATGGCCAGACCGACTGGAATGTGGAAGAGCGCCTTCAGGGGCAGGCGGACACGGATATAAACGAACGCGGCCGCGCTGATGCTGACCGGAACGGAAGCCGACTCGCCGAACTCGTGCCCGATCCCTATTCACTCGATTTCGTTGCCAGCCCTCTGCGGAGAACCCGCGAGACAATGGAACGGGTGCGCGTCCGCATGGGGCTCCCACCCCAAGGATACAGGGTCGACCCACGTCTGAAGGAAGTGCATTTTGGCGCCTGGCAAGGCTTCACCTATTCGGAGCTCGAGGCAAACGAACCGGGCTGCACGGCGGCGCGCACCAGGCATAAATGGCATTTCCTGCCGCCTGGCACGGATGCGGAGAGCTACGAAATTCTGGCGACGCGCGTGCGCGCCTGGCTGGATGATCTTGAAAGGCCCACCATTTGCGTCACCCATGGGGGCGTGATCCGGACACTATTCCATTGGATCGGCGGCGTGCCGACCAGCGAAGCGGTGGAGCTTCATATCCCGCAGGACAGAATTCTGCGCATCGAACGGGATGCGTTCGAGTGGCTATAATCTCCCCGACACGACCTGTTCGGGGAAAGTGTGGCCGCGTTTGCGCCGAAGGTTAAGGCAGGAACAGATCGGTAATCTGCTTCTCGCCCTCATCGGTCTCACGGTAAGCGATGACCACTTCCGCGCCACCGGCAAGGGCCGAAACATCCATCTCCGCTGGCAATTTGTAGGTGTTTCCGTCCTCCAGCGTAATGGTCATGGCTTCCGCATCGACGCTGGCGATCGTGCCTTCCGTATCTGCGGCGAAGGCGGGCGCAGCCAGAAGGGCGAGAAAGAGGGCGGCAGTTGTCGTTCGCATGTTCGTTCCTTGTTGAGCGTGGGTTCCAAGATTTCAGTCCCACTACAAATCCGAATTATGTCCAAACTCGTTCGACGCGTGGTTTGACCACACCGGAAAAGCGAAATAGAAGCGGTACGGACTATCGCACCCGCCTGAAAATCGGATTGGTCTTCAGAAAACGCGATACACAATTCAAAGGCATAGCGCATTCTGGTGCGTCGAGAAAGACGCACCGCGCGCCGGGGAATGCACGATGTCGCATAACACGTTCGGTCACCTGTTCCGAGTTACCACCTGGGGAGAGAGCCACGGCCCAGCGATCGGTTGCGTCGTCGATGGCTGCCCGCCGGGCATTCGTTTCACCACTGCCGACATTCAGGCCGATCTGGACAGGCGCAGACCGGGCCAGTCCCGCTTTGTGACCCAGCGTCGCGAGCCCGACAAGGTGAAGATTCTCTCCGGCGTTCTGCCAGAAGATGACGGCGAGACCCTTGTGACCACAGGCACACCCATTTCGATGATGATCGAGAATGTCGATCAGCGTTCCAAGGACTATAGCGACATCGCCGAACGTTATCGGCCGGGCCATGCCGACTACAGTTACGACGCCAAATACGGGCTGCGCGATTACCGTGGCGGCGGCCGCTCCTCCGCCCGCGAAACGGCAACGCGCGTGGCAGCCGGCGCGCTTGCCCGCAGGATCGTTCCTGGCCTCGTCGTGCGCGGCGCACTTGTCAGTATTGGCGAAAAAGAGATCGACCGTGCCAATTGGAGCTGGGATTATGTCGGGCATCATGACAATCCTTTCTTCACGCCGGACCCGAAATCCGTTCCGGTGTTCGCCGATTACCTTGATGAGATCCGCAAGGCCGGCTCCTCGGTGGGGGCGGTCGTTGAGGTGGTGGCCGAAGGCGTTCCCGCAGGGCTTGGTGCGCCGCTTTACGGCAAGCTCGACCAGGATATCTGCGCCAATCTGATGTCCATCAACGCCGTGAAGGGTGTGGAGATCGGCAATGGCTTCCAGGCGGCCCGCATTCGGGGAGAGGAAAATGCCGACGAGATGCGTGCCGGCGGCGACGGCAAGCCTGTTTTCCTGTCGAACAACGCAGGCGGTGTCATGGGCGGCATATCGACCGGCCAGCCGATCGTTGCGCGTTTCGCGGTCAAGCCGACCTCGTCCATCCTGACGCCGCGCAAGTCCATCGACAGGAACGGCAAGGACATCGAGGTAAAGACCAAAGGGCGGCACGACCCTTGCGTCGGGATCCGCGCCGTGCCCATCGGCGAGGCCATGCTCGCCTGTGCGATTGCTGACCATTACCTGCGCCATCGCGGGCAAACGGGAAAAGGAGAATAGCGAGGCAAAGGCAGCAGCGCCCTGCGTTCTCCGCAAAGCCTCGCCGCTAAATCTTCTTTCTCCTCTCTCCCGAATGCCTTATGGCCTTAACTCCCCTGCTGCATTACACCGCGAGGAAAGATGTCCTACGATCAAAGCCGAGTTGTCGAAGCCCTGCGCGCATTCGAGCGCGGCGAAATCGTCGTCGTGATGGATGATGACGGGCGCGAGAATGAAGGAGACCTGATCGTCGCAGCCGCCCATTGCACTCCGGAGAAAATGGCCTTCATCGTGCGGCATACGTCCGGCATCGTCTGTACGCCCATGACGCGTGAGGAGGCAAAGCGCCTCAATCTCGCTCCCATGGTGGCCGAGAACGATGCACCGCATCATACCGCTTTCACCGTGAGTGTTGATTTCAAGCATGGCACGACGACCGGCATATCGGCCGAAGACCGCACGCTGACGGTGCGGAATCTGGCAAACCCAAACGCCGGCAGCGCTGATTTCGTGCGGCCCGGGCACATTTTCCCGCTCGTCGCGCGCGAGGGTGGCGTGCTCATGCGCTCCGGTCACACGGAAGCCGCTGTGGACCTGTGCCGGCTGGCGGGGCTGCCGCCCGTCGGCGTGATCTGCGAGCTCGTCAACGATGACGGCACGGTCAAGCGTGGCCCGCAAGTAACGGCCTTTGCCGAGGAACACGGCCTTAAGCAAGTCTCCGTCGCCGATCTGATCGCCTACCGCCAGCGTCAGGAGACGCTCGTGGAGCGGGCCGCGAGCTTCTCCATCGACACCGCCGGCGGCCCCGCCACTGCTCACGCCTATAGACTGCCCTGGGAAACCATGCAGCACGTCGCGGTCGTCTTCGGCGATATTCGAGACGGACAGAATGTCCCGGTGCGCCTGCAAACGGAAGATGTCATGGCCGACGTATTTGGCATCGAGAAGCGCCTGGAAGGCGTTATGAAGCGTATGGGCGGGCGCGGCGTGCTCGTCTATCTGCGCGAAGGGTCCGTGGGTGTTGCTCATCAGCATCGCCGCCGCCCTGATGAGGCTCAGGAAGGGCACGAAGAAGCGCTGAAGCGGGAAAGCGAGTGGCGCGAAATCGGCCTCGGCGCACAGATTCTGAAGGATCTCGGGATTACATCAATTCGGCTGATGGCCTCGCGAGAGCGGCATTATATCGGCCTTGAAGGCTTCGGAATCGAAATCGTGTCGACGGAAATTCTCGACGGGTGAACCGAGGCGCACCGCGCGTCCATTAGCGCGCGTGCGTCTTTTTGGACGCACATGGACGCGCTACCTCATTGAATCTACGCATCGTGCTTTCCGAAAATCGATTGACTTTCGGGCCGACGCTGTAGACACGCGCGAGGGTGCGCCATCAGCACGTGCACGAAACCCCTGTTGAAGGGCGGCGCGCCGCGTGGCCAAGCAGCGTGTCAACGCCTATACCGGGGGATATGACAACACGGTTTTATTCGCATCCGGTCTATTTGGAGCATATCACCCCGCCAGGCCATCCAGAAAGGCCGGACCGGTTACGCGCAATTGGCAAGGTTCTGGAGCACGAAAGCTTCGCGCTGCTCGACCGTGTGCAAGCGCCCATCGCCGAAGAGACCGCTACCCTGCTCGGCCATCCCGAACACCACACCCGGCGCATCAAGGCGGCCATCCCGACCGAGGGGCTGGCAAATGTCGACGGCGACACCAGCGTGAGCCCGAAAAGCTGGGAAGCCGCGTTGACGGCAATCGGCGGCGCGACGGCCGCCGTCGACGATGTCTTCGAGGGCAGAGCCGACAATGTGTTTGTCGCTGCACGCCCACCCGGTCATCATGCCGAGCGCGAGCGGGCGATGGGCTTTTGCCTTTTCAACAATGCGGCCATTGCCGCGCGACACGCACAGGAGGCGCATGGTGCCGAGCGCATCGCCATTGTCGATTGGGATGTGCATCATGGCAACGGTACACAGGATATTTTCCGCGACGATCCATCGGTGCTCTACTGCTCGACACATCAGATGCCGCTCTATCCAGGCACCGGCGCTGCCTCGGAAGCGGGCGTAGGCAACATTGTCAACGTGCCGCTTGCCCCTGGTGCGGATGGCGTCGTCTTCCGTGAGGCATTCCAAGACGCAATCCTGCCGCGCATTGACGAATTTCGTCCGGATATCATCATTGTTTCGGCAGGTTTCGATGCTCACCATCGCGATCCTCTGGCCGAATTGCGGCTGACGGACGAGGACTTCGGCTGGGCGACGGGACAGGTGATGGAATGCGCCGCCCGCTGGTCGGACAACCGCCTTGTCAGCCTGCTCGAAGGCGGCTACGACCTGGAGGGACTGGCACTCTCCGTGGCCGCCCATGTCGGCCGCCTGATGAAGGGATGAAGCATGACATCCGAAGCCGATACGGCCACAAACGACGATATCAAGACGATGAGCTTCGAGCAGGCTCTGGAGGCGCTCGAAAACATCGTCAATGACCTGGAACGTGGTGATGTGCCACTGGAACAGTCGATCCGCATCTATGAGCGCGGCGAGGCGCTGAAGGCACATTGCGACCGGCTGCTGACGGCGGCGGAAGACAAGGTCGAGAAGATCCGGCTTTCGCGTGAAGGCGCGCCTACCGGCAGCGAGCCACTCGACCCGCAGTAGGCACGGGATCGGATGGGTACACGTTTACATCAACCGCTATAAGCTCTATCTCCCTTTGGATGACCAAAAACAGGGTTTTTGTAGCGTGAAATCGCCTCCCGAAACGCCCCTCCTGGATCGCGTCCGCGTTCCCTCGGACCTGAAACAGCTTCCGGAAAGCGACCTTCCGCAGCTTGCGGGCGAGTTGCGAGCCGAAATGATCGACGCTGTCTCGCAGACCGGCGGACATCTCGGCGCCGGGCTCGGCGTGGTCGAACTGACGGTTGCGCTTCATTACGTCTTCGATACGCCGCATGACCGGCTCATTTGGGACGTCGGGCACCAGGCCTATCCGCACAAAATCCTGACCGGACGGCGCGACCGCATCCGCACGCTGCGGCAGGAAGGCGGGCTGTCCGGCTTCACCAAACGTGCCGAAAGCGAGTACGACCCTTTTGGCGCCGCCCATTCCTCGACCTCCATTTCCGCCGGGCTTGGCATGGCGGTGGCCCGCGACCTTTCCGGCGGGCGGCGAAATGTCATTGCCGTGATCGGCGACGGCGCCATGTCTGCAGGCATGGCATATGAGGCGATGAACAACGCCGGAGCGCTGGACGCGCGACTGATCGTGATCCTGAACGACAACGACATGTCGATCGCTCCGCCAACCGGGGCGATGAGCGCCTATCTGGCCCGGCTCGCCTCCGGACGCGCCTATCAGGGCTTCCGCGACCTGGGCAAAAAGCTCACCTCCTATCTCGGCCGAAGCGTCGACCGCGCCATCACACGTGCGGTGGAACACGCGCGCGGTTACGTGACCGGCGGGACCTTGTTTGAGGAAATGGGTTTTCTCCATATCGGCCCGATCGACGGCCACAATCTGGAACACCTCGTCCCGGTGCTGAAGAATGTTCGCGACCATGGCAATGGTCCCGTGCTCATTCACGTGGTCACCCAGAAAGGGAAGGGTTATGCGCCGGCCGAAGCGGCCGCCGACAAGTATCACGGCGTCGCCAAGTTTGACGTCATTACCGGCGCACAGGCGAAATCGCCCGCAAGCGCGCCAAGCTATACAAAGGTCTTTGCCCAGTCGCTGATCGAGGAAGCGCGTGAGGACGAACGGATCGTGGCCGTGACAGCGGCCATGCCATCGGGCACCGGCCTTGACCTGTTCGGAAAGGAATTTCCAAAGCGCACCTTCGATGTCGGCATTGCCGAGCAGCATGGCGTCACGTTTGCCGCTGGTCTTGCCAGCGAGGGTTACCGGCCTTTCGCAGCGATATATTCCACCTTTCTCCAGCGCGCTTACGACCAGGTGGTCCATGACGTGGCGATTCAAAACCTGCCGGTGCGTTTCGCCATAGACCGTGCAGGTTTCGTGGGAGCGGATGGCGCGACCCATTGTGGTGCGTTTGACGTCACCTATCTTTCTACTCTGCCCAACATGGTGGTCATGGCCGCTTCTGACGAAGCGGAATTGAAGCACATGGTGCGTACGGCGGCTGTCCATGATGAAGGCCCCCTCGCCTTCCGCTATCCGCGCGGCAACGGCGTGGGCATTGAAATGCCGGAGCGGGGCCAGGTGCTTGAAATCGGCAAGGGCCGGATCGTCCGCGAAGGCACCAAGGTGGCGCTGCTTTCCTTTGGTGGCCGCCTCTCCGAATGTCTCAAGGCCGCTGAGGAATTGGAGGCTGCGGGCCTTTCGACCACGGTTGCCGACGCGCGTTTTGCCAAACCGCTCGACAGCGATCTCATCGCGCGGATTGCACGCGAGCATGAGGTTCTGGTAACCGTGGAGGAAGGCTCGATCGGCGGTTTCGGAGCGCATGTGCTGCATTTCCTGGCCCATCGCAACCTGCTGGACAGCGGGCTCAAGGTGCGCCCGCTCATCATGCCGGATCTTTTCATGGATCAGGCCAAGCCTGAGAAGATGTACGAGGATGCCGGGTTGGACGCGGCGGGGATCGTGCGCACGGTGTTTGCGGCGCTTGCCCAGGAAACGCAGGCCGCACGGGCCTGAGGCGCTCTCCCCTTAGGTCCGCATCGTCAGAAGCCGCTCAAAGTGTTCCCTTACCCGGCTTGCGGTTTCCTCAAGATGTGCTTCCAACACGCCAAGATCGGGCAGGTCGACGCTGCGTAGAAGAATATCGGCCAAGCCCGGTGGTACGTCCTCGGGATCAAGCGGCTCGGTAAGGCACAGGCGCACGATCTGCATCAGCGTTTCATAGAGATGGTGCGCGGCAACGAGATCGTCCCGTGTCTGTGCGTCTGCGAATTCCGGTGACAATTGCGCCAGAATCTCCGCCGTCGCGGTGGTCCCAGGTTTTGCAGTGCAGAAGCCTGAAAGACGCGCAACCTGCGCAATGAACTCCAGATCAATAATGCCGCCGCGAATGAGTTTGAGGTCCCAGATGTTCCGGGGCGGCTTTTCTTCCTCCAGAAGCCGGCGCATGTCGACGGCGTCGCGCATCAGCTTCGCGCGATCTCGCCGGATGGAAACGATCTCCTGCACGTCGTCGTAAGCGTCGTCGCACAGCGAGGCCTCGCCCGCCACCGGCCGCGCACGCGTCAATGCCATGTGCTCCCATGTCCACGCATCGGTGCGCTGATATTTGCGGAAGGCTTCTATATGCGTTGCCACCGGCCCCTTGTTGCCGGAAGGGCGCAGGCGCAGATCCAGTTCGTAAAGCACCCCCTCGGCCGTTGGCGCGGAAACGGCGGCGATCAGGCGCTGGGTGAGCCGGGCATAATAATGCGACGGCGCGAGCGGCTTATCGCCGTCCGATTGCTGTGCGTCCGGCGCATGATCATAGAGCAGAATGAGATCGATATCGGAGCCTGCCGTCAAATCGCGGCTGCCGAGCTTGCCCATGCCAAGAATGGCGGTGCGGCTTCCTTCCACCCTGCCGTGAGTGAGTGCAAATTCTTCCTGCACCGCATCGAAGGCCGCGCCGATGGTGAGATCAGCCAGATCGGAGAACGCCTTTCCCGCTCGCGTGGCATCAATGCTGCCGGTGAGCAGCCTCATGCCGATGAGAAATCTTTGCTCCGCAGCGAAGATGCGCAGCCGATCAAGAAAATCCTCGAACGCGCAGGCGCCGCCAAGGAACGTCTCCAGCCTCTCGGCCAGATAGGCGCGGTCAGGCAGTTCTGAAAGCAAGGCTGGATCGAGCAACCCGTCAAAGACATGCGGCTGGCGCGTGATGATTGCAGCAAGACGCGGTGCCGCGCCCATGATGGTGGCAAGCAGTTGCAGAAGACGCGGGTTTGATTGCAATAGGGAGAAAAGCTGGATGCCGGCAGGAAGGCCGGCCAGGAAAGCATCGAATCGCAGCAGAGCCTCATCGGCACGCCGCGTGGCGCCAAACGCTTCCAACAGCGCCGGTGTCAGCTCCGTCAGCCTTTCGCGTGCTTCAGACGACTGGGTGACGCGGTAACGTCCGAAATGCCAGCCGCGTATGACGCGGCATATGTCGCTCGCGCGCTCGAAACCGAGATCGGACAGGGTGGTAAGCGTACCGGGATCATCGACATCACCGGTGAAAACCAGATTACCCACGCCCCGGGAAAGCTCCGGCGCGGTTTCGAACAGTGCCGCGTAATGCTGCTCAACGGTCTGCAGCGATTGGCGAAACGCATTTGCAAAAGCCTCGTCACCCTCATAGCCGAGCATGAGACCGATGCGGCGAAGTTCCTCGCGGCTGTCCGGCAACATATGTACCTGCTCATCGGCAACCATCTGCACAGCGTTTTCGACCGTGCGCAGGAACCAATATTCGGCAATCAGACCGTCTGAAGCCTGGTGCGATATCCAGCCGCTTTCGGCCAGCCTTGCGAGGACATCCGCGGTGGCACGCCCCCGCAACTCGGGAAAGCGGCCACCAGCAATGAGCTGCTGCGTCTGGACGAAGAATTCGATCTCTCGAATGCCGCCGCGCCCAAGCTTTATATTGTGCCCGAGAACGGCAATTTCCCCATGGCCTTTATGGGCGTGGATCTGCCGCTTGATGGAATGGATGTCGGCGATTGCTGCGTAATCCAGATATTTGCGCCAGACATAAGGTTGCAGCTCCGCCAGAAAGCTTTCTCCCGCTTTCAAATCGCCCGCGACCGGCCGAGCCTTTATCATGGCCGCGCGTTCCCAATTCTGGCCGCGACTCTCGTAATAGTTCAGCGCTGCATCCACCGGCAGGGCCAGAGGCGTCGATCCAGGGTCCGGGCGAAGCCGCAAGTCGGTGCGAAAGACGTAGCCGTCACCTGTGCGCTCCTGCATGATCCGTACCAGCCGACGCGTCAGGCGGACAAAAAGATCCGTCGCTTCAACGGGGTCGGAAACTGCTGGCGCCTCGGGATCAACGAGGACGATAAGATCGATGTCGGAGGAATAATTGAGCTCGCTCGCGCCGAGCTTTCCCATTGCCAGAAAAATCCAGCCGCACCCTCGTGCGGGATCGGCGGGATCCGGCAGACAAAGCTTGTTCTGCCGGTGCGCGTCGCGCAACAGGAAGTCGACGGCGGATTTCAAACAAGCCTCCGCAAGCTCGCTCAGCCGCAGGACCGTTCGTTGCGCATCCGCTTCTCCAGACAAGTCGCCCAACGCGATCAGAAAATGTGCCTCACGCTTCAAGCTGCGCAGAGCTTTCATGACGCTGGCCTCGCTCGCGTCTTCGGCAAACGCAGCCTCGGCGATCCTCCGGTTCAGGTGCGAAAGACGTGCCTCGAGCCTCTCATCGAACAGCGCTTCGAGGCTTTGCGGCAGAAAACGCGCGCAGTCGCGCAGATATGGCGACAGTTCGACAACGGCAGCAAGGAAGGCGGTCAGCGGGCTGTCGCGCCTAAGCAGGGCGGCAAGTCTTGCACAACCCTCCTTATCAGCAAGGTCGGCAATGTTCTCCAGTTCCTCCTGTGCATGGTCGAAATCAAGGGGAGAAAGGGCACGCACAGGCCCCCCGAACCAAGCGGTTCCGTCTTCATTGCTTGCGACAAGATCAGTGGACATTCATCCATTCTTGCCCGTTGGAAAGATCATGGCAACCTCAAGACCGCCGCCCTCTTTCCCGGCAAGTTCCAGCCGGCCGCCATGAAAGATCATAACCGCCTTGGCAAGGCTCAGACCCAAGCCAGAACCGGGCCTGCTGCGGCTGGTCTCCAGCCGCACGAAACGTTCTGTCACCCGGTTGTGCTCGTCTTCGGGAATCCCAGGGCCGTTATCGCACACGACAAGCCGGGCAGCATCGGCTTCCTTGACCAGCGAAACCGTGGCAGCAGGGCGTTCACTCGAACCGGCAGAGTACTTGATCGCGTTGTCGACGACGTTGGAGAGCGCCTGACCGATCAACTCGCGATTGCCATCGATATGGACCGCAATATCGGCCTGTGCCGAGAGCATCACCCCGATCTCCTCGGCCACAGGTTCGTAAAGCTCCACCACGTCGGCGACGATGGCCGCCAGATTGACGCGTGCCGTGCTCTCTGCCGAATAGCCCGTCTCAAGACGCGAGATCATCAAAATGGCATTGAATGTGCGGATGAGTTGATCCGACTCGGCAATAGTCTGCTCCAGTGCCTCGCGTGAGGCAGCCGGATCGGCATCTCCGTTAAGAGCTGCTTCCGCGCGGTTTCGCAGACGTGTGAGCGGCGTCTTCAGATCATGCGCGATGTTGGCAGAAACCTGCTTGAGTCCCTCATTGAGAGCAGCAATACGATCGAGCATCGCGTTGAGATTATCGGAAAGACGGTCGAATTCATCGCCGGCGCTTGAGACGGGCAAGCGCCGGTCGAGATCGCCCGCCATGATCTGGCTGCTCGCTTCCGAGACGCTGTCAATACGCTTGAGTGCGCGCCGCCCGACGAAATACCAGATGACAATGGCGCCAAGCCCCATCAGCCCCAGGGCAGCGACCAAAGCGCGGCGCATCAGCCGCCTGAACTGCTCCGGCTCGCCCAGATCGCGGCCGACAAGCAGGATCATCTGATTGGGGAGACGGATAACCTGCGCCACTGCGGTATGACCGTCTGCCCTTGCCTGGTTTTGGTTCTCGCCGAAGCGCCGATAGACGAACGGGCGTTCGGTCCAGCCTGATTCATCAAGAACGCCTGGCTGCAAGCTCTCGACATTGCCGGACAGAACCAGCCCGTTCGGATCGGTGATGAGATAGAG
The DNA here is from genome assembly GCA_029279965.1 of Phyllobacteriaceae bacterium. GTDB lineage: Bacteria > Pseudomonadota > Alphaproteobacteria > Rhizobiales > Rhizobiaceae > Chelativorans. Next base: position 16,668 of record JAJUHJ010000037.1, read on the forward strand.
GTTGGCACCGGGCTGCCGCGCGCGTATCTCCATAACGCGCACGAGCCCTGGCAGGCCGCCGCGCTGATACGCCCTTCCCAGGCCGCTTATTTCCTCGAGAATGGCCTCGCGAGTCTGCGCTTCCAGCATTCGGGTGGAAAGCGAGGTGACGTAGATCACCAGGAAGATGGCGCATACAGAGAACAGCAGCAGATAAACCGCCGAAAGCCGCGCGGCGGTGGTCTTCACCATTGCTGGGAGCACAGACATCAGTCCGCTCGCAGCATATAGCCCGCGCCGCGTATCGTGTGCAAAAGGGGCTTATCGAAGCCCTTTTCGATCTTCCCCCGCAGGCGAGAAATATGCACGTCGATGACATTGGTCTGCGGATCGAAATGATAGTCCCAGACATGCTCAAGAAGCATGGTCCGAGTGACCACTTGGCCCGCATGACGCATCAGATATTCCAAAAGCCGGAACTCGCGCGGCTGCAGGAGGATTTCCTGGCCTGCGCGGCGTACTGTGTGCGAAAGGCGATCAAGTTCCAGATCGCCAGCACGGTAACTCGTCTCCACATCGCGGGAGCCGACGCGGCGGTTCAGGACTTCGACGCGCGCCAGCAGTTCCGAAAAGGCATACGGTTTGGTGAGATAGTCATCTCCGCCCGCACGCAGGCCGGTCACACGATCATCCACTTCCCCCAGCGCCGAAAGGATAAGGGCCGGTGTGGTGTCGCCATCAGCACGCAAATCGGCAATGATCGACAGGCCGTCGCGTCGCGGCAGCATGCGATCGATAATATAGACATCGTAGCTGCCGCCATCGGCCATGGCGAAGCCGGCCTCGCCATCCACGGCGACATCCGCCGCGTGGCCGGCCTCATCAAACGCCTTCTTCAGAAAGCTCGCGGCCTCCTGATCGTCTTCTATGATCAGAATCTTCATGCGGCAATGCTACATCAGTCTGCCCGGGCAGCCGAGGCGGCGACGGAATTCCACCGCCGCCTGAAGGGCAAGAACACCGAGATCAGGCACATCAGCCGATCGGCAGCGCCACAAACCGATTGGCGCCGTCACGCTCGATCTGGATGAGAACCGCGCCTCGCCCGGACGCTTCGGCCGCCTCGATCGCTTCGGTCAAATCCCGCCTGGAACTCACCGCCTGAGAGTTCACGGAGCGAATCACATCGCCCGGTACGATGCCGTTGTCCGCCGCGATACCGTCCCCTTCGACATCGGTGACGACCAGGCCGTCGCCCTCTTCCGCCGGCGTCACGGTCAGTCCAAAGGGACCTGCACCGCCTGGCGCGGCGGCCGCAAGCTGCTCCTCGCCCGGCATCTCGCCAAGTTCAACGCCGATCTGCCTGGACTCCCCGTCGCGCCAGAGGGTGACATCCACTGTCTGCCCCGGTTCTCTCTCGGCAATGACCCGCGCCAAAGTCCTGGGCGAGTCGATGCTCTCGCCGTCGACAGCCACGATTACGTCACCCGGCTGAATACCGGCCGCGGCGGCTGGTTCGCCTTCATTCGCATCAACGATCAGCGCACCTTTTTCCTCGTCCAGCCCGAGGGACTCCGCAATCCGGTCCGTGACTTGCTGGATTTGAACGCCCAGCCAGCCGCGTTCGACCGTGCCGGTCTCGATCAGCTCCTGCACCACCGTCTTGGCAAGATTGGCCGGGATTGCGAAGGCGATGCCCACATTGCCACCCGACGGCGAGAAGATGGCGGTGTTGACGCCGACCACCTGACCGGAAAGATTGAACGCCGGACCGCCAGAATTCCCGCGGTTCACGGCCGCATCGATCTGCAGAAAATCGTCGTAAGGCCCGGCGCCGATCTCACGCCCGCGCGCAGATACGATGCCGGCGGTCACAGTACCGCCAAGGCCAAAGGGGTTGCCGACCGCAACGACCCAATCGCCCACACGTGCACTGCTGTCGTCACCAAATTCCACGTAAGTAAATTCACGATCGGCATCGACCTTGAGCACGGCAAGATCGGTGCGCTCGTCGGCACCGATCAACTCGGCACCGAGTTCGGTTCCATCATCCAGAACCACAGTGTATTCGTTGCCGCCTGCCACCACGTGATTGTTGGTGACGAGATAGCCATCCTGCGAAATGAAGAAGCCGGAACCCTGCGCAACCGGCCTTACACGCTGACGCGGCGGGACAGCGCGCGGCGATCCATCTCGGAACTGATCGAAGAAGCGCCGCAGCGGGTGATTTTCCGGCAGGTTTTCAAATCCCGGCATTTCAAAGAAGGGAGAAGCAACTTCGCCACCTACGGGCGCTTCCCCGCGCACCCGTACACTGACAACAGCAGGTGAAACCACATCCACCACATCGGCGAAGCTTGGGGCACGCACCGGCTGGTCGAGCTTTACGGGATCGGCCAGGACAGGGAATGTTCCCGTGGTCAAAGCCCCCACGCCGACAGCGCCGGCAACAGCGACTGAGGCCACAGCCGCTATCAGGCGAGTGCGCGCCCTCGATGTCACGCTCTTGTTCGAATCCATTTGAAACCAGCTCCTCTTGATCGAATAGGTTGTCTGTCGCCAAGCAATGGGCACATTTCGTGACCGATTGGGTGAACAGATAAGTTCCGGCACCTTACGATGCCATTTCCGCTGGATGAAACTTTTGTAATGTTGCGCCGAAAGTGGCGCTATTTTCTGCGTCCCGTGACAATCTCATCGATCTCGGCTTCTTCGTCCGGAGACAGGATGGCAGTTCGATGAGCACCGCGCTTGTGCAAGGTGAAGAATGCGAGCAGCCCACCACCGAGCAGGACAAGAAGCGGTGTCCCCCAAAGCAGCGCGTTGCGCGCGGTGAAACGCGGCTTCAGGAGCACGAACTCGCCGTACCGCGCGACGATATAATCCAGCACCTCAGCATCCGTATCACCGGCGCGGAGACGCTCGCGCACAAGAACGCGCAAATCACGCGCAAGCTCCGCATCGGAATCATCGATGGACTGGTTCTGGCAGACCATGCAGCGCAATTCCGCAGAGAGATCGCGGGCGCGCGCTTCCAACGCTGGGTCGGAAAGCACTTCGTCCGGTTGCACGGCAATGCTCGGACCGGACAACATGAACGGCAGGAAAAGGGCAAGCGCCCATATGAGAGGAGGCATCCTCATGCTGTCCTCTCCCCGGACCGTGCGGGTCTACGCCGGGTTGGTGCGCCGACCCGAAGCCGCCGGTCGAAAAGCGAAACGGTGCCGCCGGCCATCATCACCAAGGCTCCAAGCCAGATGAGCGTGACAAGCGGCTTCCACCATATGCGCACCACGAGGCCACCGCCAGCTGCCTCATCGCCAATCGAAACATAAAGCTGACTGAAGCCCATGGTCTTGATGCCGGCTTCCGTGGTTGGCATGCCCCGTGCCGTGTAGAGTCGCTTCGAAGAGATGATCTCGTCAACGACAACACCACCGGAAAAGATCGTGAAAGCGGCTTGATCTTCCGTGTAATTCGGACCGGTAAAGGGGCTCAGCCCGTCAAAGCGCAGCGTGTAGCCGCTAATGTCGGTGCTCTGCCCGGGCTCCATGATCAGTATCCGCTCGGTCTCCAGCGCGGTTACGCAAACCACTCCGAGAACCGTCATCCCCAGTCCGGCATGCGCCAGGAACGTGCCGAAAATGGACATAGGCAAGCCCGTAAAGCGGCGCCATGCCGCCGCTGGGGTCACCTTGCCGACACCGGATTTCATCGCCAGATCCGTCAACGCCCCCAAAAGCAGCCAAAGAGCGAGCGCGATGCCAACAGCAGCAAAACCTGCTTCGCGGTCTATCATGAAGAAGGCCAGGAGGCCGGCAATCACGGCGGCAACAAAGGCGATCTGGAGCCGCTGGGCAGCGGCAAGAAGGTCGCCCCGCTTCCAGGCAAGCATCGGTCCGAAAGGAACAGCGACCAGCAGTGGCAGAAACAACGGCACGAAGGTTAGATTGAAGAATGGCTCGCCGACGGAAATCTTGTCACCGGAGAATGCTTCGATGACGAGGGGGTAGAGCGTACCCACCAGCACCGTTGCCGCCGCTGTGGTCAGGAGAAGGTTGTTGAGAACCAGGGCGCCTTCCCGCGAGATGGGATGAAAAAGACCGCCCGGCGCAAGCGCCGCCGCCCGGATTGCAAAAAGAGCCAGCGCACCCCCTATGAAAAAGACGAGGATCGCCAGGATGAAGACGCCACGCGTTGGATCGCTTGCAAAGGCGTGAACCGATGTGAGCACACCCGAACGCACCAGAAATGTGCCGAGAAGCGAGAGGGAAAAGGTCAGGATAGCGAGCAGAACCGTCCAGATCTTCAGGGCCGAACGCTTTTCCATGACGATGGCCGAGTGCAGCAGTGCCGTGCCGGACAGCCAGGGCATGAACGATGCGTTCTCCACCGGGTCCCAGAACCAGAAGCCGCCCCAGCCGAGTTCGTAATAGGCCCAGTAGGAGCCCATGGCGATGCCGCCGGTCAGAAATGCCCAGGCAGCGAGTGTCCATGGACGCACCCAGCGCGCCCATGCCGCGTCGACACGTCCGTCGATCAGGGCAGCAACGGCAAAGGAAAAGGAAATCGAGAAGCCGACATAGCCGAGATAAAGAAGCGGTGGATGCACCGCAAGCCCAACATCCTGCAGAATCGGATTCAGATCGCGCCCCTCCATAGGGGCGGGTTGAAGGCGGATGAAGGGGTTGGAGGTCAACAGGATGAAGAGCAGAAAGGCGCTGGCGATCAGGCCTTGCACGGCCAGCACATTGGCCCGAAGCGTCGGCGGCAGGTTACGGCCGAATGCGGCTACCATCGCACCGAACAACGCCAGGATCAGAACCCACAGCAGCATGGAGCCTTCGTGATTGCCCCAGGTACCTGTGACCTTGAAGAGCAGTGGTTTGGCCGAGTGGGAATTTTCCCACACGTTCAACACTGAAAAATCGGATTGGACGTAGGCGAGCGTCAAGGCGGCGAAGGCTGCGGCCACAAGCGCAAACCCCGTGATGGCGACCGGCTCGCCCACGCGCATAAGGGATAGGCTGCCCAGGCGGGCGCCGGCGAACGGGACCACGCTCTGCACCAGCGCCAGAGCCAACGCCAGCACCAGCGCAAAATGGCCAAGCTCGACGCTCATCGGCTGCTCGCCTTCCTCATTCTTCCTTCCAAACGCCCTCCTCCTTCAGGCGGTCAGCCATCTCCCTGGGCATATAGGTCTCATCATGTTTGGCAAGCACTGTGTCCGCGAGAAGCGTTCCATCGGGACTTAACGTACCTTCGGTGACGATCCCCTGCTCTTCGCGGAAGAGATCAGGCAGAATACCCTCATAGACGACATTGATGACGTTCGCGCCGTCCGTCACGGCAAAAAGCACTCGCGTTCCTTCGCCGCGAACAACCGAACCTTCCTGGACCAGACCGCCAAGGCGGATCCGTTCGCCGGCAGCCGCAGGCTGCGTGAGCAGATCGGCGGGCATATAGAAATAGGACGTCCGCTGGCCAAGGGCATAGAACGTCAACCCCGCCGCCAGGGCGAGGAAGCACATGCCGGTCGCAATCACGGCCAGTCGTTTCCGCTTACGCGTCATGCTTCACCTATTTGCCCTTACCAATGCCGAGTTCAACAGCGAAGTCGGCCAATGCGCTCGCATCGGGACTATCCGGGCCGAGCGCGTCGCGCGCTCTCGCCAGCGCCTCCTCGGCCTCGTTCGTCATACCAAGAACCACGTAGGAGCGCAGAAGCCGGCGCCATCCTTCAACATCATCCGGATTCTCGCGCAGTCGCGCATCAAGGCATGCCACCATGCCTTCTATCATGTCTTGGCGTGCCTCAGGGTCCATCCTTTCAACTGCGGCCAGCTCATCCTCCGAGGGTTCCGCCGATTCTCCTTCACGTACAGAAAGACCCGCCAATGCCTGGTTGGCAGCGCTTTTCCATGCTGATCCGTCAGGAAGTTCAGCTGCCATTTTCTGCCAGATTGCACCGGCTTCCTGCGGCTTTCCTTCCTGCGCTCGCGCCATCGCCAGAAAAAACCGTGCGCGCGGATTGGCGGGATCGAGCCCTAGTGCATGTTCAAAGGCTGCCTCCGCATCCGCGGTAACGATGCCGCCGCTCTCACCCACCAGCGCCTCGCCAAGTCTCGCCTGGCCTTCGGCCGTGGGGCCTGACAATTCGATTGTCCGGCGATAGGCAGCGGCCGCATCCGCGTAGCGGCCAAGGCGCGCGTAAACGGGTGCAAGCGTCTCCCATCCGCGCGCATCGTCGGGATTTGCAGAAAGATGCGCTTCCATTCGGGCTATCAACTCGTCAATCGAGGCATTGGCAGGATCGGCGGTCAACCGCGCTGCCAGTGGAAGGGCCGGCAGGCCTGGCGTTCCCAGCAACGCGTAAAAACCCCAGCTTACTGCCGGAACGGCGAGAACCCCCGTCATGGCTATGGCAGCCACCAACTTGCCCTTCGTTGCCACACCTGCGGAAGTCCCAGATATCCCGGCCTGTTTCAATCGCAGGATACGACGTCCGATCTCGGCGCGGGCTTCGGCCGCATCCTCTTCTGGAATAAGGCCGCGCCGGGCGTCTCTATCGAGTTCCGACAACTGATCGCGGTACACGGCAAGATCGTGCTCGGCGCCGGGCGCTGCGTGGCCCTCGTTGCGCAGAAAGGGCCACATCACCGCCAGTGAGGCGATCAACGTCAATAACGCGATGAGAACCCAGAACAGCATACCGGTTCAATAGCCGTCCTGCATCTCCGTGCCAACCTTTCCGTATGCGGCCTTTTGGCGTGGCGGACCACACCTAGTCGAGCAATGTCCAGCTGCCGTCAGGGTTGCGGCACGCCGTGCCGCGCACCGAACGCTCGCCTGCGCTGGCATTGACACGATGGGTATAGGACCGGCAATCCTGCGAACCGACGCGGTAGGGCTGCGAAACCAGGACCGTTCCGCTAATTCCGCTGCGTTCGTCATGCCAGGACAGGACCTCTCCGGCGGGCGTCGATTCGAGCGCCCTGTACTCCGCGTCGATCGCTTTCACTTGGGCGCTGCGCGGAAGGTCCGCGCCAATATCCTGCATGATGAGGCCGGCACCAATGATACCGCCGATCATTCTCTCATCAGCTTTGTTTCCGGTGCCATCAGCCGCGATGGATGGCAGTTGGGGAAACCCGTCTGCAACACATCCGGAAAGGGAGATAGCCGCAAGGACCGCCACGGCTGGAAATTTCATAGCTTGTTCAAGCCCTCAAATCCCGCATACGGGTGACACGCGGCACTATAAACCATGTTTGACGGAAATTTGTCCATTATCCGAAAGAAACATGATCTGCGCCCGTCAGGCGGTGGGCAATGAGACCTCCGCCCGCAACCCTCCCAACTCAGAGCGTTCCAGCACGAGCACACCGCCATACTCCTCCACCAGGTCGGCGACGATGGCCAGTCCGAGGCCGGTACCCGGCTTGCTCTCGTCCAGGCGGCGCCCTCGCTTCACCGCCTGCTGCGCCTGCTTTGCGGGAATGCCTGGACCGTCATCTTCGATGATGATCTGCAGCCCCGTGCGTCCTGTCTCCTCCTGCGGCTTGGAAAGCGTAAGCCGCACCTCCCGCCGGGACCACTTCATCGCGTTCTCCAACAGGTTCCCGATAATTTCCTCGAGATCCTCCCGTTCACCCGCAAAAATAACGGTCTCCTCCGGCATTTTCACGATGAGCTGTTTGTCCGGGTTGAGCTTTTCCGCCACGCGCGCCATTCGGGCCAGCGTCTCCTTGGCCGGGCTCCGCGCAGCCAACGTACTATGCTGCGCGGCAGAGCGCGCGCGTTGAAGGTAATGGTCAATCTGCTCGCGCATGGCTGCGGTCTGCGCAGAGATCAGGGCTCCCTGTTCACCTCCCATGGCACGGCCCTCATTCATCAGTACCGCGAGCGGCGTTTTCAAGGAATGTGCCAAATTTCCGACCTGTGTGCGCGCGCGATCGATGATGCGCCGGTTGCTTTCAATCAGCGCATTGGTCTCCTCTGCCAGCGGCATGATCTCTCGGGGAAAGGGTCCGGTCAGCCGCTCGGCCGTACCCGCACGGATCTTTGAAAGCGCGCTACTGATGCTCCCCAAGGGTTTCAACGCGATGAGAATGGCAAAGACATTGATGGCAACCATTCCGATGCCGAAAATGGCCAGATAGGCGAACAGCCGGCTGGCGAAGTTGGCGATCTCGGTTTCAAGCTCGCTACGATTGCCCATGACGCGAAAGCGGGCGATGCGATCGACCTCACCCAGCACGATCTCCGCTTCTAGGACACCGATCTCCTGCCCTCCGGGACCAGTAATATTGTAGCGGCGCTGAAATTCGCGGTCGAACGGCACCACATCTGTCGGTGGGGACGGAACTTCACCGGCCAGCGACGGCGAATATAGCGGGTTGCGCAACGCGTCGGACGCGGGCTCAACCGCCCAGTACCAGCCGGAGAAAGGCTCAGAAAAACGCAGGTCGCCAAGGTTGGGATCGCCTGCCAGAAACCCTGTCTCGGTCGCGCTCACGGAAGCGATCAGGTTGAAAAGATGTGCCGAAAGGACATCCTCGAAGCCACGCTGGCTGACTTGGCGGAAAAGCGCCGAGATGACCGTCGCGATCACCACGAGGGCGATAATGGCCCATATCGAGGAGAACGCGACAACCCGGAAGGCAAGCGCGTGCGGCAGGCCCTTCAGCCACATCTTGAAAGATTTGAAACGTTCCGCCCGATCAGGCATCCGGCTCGCGCATACGATAACCCATCCCCCGAACCGTCTCGATGAGATCGACGCCCAGCTTCTTGCGAAGACGACCGACGAAAACCTCGATCGTATTTGAATCGCGATCGAAATCCTGATCGTAAAGGTGTTCCACCAGTTCGGTGCGAGAGACGACAGAGTCCTTGTGATGCATCAAATACGCGAGCATCCGGTACTCATGCGAGGTCAGCTTCAGCGGCACGCCGCCTATGTCGGCCTTCGATGCCTTGGTATCGATTCTCAACGGGCCGCAGTAAAGTTCGGGCGAGGCGTGGCCGGCGGCCCTCCGGATGAGCGCCCGCAGCCGGGCGAGCACCTCTTCCATGTGAAAAGGC
>JAJUHJ010000038.1 GCA_029279965.1 Phyllobacteriaceae bacterium
ATAGCGACGGCACCATCACGACGACGCCTGAAGTGTAGACCCAAAATTGAAGCCGAGCGAATCGGCTCTGCGCTTTGGCCGGATTGAGGGCATAGTAGCCGCCAAAGATTGCCATCGTGACCCAGCCAAGCAGATTGGCATGTGCATGCGGTCCGATGATGTTGTGGTTGCCGGAGATTGCCATCTGCAAGCCCATGGCAATGCCAATGATCAAGAAGACGACAGCCGTCTTGAAATAGAGAGATGCAAGGTGCGGCATAGGAGCCTCCTGACGGCCCAGCGGTAAGCGGAGGTATTCTATGCTTGTTTCTTTCCCCACGATACACTGTCTTTGGGATGACGTGCCGCACCCGAAGGGGAGGGGATCGGACGCTCGAAGGCCGCAGGGCCAATCTTAGTTCCTCTCTCAGCGGCACTGCCGCCTAGGACCGCCTCCGTAAGGCTGGTAAGTGTTATCTTCCGGCCGATACGAACGATATCGGCTCATGCAATCCTGAACATGGTCGCGCGAGAGCGCTATGCTTTCGTTGCTGGTGGAAAATTGCTCTTCCGACTTGTTTGCAATCATCTCACTGGTCCAGTAGGCAGAGATGCAGGGTCGGCTTTCGCCGCTATAGGCCGTGTAGCTATTCGTTTCGGGCTGGTACGAGCGATACCTGTCGGAGCACCACGCGACGTGTTCTGCTGGAAGGGGTTCGTACGCATCAGAAGCTTGATCGGTCGATGGATCATTTGACGTGTTGATGCTGCTCGTATTGATCTCGTCTATGGCGTCGAGTGGCCCGGTGGAAGCAGTGTGAGTTTCCTCCGGCCTGGCGTGTGTCTCGTCCTCAAGACCAGGCATGTCTTGAGCGTTGCTGCTGGACACCGGCCGAATGTCCCCAACCGCCGCCACGGCTGTCCCTGCGCCTTTACGGAAATTCGACACCTTCTGGCTGGCATCCGGCTTGTGTACAGGCTCTGCCATGAGAAAATAGATGGCCACACCAGCTCCGCTGATGAAAATCGCCGAAGAGAGCAAGAAGCCCGCGAGGGCGGCCAGTATCGGTTTCATGCCTGAACCTCCTTTGGGGGAGCAAATGCAGCCCGGCTGGATGAGTTCCGCGACGTTTAAGGCCAAGGCGATTCCAATGGAGGGCTCACCAACGTTTCTGAACGTGCGATGAATAACGTGTTCAGCCACCATATGGGTGGCCTCGACTATCGTCTCTCCTCCAGGTTTCCGGGGGGTGCCAATTTGATAATCAGGTTGATTTTTTCGTTTCTACTCGCCTGTTGCTTGTGTGCGATGCTGGTCCTGCTTGCCGGTCCTGTGCCCGGATGAAGGCGCAACGTCTGCAAACGCCACGATGCGCCTTCAAAGACATGAAACTGCGTGGCGAGACTTTTGCTTGTTGTGTTTGGAGAAGATCCATTCTGTCCCGAAATTGTGCGATAGGACACGCGTGGCGTTGAATGATATTCTAAGAAGTGTTCCAAAACAGAACGGCAGTCCACGGAAAGGAAAATCATCGTGGCGTTGCCAGGGTTGTGGCGAGATCACCGAAATGAGAGAAAACGACGTGTTCAGGTCGTTGGAGATTTCGGTTAAATCTTCTGCAAGCAGCTCCGAGCGTCTGTCGATCTCCGTCGACTTGTGTCCAGCCTGCCAGCTTCGGCTGATACGGCTTGCAGATCCGAGAGAGTGGGATATATCTCGCGCCTCCTTTTGCAACCGAAGCGCCTTCAACGGTTAGCCGGCTTTCATTGACAGCTTTCTGCGTCCCGCACGCGAGCGGTAAGGCTTCTGTGATATTCAAGCAGTAGGCTTTGTCTTCAGGGCGTGACAACGCTACAGCTTCGCCCACATTGAAGGTACCGGCGGCATCCTGCTGATGTGACAGGAAAGCTCAGCCGGGCACGATCGCAGGAGGGTGCCGTTGAGCGAACCGGGCATGCAGGCAAAGGATGGCGATCCGGCCGATGCGCCGGAACATAGCATTTACGGTGAGGACGGCACCGTTTCCGGCGGCTTTCTTGCACTGATCGGTGCGGCCATTGCAGATCGTGATACGCTGGCCCTCCAGCAGAATGTCGGCAGGCTGCACCAATCGGAAATCGGTGATCTTCTCCAGGCGCTGTTGCCCGAACAAAGGCGCACACTGGTCCAGCTTATGGGCGCCGAGTTCGATTTCACCGCGCTCACCGAGGTGGACGACGCGATCCGCCTCGACATCGTGGGCAGTCTGCCCAGCTCTCAGATCGCCGAGGCGGTCCAATCGCTCGATTCCGACGATGCCGTCTATATCCTGGAGGACCTGGCTCCCTCCGACCAGGACGATATTCTTGCTCAGCTCCCCTTTACCGAGCGCGTAAGGCTGCGGCGCTCTCTCGGCTATCCGGAAGAGACGGCCGGCCGGCGCATGCAGACCGAGTTCGTGGCGGTCCCACCATTCTGGACCGTGGGCCAGACCATCGACTACATGCGTGAGGACCGAAATCTGCCCGACAGCTTTTCGCAGGTGTTCGTGGTCGACCCTGCTTTCCGGCTGGTGGGCGCGGTGGACCTCGACCGAATTCTGCGCACCAAACGCGCGGTGAAGGTGGAGGAGGTCATGCGCGAAACGCGCCATGCCATCCCTGCCACCATGGATCAGGAGGAGGCAGCCAAGATTTTCGAGCAATACGATCTGCTCTCGGCTGCCGTGGTGGACGAAAACGACCGGTTGGTGGGCGTCCTCACCATCGATGACGTGGTGGACGTCATCAACGAGGAAGCAGAGGAAGACCTCCTGCGCATGGGCGGCGTCGGTGACGAGGAATTGTCGGACTCGGTCCTTAGGGCCGGGCGTTCGCGCGTGCCCTGGCTGATGGTCAATCTGGTAACGGCATTCCTGGCTGCATCCGTCATCAGCCTCTTTGACGCAACCATCGAACAGGTGGTCGCGCTGGCGGTTCTCATGCCCATCGTGGCCGGTATGGGCGGCAATGCGGGGTCGCAGACGATGACGGTCACAGTGCGCGCGCTCGCCACCCGCGACCTCGACATCTACAATGCGGGGCGCATTATTCGCCGCGAGATGGGGGTGGGGCTGCTGAACGGCATCATCTTCGCCGCCCTCATCGGCATCACCGCGGCTCTATGGTTTCAGAGCCCGACGATCGGCGGCATTATCGCAACGGCCATGGTCATCAACATGTTCGTGGCTGCCCTGGCAGGCATCCTGATCCCGCTGCTGCTGGACAAGGCCGGCGTTGATCCTGCTGTGGCATCCGCTGTCTTCCTTACCGCAGTGACGGACGTTGTTGGTTTCTTCGCCTTCCTGGGACTTGCCACCTGGTGGTTCGGTCTCCTCTAGACAGCCACGACCCTTTCGGCTCGCCTGCTGCGCATGAGGATCGTGACCATCACGCCGACGTTGAGGAGATTCCAGGCAATTCCGTTGAGGAATGCGGCGCGGTAGGAACCGGTCAGGTCATAGATCCAGCCGGACATCCAGCCGCCGAGCGCCATTCCCGCAATCGTCGCCATAATGACGATGCCGACCCGCTGCCCTGCCTCCCGCGCCGGCAGATATTCTCGCACGATGATCGCATAGGACGGCACGATTCCGCCCTGGGACAAGCCGAACACGAGTGAGACAATGTAGAGTGAGACGAGCCCGTCGAAGGGAAGATAAAGCAGGAGCGACAGTCCCTGCAGAACGGAACCGATGAGCAGGGTGCGAACGCCGCCGATATAATCTGCCAGGAATCCGGATGCGAGGCGGCTGATGATCCCGGCGCCAAGCATCAGAGACAGCATTTCGGCGCCCCGCGCGATGCCGTATCCCAAATCAACACAATAGGCGACGATGTGCACCTGCGGCATGGACATGGCAACGCAGCAGCCGATGCCGGCGACGATGAGCAGGCCCTGAAGGACCGCCGGAGGGAAGGGGCTATGGCCGGCATCCGGGCGAAGGCGGGGCAGATCCCGGGTGTCCTGCACGCCGACCGGTTCGGGCGGTTTCGGGCGCAGGAGCAATGTGACGGGTATGATCGAGGCGATACAGAAGGCGCCGATGTAAAAGAATGTCATGCGCCAGCCGGAGCCCAGCAGAAGCTGAATGACAGTAGGCCAGACGACGCCGGCGAGATAGTTTCCGCACGCGACCATCGCTACGGCGATTCCACGCCGACGCTCAAACCAGTGCGAGATGTCGGCGAGCAGCGGGCCGAATGTGGAGGACGCGCCGAACCCCACGAGCGCCTGGCAGAGAGCGAACAGCCAGATCGAATGCGAGAGTGAGGACAGTATAAAGCCGGCCCCGAGCGCCGCGCCGGCGACCGCCACGGGAATCGCAACACCCAATCGGTCGACATAGCGTCCGATGAGCACATTGCCGAGCGCAAAACCGATCATGGCGGATGTGTAGGAGAGGGACGCTTCGGCGCGCTCGGCACCGAAATCTGCCTGGACGCGCGGCAGCACCACCACGACCGCCCACATGCCGACGCTGCCGATGGTGCCCAAAGCCACGCAGACGGCAAGGCGCAGCCACGCATGGATATCATCCGGCCTGCGCCGGGCGGCTTGTGATATCGGCGTCACAACGGAATGCTCCTATCCGAACCCGGCAGAGGTAGCCTTGGCAGACATGCGCAGATAGGGCCAGCGCTCCGAATTCGATTGTCTGGCATATTCACCCGTCCGGTTCGGGTTCGGGTCGCGGCTTTCTGGCCCGTCCAAATGTATAACCGGTTTCCACGGCCTGCCGCCCGTATTTTTCGCGCAGAGCGTCAATAGCGCCCTCGGCGAGCGCGCGCTTGTGGGAGAGCCTGTCGACAAGATCCGGCGGGTCCGCGCGGGCCGCATCCGTCAAATCGGTGACGCCGATGCCGATCAGGCGAAAAAAGGTCCCATCGGTCTCGCGCTTCAGCATGTCCAGCCCTGTGGCAAAGATGCGGTCCGCAAGCCGCGTGGGATCGGCCAGTTGGCGGTTGCGCGTGCGGATGCGGAAATCCTTCGTCTTCAGCTTCAAGACAATGGTACGCCCTGCAATATCTGCCTTCTTCAGGCGAGCCGAGACACGCTCGCTGAGCGCCCGCAGAATCGGCACGAGATCGTCAAGGGCGGCGATATCCCGGTCAAAGGTCGTCTCCGATGAAACACTTTTGGCCTCTCCCCTTGGCTGGACGCTTCGCTCATCCTCGCCACGTGAAAGCCGATAAAGCCTCTCACCCATCATGCCATAGCGGCGCATGAGGTCCGCGCGCTCCATGTGCTGCAATTGACCGATGGTGCGGATGCCATCAGCTGCCAACGAGGCCGCGAAAGCTTTGCCCACGCCCCAGATGGCGGTCACCGGTTGTTCTGCCAGGAAGGACCTCGCCTCCGCTCTGCCTATAACGGAATAACCGCGCGGCTTGTTGAGGTCGGAGGCGACCTTTGCCAGGAATTTGCAATAGGAAAGACCGATGGACACGGTGATCCCGATCTCTTCCTCCACTTGACGCGCGAACCGCGCCAGGACGGTTGAGGCCGGCGCGCCATGCAGACGCTCCGTACCGGCAAGGTCCAGGAACGCTTCGTCGATGGACAGGGGTTCCACCATCGGCGTCAACGCCAGCATCATCTCACGTATTTGTCTCCCGACGCGGACGTATTTTTCCATGTCCGGCTTGATGACGACCGCGGTGGGGCAGGCTTCCAAAGCCTTGAACATGGGCATCGCCGACCGCACGCCGTGGATCCGGGCAATATAACAGGCGGTGGAAACCACCCCGCGCTTTCCCCCGCCAATGATCAAGGGTTTGTCGCGCAACTGTGGATTGTCACGCTTTTCCACTGCCGCATAGAATGCGTCGCAGTCGATATGGGCAAGCGAAAGAGCCCCCAGTTCGTCATGATGCAACACGCGCGGACTGCCGCACGCCCGGCAGCGCCGCTCGTGCGGCCCCGGGCGGGAAAGGCAGTCGCGGCAGATTCCACGCGCGGCGTTGACAGTCATGATCGATTATAAGAACATATAGAGAACAAATACCAGGCGATTATACCGATTCACACGAGAAGCGGAACTCATCAATCGTGGCGTTGTCGCTACCGATCGGCGGCTGGGCAGCCGCCTCAAGGCTGATTGTCCCATCTGTCTTCGCCGAAGGGAAGCTCCCTGAGCGCATTGGCGACGTTCGTCGGTGCGATTCCGCTTGCTTCGCTGAAAGCCAGGAGCGTGGGCTCGTGGGCAAGGAGGAATTGCAGAACCCCGGCCAGGAAGCCGGACTCTTCCGCCGCTTGCCGGATGTCGCTCGCGTCAATGCCCGTGATCCCAAGGAAGCGCTGCAGAAGCTGCGGATTGGCGGCGATGAAGGAGAGGGCCTGAATGGCAATGGTTTCCGCTTGCGCCCGCGACATGGCAAACATCCAGATTATGAGAGGCTTTGCGATCAGCAATTCTTCATGCCATAAGGGCAGTGGCGATCCGTCGCAAGCCGGGCGGGACGGACCATGCCGGTAAAGCTGCCAATTCGATGGCAATCATTTCCCTTTCGTAAAGCAAATTGTGCCAGAAAGCAGCCGGACAGGGAGCACCAGCAAAAGCCCGGGCCGGTGCTGCCAGGTTACTCTGCAGGGGTACGGGGTGTAATGCCGAAGAAGGTCATGATCGTCGAGGACAATGAGCTTAACATGAAGCTCTTCCGCGACCTCATAGAAGCCAGCGGCTATGAGACGGTGCGAACGCGCAATGGCCTCCAGGCTTTGGATCTGGCGCGCGACCATCGTCCCGACCTCATCCTGATGGATATACAGCTTCCCGAAATCTCTGGCCTCGAAGTCACCAAATGGCTGAAGGAGGACGACGAGTTGCATCCCATTCCGGTCATTGCCGTCACCGCCTTTGCCATGAAGGGAGATGAGGAGCGCATCCGCCAGGGTGGATGCGAAGCGTATATCTCTAAGCCGATTTCGGTCCCTAACTTTATCGAAACCATCAGGTCCTATCTCGGAGACGCGTGATGGTCAGGGGGGGCAAGTCCATGGGGAACCGGGGGAAATGACGGCCCGCATCCTGGTCGTCGACGACATTCCCGCCAATTTGAGGTTGCTCGAAGCAAGACTTCTTGCCGAGTATTACGAGGTGGTGACGGCCCGCACCGGGCCGGATGCAATCGACATCTGCGAGCAGAGCAAGGTCGATGTTGTCCTCCTGGATGTCATGATGCCGGGTATGGACGGTTTCGAGGTCTGCCGGCATCTGAAGGCCGACCCGGCCACCACGCATATTCCCGTCGTCATGATTACTGCGCTCGACCAACCTGCGGACCGTTTGCGCGGTTTGGAAGCGGGAGCGGATGATTTTCTCACCAAGCCGGTCAACGATCTCCAACTCCTGACGCGCGTTAAGAGCCTGGCACGGTTGAAGGCGCTGACCGACGAACTCATGGTGCGTGCTGCTGCCACCCGAAACATCGGCATAGAACGGCTCCTGCGGGAAAAAAACGGTGACGGTAATGAGACGCCACACGTGCTGCTCATCGACGAGGACGCCGGCTCCACGCGACGGATTGTGCAGGCCCTGCGCGGCCAGTTCGAGGTAGACGCCGCTCAAGAGCCACAGTCCGGTCTCGCGCGGGCCGCGGAGGGCGCTTACGATTGCATTCTGGTATCCACCCGCTTCGCCGAGTACGATCCGTTGCGGCTTTGTTCGCAACTGCATGCACTGGAGCGGTCCCGCCTCGTGCCGATCGTCCTTCTGGCTCTCGCCAGCGATGAGGAGTGCGTCGTCCGCGGTCTGGAACTGGCGGTGAACGACTATGTGTTGTGACCTATCGAACCACAGGAATTGATCGCGCGGCTGCGCACCCAGATTCGCCGCAAGCGTTATAATGACAGCCTGCGCACCAGCGTCGCAACGACCGTGGAAATGGCCGTTACTGACCCGCTCACCGGCCTGCACAACCGTCGCTATCTCGACGGTCATCTGCAAAATCTGTTTGATCGTGCTGTGACGCGGCGCCGGCCGCTTTCCGTGATGATCGCGGATATAGACCGGTTCAAATCCATCAACGATCGCTGGGGCCACGATGCTGGGGACGCGGTGCTGCGCGAATTCGCCGCCCGCCTGCGCAGGAATTTGCGCGGTATCGATCTCGTCTGTCGCTACGGAGGAGAGGAATTCGTCATCGTCATGCCGGAGACGGAGCTCACGCTTGCCGAACGGGTGGCCGAGCGCGTGCGCATCCAGATTGCCGATGTTCCTTTTCCGGTGGCTGATTGCCGGGAAACCATTTCGGTGACCACCAGCCTTGGCGTCGCGGCCATGAAGGCGGTGGGAGATTCCGTGGAAGCGCTTATGAAGCGCGCCGATATCGCACTTTACGAAGCCAAGGCGCGAGGGCGGAACAGGGTCGTTGCACCCGCTGCCTGACGATGAGCGGGCCTGTGCATCCATACGAGCCCCGTAGCTTTACTCTTGAGCATTCACTCGGAGCGGCAATCCTTCCGGCCGGCTGCAAATCTATAGGCGCGCATCCACGCCCCTGTGTTTACCTTAATGTGAATTCGCAGATCACCATGGTTAAGTAAATATTGATTTTCTTGATGGATTAGGCGAGTGTGCGCACGCAACTCAAGGTGGAGCCTCGCGAGGGGAGGAGGCTTCACCGCACATGCCCCATGATGCTCAGGTCCGCCGCATCTCCTGGGTCCGTGGGGTTGGCCGGTTGGCGCTGGATAGTGGCCTCCTCGTACCGCACCAGTTGCCGACCGGCCCCCAATTCCTTCTGAAATCTTGATCTCGCTGATGTTGTATGGTGAGCCTGCGTCGGCCGCTGCCGTCAGCAGACGCAAAAACGGCGCCCGAACGGACGCCGTTACATGGTCGTAACAATGAGGCGAAAGCCTATTTGATCTTTGCTTCCCTAAACTCAACGTGCTTGCGCGCAACTGGGTCGTATTTGCGCTTCGTCATCTTCTCGGTCATGGTACGGCTGTTCTTCTTCGTGACATAGAAGTAGCCGGTATCGGCCGTCGACTGAAGCTTGATCTTGATGGTCGTGGCCTTGGCCATGGTCTTCGTCCGTTTCTGGTGTGATGGGCGGCCCGAGACCGTTTACGGCAGGGCGCGGAAAACTTGCGGCACACATAAAGACAAGGGCTGGAATGTCAAGTCCATGTCGGGGTTCCAGCCCTGCTCACAGGTGAGCGCCTACAGTATTATCCGCTTAAAGCGCCCCCCTCGCATCGCGTAGAATGGGACCGGAGCGCCCGGCGACAGCGCCGGGTCCATCGCCAGACGCCTTTCTAATTCATCGAGCACGGTCCACGTTATCGCGGCAACATCGAGAGCCTTGGCTTCGCGGATGGGCAACCAGGCAATCTCCTCCAATTCGCTGGTGGGCGTGTCTACAAGCTCCACTGCCACATATTCACGCCAGACAGCGAAAAAGCGAGTATCGTAACGGCGTACGCGCCCGGGCGGGGTTATAGCCCGCCCGATATAACGCAGACCATCAAGAGCCGGCTGTACGCTTTGTTCGACGAACTCCTGCCAATGCGGGCTTCTTGTACGAAATGACGCCATATTGCCAATGAGGAGGCCAGCTTCCTCATATGTCTCGCGAATCGCGGAAAGAGCGATCGCTTTGGCCCGGGCAGGGGTGGCGCGAACGCCTCCTCCAACCAACCTGACCTCTTCTGCCGGATTGAGATCGGCTGCAACGGCGATGCGCCCATCGGCCGGATCGGTGCGTCCGCCGGGAAAGACAAAACGTCCTGGCATGAAAGCATGGCCATGATGACGCCGCCCCATCAGCACGAAATTTTCGCTGCCGCGCCGATCCACGACGATGAGGCTGGCTGCATCACGCGCCCGCAAAGGCTTCCCGTCACGAACTATGCTTGCTGCTTCGACTGCATCGAGTTCAGCGCGCGTCAGCCCGTCCACACCTCGATTCGCCATTCCACGCTCACAGCTCGGGGTGCGTTTCGAGCACGTCCTCCTCGTCGCCGAAGCCATGCATCCTGAGTGCCCATTGAAGCCCGACGACAGCGCCCTTGATCGGACCAATCAGCGCGAGCGATAGAAGGAGCGTGATCGGCGCCCAGATGGTCAGATGTAGCCAAGTGGGCCAGGCCGTTGCCGCCTCAATGACCATGAAGGCGCCAACGACCACGTGACCCACGACGACGATCACGAGATAGGCCGGAAGATCGTCCGCGCGGTGGTGATGGATATCTTCTCCACAATCCCGACACTGATCGACGGTTTTCAAGTAGGCCCGGAACAGCCGGCCTTGCCCACAGTGCGGGCATTTTCCGGAAAGCCCGCGCCGCATGGCCTCGAAAACAGATCGCTCTTCCTGCTTGTCGCCACCGCCAAAGATCCGCTCTTCCATCATCTTCTCCTGCCGCCGGTCGGGCGGGCTCTGCGTTTGGCGCCACGAGCGACACCACGTTTGGCTTTGTGCAGCGACTTGGAGGAGCCCGGCAGGCGGAAAGGATCGCTCACCATCTCGAAGCGCATAGCCCCTGCAAGAGGCGCAACCTCGACGAGACGCACGTCCACGCTGTTGCCAAGTTGAAATCCTCGGCCGCTTTTCTGACCGATCACCGCATGGCGCGGTTCGTCGTAGATATAATAGTCGTCGCCAAGAGTAGAGATGGGGATAAACCCATCCGCACCATATTCGGGCAGCAGCACGAAGACGCCTGCTTTGGTGACGCCCGATATGCGCGCGGAAAACTCCTCTCCTTTCCGCCCGGCGAGATGTTCGGCAACAAGCCTGTCGACGGTCTCGCGCTCGGCCGCCATGGCGCGCCGCTCCGTGGCTGAGATGAGCGCGGAAATCTCCTCGAGACGTTCGGCATCGGCCTCACGCAACCCATCCTCGCCGAATCCCTTGGCAGCAATCAGCGCCCGGTGGACGATCAAGTCAGCATAGCGCCGAATGGGTGAGGTGAAATGCGCATAACGGCGCAAGTTGAGGCCGAAATGGCCAATATTGTCGGTCGTGTAAATGGCTTGGCTCTGAGACCGCAGTACGACCTCGCTGACAAGTTGCTCGTGCTCGGAACCTTCCACGCGCGCAAGAATGCCGTTGAACTGGGCCGGTCGAAGAGCTGCACCGCGCGCAAGCGAGATGCCGATCGTGGCCAGAAACTCTCGCAATGCTTCCTGTTTCGCCAGAGAGGGTTGATCGTGCACGCGGTAAATCAATGCTTGACGGGCAGCCTCCAGTGTTTCGGCGGCCGCCACGTTGGCCTGAATCATGAACTCTTCTATCAGCTTGTGCGCGTCAAGGCGCGGCGGCACGATGACGCGCTCCACCGTTCCGTCCGGTTTCAGCAGGATCTTGCGTTCCGGCAGATCGAGTTCCAGCGGCTCGCGTGCAGCGCGCCCGCGCTTGAGCATGGCATAGGCATTGAAAAGTGGGCGCAGCACCGTTTCCAGAAGCGGTCCGGTCTTGTCATCGCACTTTCCGTCCATAGCTGCCTGCGCCTCTTCATAAGAGAGACTGCCGGCCGACCGCATCATCACGCGGTGAAAGCTGTGCCCGATTTTGCGTCCTGCAGGTGAAAACCGCATGCGCACGGCAAGCGCAGGACGAGCCTCTCCCTCACGCAGCGAACACAGATCGTTGGAAATGCGTTCCGGGAGCATCGGGACCACCCGGTCCGGAAAATAGACCGAATTTCCACGCCTCAGCGCCTCCCGGTCGAGCGCGGAATCAGGGCGCACATAGTAGGCGACGTCGGCGATCGCGACGGTGACGATGTAGCCGCCATGGTTCTTCTCATCCGTATCGGCTTCGGCGAATACGGCATCGTCATGATCCTTGGCGTCCGGCGGATCAATGGTGACAAGCGGGACCTTGCGCCAATCTTCGCGGCCGGCAAGCTGCGCGGGTGCGGCCGCATTGGCTTCTTCCAGGACACGGTCCGGGAAAATGTGCGGGATCTCATGCGCATGGATGGCGATCAGCGATACCGCCTTTTCGCTGGCGATCGATCCTACCACCTCCAGAACCTTGGCCTTGGAAAGCCCGTAGCGGCCACGGGAAACAGGTTCGACCTCTACAAGATCGCCGTTCTTGGCGTCCTTGCGGAAGGCCTCGTCGACGATCAGCTCCGGCTGGCGCCGCTCCACCGGCTCGATACGCAGGGAGCCATCGGCCGCCTCGCGCAGAACACCCAGCACCGCGCGCCTGCGCTTCTCGAAGATTTTCATCACCCGGCCGTCATAGGCGGGACCGGTCTCCGCCTCGTTGGGGTACACGCGGGCAAGCACCCGGTCACCGACACCAGCGGCCGGTCTGCGACCGCCCCGTTGCGGACGGATGGTTACCAGAGGAACCGGCGCGTCCTCGTCCTCTTGCTGCTCGGCCGGACGGGCGAGAAGGCCGCCTTCGGCGTCTCGCGAAAAGATATCCAAAACCACGACGTGCGGCAGGGTACCGGGCCGCATGTGACGACGGCGTTTCCGCTTCAAAAGCCCCTCTTGCTCCAGCTCGCGCAGCATGTCCCTGAGCCAGATGCGATCGCCTCCTTTCAGGCCGAATGCCTTGGCGATCTCGCGCTTGCCAGAGCGGTCCGGATTTTCCGAGATGAAGCGCAGAACGTCCTCACGCGAGGGTAGGTGAGGGGCGGTGCTGGAGCCCGGCGCGGTGTGTTCTGCTCTCGTGCGAGCCAAATCAGTTCGCTTTCGCTTTCCGCCGCGCCGGCTTCTTGCCGCCCTTTGCGGACTTGGCGGCAATCAGTTCCAGCGCCTCTTCCTTCGTCACCGACATCGGATCCTTGCCCTTGGGAAGGGTGGCGTTCACCTTGCCGAAATTCACATACGGGCCATAGCGGCCGTCGCGAACCGTAATGGCGCCGCCGTCAGGATGTTCCCCCAGTTCCTTCAGAGCCGCAGGCTTGGCACGCCCGCGCGGCCCCTTCGCCTTCTTTTCCGCGATCAGCGAAACTGCCCGGTTGAGGCCAACCGAAAAGACGTCCTCGACCGATTCCAGATTGGCATAGGTGCCGTCATGCAGCAGGAAGGGACCGTAACGGCCGATGCCCGCGGAGATCATCTTACCGGTTTCAGGATGCTGCCCGACATCGCGTGGCAGAGACAGAAGGGCCAGCGCGCGTTCGCGGTCGATGCTGTCGGGCGTCCATCCCTTCGGCAAGCTCGCACGTTTGGCTTCCTTGCCGTCGCCACGTTGTACATACGGTCCGAAGCGACCCGATCGCAGCGTGATCTCCTCATCCGTTAGAGGGTCGGTCCCGAGCACTGTATTGCCGTTCAACCCCGCTTCCGCTTCGCCATTGTCGCCATTCTCCCCGAGCTGGCGCGTGTAGCCGCATTCGGGGTAGTTGGAGCAGCCGACGAAGGCACCGTACCGGCCAAGTTTCAGCGACAGGTTCCCCGTGCCGCATTTCGGGCAGATGCGCGGATCACCGCCATCTTCTCGGGGCGGGAAGACCAGCGGGGCAAGCTCCTCGTTGAGAACATCGAGGACCTCGGAAACGCGCAGACCCTTGATATCCTCCACCGCGCCGGAAAAGTCTTTCCAGAAATCGCGTAGCACATCCTTCCACGACAGCTTGCCGTCGGAGATCTCGTCGAGTTTTTCCTCCAGATTGGCGGTGAAGTCGTATTCCACATAACGGCGGAAGAAGTTTTCCAGAAAGCCGATCACGATGCGGCCCTTGGGCTGAGGGATCAGGCGGCGTTTGTCGATGACGACGTAATCGCGGTCCTGCAGGGTCTTCAGCGTGGGGGTGTACGTGCTCGGCCGGCCGATGCCGATCTCCTCCATCTTCTTGATGAGGGTGGCTTCCGTATAGCGCGGCGGCGGCTCGGTTGTATGCTTCGTGGCATTGATCTCGTCGCGAGCCAACGCCTCATCTGGCCGGATATCCGGCAGCCGACGGTTTTCCTCGTCCTCCGCGTCATCGTCTTTTTCAATCGCATAGGCCGCCAGAAAGCCCTCGAAGCGGATGACAGAACCGGTAGCGCGCAACCCAGCCCGGCGATCGCCGTTCGCGGCCTCGATCTCAACGGTCGTACGCTCGATCTCCGCCGGCTGCATCTGGCTGGCGATCGCGCGCTTCCAAATCATCTCGTAAAGGCGCGCCTGGTCGGCATCGAGATATTTGCGGGCCTCCTCCGGCGTGCGCGAAAAATCCGTCGGGCGGATGGCTTCGTGCGCTTCCTGGGCGTTTTTGGCCTTCACAGAGTAGTGGCGCGCCTTTTCCGGCAGATAGCGATCCCCGAACCCGCGCGCGATTTGCGCGCGCGCATGGCCGAGGGCCTCCGGGTCCATCTGCACTCCGTCGGTACGCATATAGGTGATGAGACCCGTCGTCTCCCCACCGATATCAACGCCCTCATAAAGGCGTTGAGCGGTCTGCATGGTGCGAGCGGCGGAGAATCCAAGCCGTGAAGAAGCCGCCTGCTGCATGGTGGAGGTGGTAAAAGGGGGAGCCGGATTACGCCGTGTCGGTTTGGCCTCTACAGACACAGCCGTGAAAGTGGCTCCCTCCAGCATGGCTTTGATATCGTCGGCCTGCTCCTGGCTTTTGATATCCAGCTTCTGCAGCTTCTTGCCTTCGAAGGCCGTCAGCCGCGCCTCGAAATTCTCCTGGCGCGGCGTGGTGAGAATAGCGGCGATCTGCCAGTAATCCTCACGCACGAAGCGTTCGATCTCCGCCTCCCGGTCGCAGACGAGGCGAAGGGCCACGGACTGTACCCGGCCGGCGGAACGCGCGCCCGGCAACTTTCGCCATAGAACCGGCGAGAGCGTGAAGCCGACCAGATAGTCAAGTGCGCGGCGAGCGAGATACGCGTCAACCAGCGAGACGTCGATCTCACGCGGAGCATCGAAAGCGTCCCGCACGGCCTGCTTGGTAATGGCATTGAAAGCCACGCGGCGAACAGGCTTGTCCTTTATGGCACGCTTCTGGCGCAAAACCTCCAACACATGCCAGGAAATCGCTTCTCCCTCACGATCCGGGTCGGTGGCAAGGATGACGCCATCGGCGTTTTTTACCGCTTTTGCGATATCGTTGAGCCGCTTGGCGGAGGGACTGTCCACACTCCAGGACATGGCGAAATCCTCGTCCGGCCGTACCGACCCGTCCTTGGCGGGCAGATCGCGCACATGGCCAAACGAGGCCAGGACCGTGTAGTCCTTGCCCAGATATTTATTGATGGTTTTCGCCTTGGCCGGCGACTCGACGATGACGACTTCCATATCCCTGGCAATATCCTGTTCTGCGCGCGGTCGTTGCCACCGCGGCAAGCAGCCCGTGCGCCTCCGCACGGCCAGCACGTGACATGGCTGTGCTTTCCCTCGCGGTCAAGGCCCCAAATGGCATTCGACGGGGATGCAGGACATGAAAGCTCGGGCTGTGTATTTGAAACTTTTACATTTTATTTGTGCATAATCCGAGTGTATGTTCGCTTTGGGTCCCAAGCAAAGGGTTAAACGGGTAGGCGGAAGATCGCGGCGGCAACGAAGACAGGCCGGAATGCGGGGATGCGGCGGCTTATCGCTTCACGAAGATGGGAGCGTGGTCGCATGGGCCGGAGACCATATCGAGGTATGCAACGTGACACGATCGAGTACATCCAGGCAATGCTGGCTCAACTGCGTGAACTCGCCAAGGGCGAGGACTGTACCATGCTCGCCTACCTGATCGAGATGGCATGCATCGAGGCAAGCGATGTGATCTACGGCAGGCAGGCTGATTATGACGTTGACGTCAAGTCAGGAAACCTCCAGCAGAAGGGAAACGGCACCGCCTGAATGCCGCTCAAGCCGCCCGGCCATGGTGAGCTCCAACAGGATGAGTGACAATTGCGCCGGATGAAGACCGGTGTGATTGATAATCTCGTCCACACTGGTCGGGGTGGGGCCAAGCGCCTCCAGCACACGGGCACGATCGTCGTCTCCAGGAGGGGCAGTCGATGCAAAGTCGGACGGCTCCTCCAAGGTTAAGTCTCTAGGTGACGGTTGGTCCCGCAGGGGAGCGATGGCTTCGAGGATATCCGTTGTGCTCGTCACCAGAATGGCGCCATCCTTCAACAGCCGGTTCGTACCGGCTGCGCGTGGGTCAAGCGGCGAACCCGGAACAGCGAATACGAGTCTTCCCATTTCATTGGCCAGACGTGCGCTGATCAGCGAACCCGAACGGGTTGCCGCCTCTACCACAAGAAGTCCATAGGAAACACCGGCAACGATCCGGTTTCGCCGGGGGAAATCTTTGGCGCGCGGCGTCCAGCCAAACGGCATTTCCGAGACGACAACGCCGCGCTCGGAGATCTGAGCCAGCAGCCGGTCATTCTCGGGCGGGTAGGGGCGATCGAGCCCGCCGGCAAGAACAGCCACCGTGCCTGTATTGAGACTCCCTTCATGCGCGGCCGCGTCAATGCCGCGCGCTAGACCGGAAGCGACGACATACCCCGCTCTGCCCAACTCCGCGGCAAGCCGCTGGGCCAATTTGATACCGGACAATGAGGCGTTGCGCGCACCGACAACGGCTAGAGAGGGCGCGCGCAAAAGGTCCAGCCGGCCCTTCGCCGCTATCAGCGGCGGCGGATAATCCACCTGCGCAAGCAGCGGTGGATAATCCGCCTCGGATATCGCCACGAATCGCGCGCCCATGCGATGGGCCGTCTCCAGCTCTCGGTCGATCTCATCTTCGGCCGGGATTCTGATCCGGCGCGCACCGCCCTTGCGGGCAAGTTCGGGCAGTTGCTCCAGCGCCGTCTCGGCTGAGCCGAAGCGATTGATGAGCTGACGGAAGCTGACGGGTCCGACGTTCTCCGTGCGGATGAGACGCAACCAGGCGCGGCGCTGCGCATCATTGAGCCGGTGCTCGGCGCCGGCTGCGGGGCCCGGGCTCACCCTTTGGCTCCAATGCGCGATTCGCTGCCTTGAATCAGTCGGGCAATGTTTGCCCGGTGCCTTATGAAGACGATCAGGCTGAGAATAAGAAAAAGCTGTGCGGGCAGGAAATGGCCAAGCAGAAACAAGGCAATGGGCACGCACACGGCGGCGACGAGCGCTGCCAGCGAGGAATAGCGTGTCAGAAGTGCCGTTCCCAGCCATACGACTGCGAAGACCAACGCGCCCGGCAACGCTATGCCGATCAACACACCCAGATAGGTCGCGACGCCTTTGCCCCCTCTGAAACCAAGCCAAACGGGAAAGAGATGCCCGAGAAATGCGCCGAATCCCGCTGCGATCGCGAAGTTCTGGCCGTAGTGGCCGGCAAGGAGGACGGCAGCCGTTCCTTTCAGCGCATCGAGTAGAAGCGTAAGCGCGGCGAGCGTCTTCCTGCCCGTGCGCAGCACGTTGGTCGCCCCGATGTTGCCGGAACCGATGCTGCGCAGATCTCCTCCTCCTGCCATGCGCGTGAGAATGAAGCCAAAGGGGATCGAACCCAGCAAGTAACCGAACAGCAGCGCAGCAAAGAGAAAGGGCAGGGCAGTCTGCCAGGCCGTCATATCCGGCATCCGTGTGTCCCCGGTTGATGATAATAACGCACAACCGAGGCGGCGAGTGCCGGTATTGTATAACGTCGGTGAAACAGCAGCATGGAAATAGCTTCAACAATTCATGATCAGGCAGAAAATACTGTGCGTCCTGCAACCATGGTTTGCAAGACCCGTCCCTGCATGCGCGCACCTTCGAAAGCGGTGTTCTTGGACAGCGAACGGATGTCTGCCTCGCGTACGAGCCAGGGCGCATCGAGATCGACCACGATGAGATCTGCGGGCGCACCGGGCGCCAACGTACCGCCTGGAAGGCCGAAAAGGCGTGCGGGAGCGCTTGTCATCGCTTCGACGAGACGCAGGAGCGGCACCTGATCCGAGTGATAGAGCCTGAGCGCCGCCGCAAGCAGCGTTTCAAGGCCGATTGCACCCGCTTCCGCCTCGGAAAACGGCAGCCGCTTTGTATCGACGTCCTGTGGATCATGGGACGAGTGAATAATGTCGACCGTGCCATTCCTCAGGGCCTCGACAAGGGCCATTCGGTCATCCTCCCCGCGCAAAGGAGGGGAGAGTCGGAAGAACGTGCGATACTCGCCCACGTCATTTTCGTTGAGGCACAAATTGTTGATGCTGGTCCCGGCTGTAACCTTCGTGCCCCGATCCTTCGCTTGGCTGACGGCCGAGGCGGACATGGCAGTGGAAATCTCGGCCGCATGATACCGTGCCCCGGTGAGCGCGGCGAGCATCAGGTCGCGCGTCAACGGAATGGTTTCGGCTTCGCGCGGGATGCCCGGCAGACCGAGCCAGCTTGCAAGCAGCCCCTCATTCATTACCCCCGAGGACACCAGATCCGGGTCTTGCGTGCTGTGGGCGAGGATCATTCCCATGTCGCTGGCATAGGTAAGCGCCCGTCGCATAACGAGTGCGCTGGCAATGGTATTGCGGCCTTCGGTGAGCGCCACCGCACCCGCTTCGCGCAGCAGGCCGAATTCGCTCAATTCCGTTCCTGCCAAGCCCTTGGTGACGGCTGCGGCGGGAAAGACGTTGACCAACGCTGTCTCGCGCGCGCTGCGCAAAACGAACTCCACCAACGCGACATCATCAATGACCGGTGTGGTATCCGGCATCATAATGATGGACGTCACGCCGCCGGCCGCCGCCGCGTTGCTGGCCGAGGCAATGGTTTCACGGTGCTCCGCGCCCGGTTCGCCGACGAACACCCGCGCATCGATGAGACCAGGAAGCACAGCCTTGCCGGCACAATTTATGACGTTTGCCCCTTCCGGGACACCCTGGTTCTTCGCGTCGGCTCCAGCCGCGCGAATGATGCTGCCTTCCACGATCACAGTGCCGTTTTCGTCCAGCCCGCGGGCGGGGTCGATGATACGGGCGTTTTCAAACACGGTGACGGTCATGACTCGCCTCCGCTATGACGCGTATCGAGCAGAGCCTCCATCACCGCCATGCGAACGGCGACACCCATCTCAACCTGTTCCTGAATCAGGCTGCGCGGGCCGTCGGCCACGTCGGAAGCGATCTCGACACCACGGTTCATGGGGCCGGGATGCATCACCAGCGCGTCTTCCTTCGCCACCGCCAGCTTTTGTGCGTCAAGGCCATAGAAGCGGAAATATTCTCGTACAGAGGGTACGAACGTCCCCGCCATGCGCTCGCGCTGCAGCCGCAGCATCATCACCACGTCGGCTCCCGACAGTCCTTCCTTCATGCTGGTGAACGGCTCGACGCCCATCCGTCCGATACCGGCGGGCAGCAGGGTGGAGGGTGCAATCACCCGCACACGCGCCCCCATCGCATTGAGCAGGATGATGTTGGACCGGGCAACGCGCGAATGCAGCACATCTCCGCAGATTGCAATGACGAGGCCGGCCAGCCTGCCCTTCGCCCGACGGATGGTCAGCGCGTCGAGGAGCGCCTGGGTGGGATGTTCGTGTGCACCGTCTCCGGCATTGACGACGGAGCAGGCGACCTTCTGCGCCAGGAGCGCAGCCGCACCCGCGGAAGAATGGCGAATCACCAGAATATCCGGCCGCATGGCGTTCAACGTCATTGCCGTGTCCAGCAGCGTCTCGCCCTTCTTGGTTGAGGAACTTGCAACGGACATGTTCATCACGTCGGCACCAAGCCGTTTCCCGGCCAGCTCGAACGATGATTGGGTGCGGGTGGAAGCCTCGTAGAAAAGATTGATCTGCGTGCGCCCCCGCAAGGTGGCGAGCTTTTTTTCCGGTCTTCGAGAAACGGCAACGGCGGCATCGGCCCGGTCGAGCAACAGCTCAATGTCGACGGGCGACAGTGAGTTGATGCCCAGCAGGTGGCGGTGTGGGTAGAGAGGAAATCCGGGCGCGTCCGTCATCTTGAACCGGGGCTATAGGCCTCCCGCGCATCGCAGGCAACAGGCAATTCCTTGTGCGCGGTTTCTTCCCGTCATTTTCTTCGCCTGATGAAAGAGTTAAGCTTTCCGTGAATTGTGCATATCTATCAGTCGAACGGGCCGGCTTTTCATAAGCGGGGCTGACGCGTGCCCGAAGACAAAGGATTTTTCGTGAATCACGAAGTTGTGAATCAGTCGCCACCCATCGCAGGCACCAGTGCCTGGCGGTCCGACCCGCTCCTGATCCAGTTGGGAGAGAATTTCTCCATCTCGGTTCGCAAGGAGCTTGAGGTCCTTGGCCGCTTTGCACGCGCGCAGGAAGCGCAGGAGCTTGCCCGCCTCGCCAACACGCAAACGCCTGCGCTTCGCACCCACGACCGGTATGGCCGGCGCTTGGACCTCGTCGAGTTTCACCCCTCATATCACGCCCTGATGCGGCGGTCGGTGGGTGCAGGCCTGCACTCCTCCATCTGGGAGGACAGCGAGGAGGAAAAGGGCCAGCGGCATCAGGTGAGGGCAGCGCGTTTCTACCTTACCGCCCAGCTCGAATGCGGGCATCTGTGTCCGCTCACCATGACCAGTGCCGCGCTTGCCGCGCTAATGGCGGCACCCGATCTTTTCCGGGCGTGGGCTCCGCGCGTAATCTCGCGGAAATACGATCATTCCAATCGTCCCGCCGCACAGAAGCCGGGCGTGACCATGGGTATGGGCATGACGGAGAAGCAGGGCGGCACCGACGTGCGCGCCAACTCCACCAGCGCCGAACCGGCCGGCGGAGGGCTTTTCCGGCTCGATGGGCACAAATGGTTCATGTCCGCGCCTATGAGCGATGCTTTCCTGGTTCTGGCGCAGGCGAGGGAAGGGCTGACGTGTTTTCTTCTTCCGAGGCTGCGGGATGACGGCACGGCGAATGGTTTTCGCTTTCAGCGCCTCAAGGATAAGCTTGGGAATCGTTCCAATGCATCCTGCGAGGTGGAATTCGAGGATGCGCTTGGTTACCTCGTGGGGGAGCCTGGAGCTGGCATCCGCACCATCATGGACATGGTCACTCTGACGCGGCTCGACTGCGCCATTGCCTCAGCGGGACTGATGCGGGCGGCAGTTGCGGAAGCCGTCCACCATACACGTCATCGGCGGGTGTTCGGCAAATCGCTTGTCGACCAGCCTCTGATGAGCCGTGTGCTGGCTGATATGGCGCTTGATGTGGCGGCCGCCACCGCGCTCGCCTTCCGCCTTGCACGAGCCTTTGACGTGGCGGCGGCAGACCGCGCCGAGGCCGCATTCGCGCGGGTAATGACGCCAGTGACGAAATACTGGGTCTGCAAGATCGCACCGGCGGTCGTCTATGAGGCAATGGAGTGCCTGGGCGGCAATGGCTATGTCGAGGAAGCGCCACTTGCCCGCTATTATCGCGAGGCGCCGGTCAATGCCATTTGGGAGGGTTCCGGCAACGTCATGGCGCTCGACCTCGTGCGGGTGCTGACGCGCAACGGAGCGCTTTTCGACGAAGTGCTCGAGGGCATCGCGCGCGACCTCGGCAAGACCGGCTCCGGCACGGTCGAGGTCTTGCGCGCGGCCATGCGCGTTTGCGAAAGCGACGAAGGGGCAGCCCGCATTCTCGCCGAGCAGATGGCGCTCGCTGCCGCTGCCGCCGAGCTCAAGCGGATGGGAGCGGGCCAGGTGGCCGACGCATTCATTGAAACGCGGCTCGCCGGCCAGTGGAGATCCACTTTCGGCATGCTTGATGCGCGCCACGATGCTGCGACGATTGTCGAAGTGCTTTATCCCGAGGTCGTATAGGGAGCCCGAACGGGCACAATGGCTCTGCCGGAAGATGTCCGGCTTAAGGGGCACGTCTCATCGACGGGCGCTCAGGCAATCTCTCCGGCCACGAACATTCTACAGCATCGGCCCGAAAATCTGGATCGATTTTCGGAAAGCACGATGCGTAGCTTCAATGAGATAGCGTGTCCTGGCGTTCTAGCTAGCGCGTCCTCGTGCGCCCAAAAAGACGCCCGGCGCGCTAAAGATCCAGTTCCTCCACGAACTCGGCGTTTTCCTGAA
The DNA here is from genome assembly GCA_029279965.1 of Phyllobacteriaceae bacterium. Taxonomy (GTDB): domain Bacteria; phylum Pseudomonadota; class Alphaproteobacteria; order Rhizobiales; family Rhizobiaceae; genus Chelativorans. Next base: position 21,901 of record JAJUHJ010000038.1, read on the forward strand.
TGAAGCGGAAGCGCGCCTCGGGTTTGGTGCCCATCAGGGCATCAACCGCCATTTTCGTGGCCTCGACACTGTCCAGCACATCGATGCGCAGCAATGTACGATGCTTCGGGTGCATCGTGGTTTCCTTGAGCTGCGCCGGCATCATCTCACCAAGCCCCTTGAAACGGCCGATCTCCACCTTGCCACGGCCGGTGAACTCCGAATTCAAAAGCTCATCCTTATGCTTGTCGTCGCGCGCATACATGGTCTTGCCGCCCTGGCTGAGCTTGTAAAGCGGTGGCACGGCGAGAAACAGATGGCCGCCCGAGATGAGCTGCGGCATCTCCTGGTAGAAGAAGGTGATAAGCAATGAGGCGATGTGGGCACCATCCACATCGGCGTCCGTCATGATGATGACGCGCTCATAGCGCAGGTCCTCTTCGCGGTATTTCGACCGGGTGCCGCAACCCAGAGCCTGAATGATATCGGCAATCTGTTGGTTGGCCGCAAGCTTGCCGGAGCCGGCACTCGCCACGTTGAGTATCTTTCCACGCAGCGGCAAAACGGCCTGGGATGCACGATCCCGCGCCTGCTTGGCAGAGCCGCCGGCCGAATCGCCTTCGACGATAAAGATCTCCGCACCGGCCGCCGCGCTCATCGTGCAGTCGGCCAGCTTACCCGGAAGCCGCAGCTTTCGCACGGCACTCTTGCGGTTGACTTCCCGCTCCTGGCGGCGACGCAAGCGCTCGTCGGCACGGGCGATTACCCAATCGAGCAGCTTGGAAGCTTCGGCAGGGTTGTCGGCAAGCCAGTGATCGAACGGGTCCCGTACCGCGTTCTCGACCATGCGGGTTGCGGCAGCGGTCGCGAGCTTATCCTTGGTCTGTCCGACGAATTCAGGCTCGCGCACGAAGACCGACAACATGCCTGCCGCCGAGATCATCACGTCTTCGGCCGTAATGACGGAGGCGCGCTTATTACCTGTGAGTTCGGCATAGCCGCGCAGGCCTCTCAGGAGCGCGCTGCGCATCCCCAGTTCGTGCGTTCCACCTTCGGGTGTGGGCACGGTGTTGCAGTAGGAGTCGAGAAAGGCATCGCCCCCGTACCACGTGACGGCCCACTCCACCGCACCGTGGCCGCCGCGCTTTTCGCTCCGCCCCGCGAAGACCTCGCGGGTGACCTGAAATTCACCGTCGAGAGAAGCAGCGAGGAAGTCCTTGAGGCCACCGGGAAAATGAAAGGTGGCCTTTGCTGGCGTCTCGTCCTTTTCCTTGAGGAGCGAGGGGTCGCAACTCCAGCGGATTTCCACGCCTCCGAAGAGATAGGCCTTGGAGCGCGCCATGCGGTAGATTCGGGCAGGCTGAAAGGCCGCATTCGCGCCAAAGATTTCCGCATCGGGCTTGAAGCGCACCCGCGTGCCGCGACGGTTGTGAACCTCCCCGAGCGCTTCAAGACCGCCCTGCGTCTTGCCTCTGGAAAAACGCTGACGGTAGAGTTGCCGATTACGGGCAACCTCCACCTCCAGCGTCTCTGATAGCGCATTGACCACGGACACACCGACCCCATGCAGGCCTCCAGAGGTCTCATAGACCTTGGAATCGAACTTTCCGCCCGCATGCAGCGTGGTCATAATGATTTCGAGCGCGGACTTGTTCTTGAACTTCGGGTGCGGATCAACGGGAATGCCGCGGCCATTGTCGGTGACAGTAAGAAAACCTTCGGCGTCGAGCTCGACCTCGATGAAGCTGGCGTGCCCCGCTACCGCCTCGTCCATCGAGTTGTCGATGACTTCTGCGAAAAGATGATGAAGAGCCTTGTCGTCCGTACCGCCGATATACATGCCCGGCCGCCGTCGGACCGGCTCCAGCCCTTCCAACACCTCGATATCGGCGGCGCTGTAACTGTCGCCACCATCCTGCGGCAGCGAAGCCGTCCGCGCCGCCTTGCGTGTGCGGACGGGCGCCTCCGCTTCCTTGAGGCGTTCAGCGCCCGAATTAAGAGCGGCAAAGAGGTCGTTGGTGTCGTCCATACAGAATAGTTTCCCGTACCCCACGAATCAGCGTGATTTTGCCATGCTTGCGATCGCAAGGCGAATGCCGTTCCGGTTCCGTTCGATAGCCGATCCACGCCTGTAACAAAAGGGCGGCACAAGGCCAACTGCAGAATGCCAGAGGTTTGTTAACAGCAGCACTGATGTTCGTTAACGTGTCTCATTAGCTGGCCAAGGCATCTATGGGCGGACAGGCACAAACAAGATTGCGGTCACCGACAACATTGTCGATGCGCGAGACGGGCGGCCAGAACTTTGTGGCCGGATCCATCCCGCCGGCGGGAAATGCCGCCTGTGCACGCGAATACGGGTGTGTCCAGTTGTCCGCCGTCAGATCAGACGAGGTGTGCGGGGCATTGACAAAGGGGTTGTCGTCCAGCGGCCACTCACCCTTTTCCACCCTTTCTGCTTCGCCGGCAATGGAGATCATGGCTTCGCAAAAACGGTCTAGTTCAGTCTTGGGCTCAGATTCGGTGGGTTCAACCATCAGCGTTCCCGGAACCGGCCAAGACATTGTGGGCGCGTGAAAGCCATAATCCACAAGGCGTTTAGCGATATCTTCCACCGTGATTCCAGCGCGCTCCCTCAGCACGCGGGTGTCAAGGATGCACTCATGTGCGATCCGGCTATTCCGCCCCTTGTAGAGGACGGGATAATGCGCCTTCAGCCGCTCGGCGATATAGTTGGCGTTGAAGATTGCCATCTCCGTCGCGCGTTTCAGCCCATCGGCGCCCATCATGCGGATGTACATCCAGGTGATCGGCAGGATGGAGGCGCTGCCGAAAGGAGCGGCCGCCACGGGATGCGCAGTGCCGTGCGAGCGATGGCCGGGGAGATAGGGTTTCAGATGTTCCTTCACTCCAATGGGGCCGACGCCGGGACCGCCACCGCCATGCGGAATGCAGAAGGTTTTGTGAAGGTTCATATGGCACACATCGGCGCCCAGATCTCCAGGCCGCGAGAGACCCACAAGCGCGTTGAGGTTCGCACCGTCGAAATAGACCTGGCCTCCATATTCATGGATGACGGCGCACATGTCGCGTATCCCTTCCTCGAACACGCCGTGCGTGGATGGATAGGTGACCATCAGGACGGCCAGACGATCAGCGTGCTCGGCCGCCTTGGCCCGTAGATCCGCCTGGTCGATATCGCCATCCTCCGTGCAACGCACGACGACCACACGCATGCCGGCCATGGATGCCGATGCCGGGTTCGTGCCATGCGCGGATGAGGGAATGAGGCACACGTCGCGCGCACCTTCACCGCGCTCCCGGTGATATCGGCGAATGGCCAGAAGCCCCGCATATTCTCCCTGGCTGCCCGCGTTGGGCTGGAGCGAGACGGCATCAAACCCCGTAATCTCACCCAACCATTCTTCGAGCTCCGACATCATGCGCCGAAATCCCTTCGTGTGATCATCGGGCGCAAAGGGATGCAAGCCGTTCACCTCCGGCCAACTCACCGGCATCATCTCCGCGGCAGCATTCAACTTCATCGTGCATGAGCCAAGCGGGATCATGGCGCGGTCGAGCGCCAGGTCCTTGTCGGCCAGCCGGCGCAGGAAGCGCATCATCTCGGTTTCCGAGCGATTCTCGTGAAAGACCGGCTGTGTGAGGAAGGTTCCGCCGCGCGGTGGAGCAGGGGCAATGGGCTCGGCATCCTTCGGTACGGCGATACCGAGAAGCTGGGCAACGGCCTCCAGATCGGCCTCGCGAGACGTTTCATCGAAACTGACGCCCAGGTGATCGGCG